>JAJCYC010000211.1 GCA_029263115.1 Pseudonocardia sp. | reverse complement strand
ACGTCTTCCTCGGTGAGCGTGCCGATCTCGTTCGCGGTACGCAGGCCGAGCTTCTTGTTGACCTTGTAGCGGCCGACCTTGGCCAGGTCGTAGCGCTTGTCCTTGAAGAACAGGTTCTCCAGCAGGGTCTGCGCGCTCTCCCTGGTGGGCGGCTCGCCGGGACGCAGCTTGCGGTAGATGTCGAGCAGCGCCTCGTCTGTGCCGGCGGTGTGGTCCTTCTCCAGGGTGGCCAGCAGCGTCTCGGAGAAGGAGAAGCGCTCGCGGATCTGCTCGGTGCTCCAGCCCAGCGCCTTCAGCAGCACGGTGACCGGCTGGCGGCGCTTGCGGTCGATGCGCACGCCGACGGTGTCGCGCTTGTCGACGTCGAACTCCAGCCAGGCACCCCGACTGGGAATGATCTTGACGGAGTAGACGTCCTTGTCGGTGGCCTTGTCGACGTTGTGGTCGAAGTACACACCCGGCGAGCGGACGAGCTGGGACACCACTACCCGCTCGGTGCCGTTGATGATGAACGTGCCCTTGTCGGTCATCACCGGGAAGTCGCCCATGAATACCGTCTGGCTCTTGATCTCACCGGTGCTGTTGTTGGTGAACTCCGCGGTGACGAACAGCGGAGCCGCGTAGGTCATGTCCTTGTCCTTGCACTCCTCCACCGGCGCCTTCGTCTCATCGAAGCGCGGGTCGGAGAAGGACAGCGACATCGAGCCGGAGAAGTCCTCGATCGGCGAGATCTCGGCAAGGACCTCCTCGAGACCACCGACCGGCAGCTCCTCGCCGGCTTCGATCCGGCGCTCGAACCAGTCCTCTGCGCCGACCAGCCACTCGAACGACTGGGTTTGCAGGTCGAGCAGGTCCGGAACCTCTAGCGGCTCCTGGATCTTGGCGAAGGAGACCCGGGTCGGGGCACCGGGAAAGTTGGAGTGCGCCGCTCCATTCCCGGAAGCGGCCCCGATCGTCGAGTCTGCGGTGGACGTTGTCGCGCGGGAGACAGCCAAGATGCGTCCTTCCGAGAACTACGCTGGCGCGCTCCCCCTGGCACGTGTCGTCCGTGACGAGTACCGTCGAGCACCGACCCGGGCGGGAGGTCCGGGACCCTTCTCGACGGCACTGCACCGACGCGCGGGCAGGCAGGGTGAAGCGAAGCCGTTGCCGTGTTAGCGCGCTCCCGCCAGACGGGACCCCGTGACCGAACCGGGCGTGGATCTGGGCCTAGTCGATCATGTGTACTGAATGAAGGCAGCGCAAAGAGGCAGTCTAGCCGCAAACGCAGCCGCTGTCGACACGGGGCGCACAGGCAACCATCGCGGTACTAAGAGTGACGCCACTGGCCGTCCGAGTCAAGATGCTAATCGGCGACAAGCGGTCTCTCCCGGGGGACGACCGGCAGTTCGATCAGCCCGGATGCCGGCCGACCGCTACTTCTGGTTGACGTCGGAGACCTTCCACTGACCGTCCACCCGCTGAGCCGTCACACTGAGGCGCACGGCGGCCTTCAACGGCTCCGGGCTGTCACGCCGCCGGCCCTGCTGATCCACCATCACGAGCATCGTGGCCCTGCGCTCGGTGAGCGACACGACGCCCGCCGCCACCACCTTCGAGGTGAGCGAGGCCCGTTGCTGCGGGCTCAGGGCACGCACCGCGGCGAAGTTCCGCTTGAACTCGTCGGCATAGGCCCGGCTCACCAACGCCAGAGCCTTCGACTCGCTCGCGTCCAACGACGCGGCGTCGTAGGAGTAGATTGCCTCGACCGCGGCGCTCACCTGCGCGACCGCCTCGGCCGTGGCGGCCTTGTCCAGCATCGCCACGTTGCTCGTCGGCTGTCGCTTGGCGGCCTGCCCGGCCTGCTCGCGGAACAGCCAGGCCGCTCCGCCCCCGGCCACCGCGACCACCAGCAGCAACACGACCAGCAGCACCGGCGCCGGACGGCGCGCGTTCGCCACCGGGGTCCGGTTGGCGTCGGCACCGGCGGCCGGGATGTCCGGGTCGGCGCCGGAACTGGTTGCGGAGTCGGTTGCGGGGCGGTCGGCGGGCGTCGAGGCGTCGAGGGCCGGAGCGGCCGAGTCGACGGTGGAGGCCTCGGTCTCCTCGACCGGTCCGGTCCGCCGGTCGGCCTTCGCGGCCCTGGCGGCGGCCTTGCGGTCGGACTTCTCCTCCGCCTTGGCCACCTTCCGCTCGACCTTGGCGGACTGCGCGGCGGCCTTCTGCTCGGCCTTGGCCGCCTTCCGCGCGGCCCGGTCGGACTTCCGGTCGGTCCCGTCGCCGTCGGCAGGATCGAGCCCATCCGACGCGGTGGCCGCGTCCGGCGCCGTGTCCCCACCCGTGTCCGACGCGGCGTCCGGCACGGACGGGCCGCCGGCCGCTGCCGCGGCCGCCGGTGCGACCCGCCCCCCCGGCCCCTCGGCGGGGGGATCGGCGGGACCGGGTTCCTGGTACGCGGCGAACCGGTCGGTGCGCGGTTCGTCCGCCGGCACCCGGGGGATGACCGAGGTGGCCCGGTCGTCCTCCGAGGCCGCCGGCCCGCCGCCGAACAGCTCGTCGGCCCCCGAGGGACGGTTCGGCTCCGGGTCGGCGTCGTCCCGGACGGCGTCGATCACCTGGGTGGGCTGGTCCCGGTCCTCGGGGTACGCGTCGCCCCGGTCGTCCGCCTCGTCGGGCACCTGGCCGAACGTCTCGGTGGGGTGGTCGTCCTGGTCCCGACCGGGGTGCGTGCCTGTCCCCCGGGTCGGCCGGTCGCCCGCCCGCAGGGATGGAGTGCGGCGCTGCACGGTCACGAAACTCCTGACTCAGGTGGGGAGGAGGCTGGTCCCGGAGATCTTCCACCCGGCATCGGTCTGGCTGAGGGTCAGCTTGACCCGCAGCTGGCGGACGGTGGCCGGGGCCCGCCGCTGGTTGACCACCGCGGACTGGGTGACGTCCAGCGCGATGATCGCGGCGGCGGTCCCGGAGGACACATCGAGCTCGGTGAGGGCGGTGTCCAGTTCGGTCGCGGTGCTGCTGCGCGGCGACTTCTTCAGCTGCTCGAGGTACTTCCCGCGATCGCGCCTGAGCTGCTCCAGCAGGTCGCCGGTGGCCGCCGCCTCCCAGGAGTCCAGGCCCTGCTCCGGCTGGCCGGGGTCGATCGTCTGCAGGGTGACCGCGAGCTGGCGGGCCGCCTTGAGCGCGCCGTCCCGAGCCTGCACCGCCTCCGGCGAGGTGCCCTGCGCCGCGTCGTACCAGCGGTAGCCGAACCAGCCCGCCGCGCCCAGGGCACCGACCGCCAGCACGATCGCGAACCCGAGCACGATCCGCCACGGGGTGGACATCCGCGCCGTCATTCCTCGGTCACCCCCGCGATCTTCCAGCGTCCGTCCACCCGCTCGGCGTCGACCACCAGCCGCCCGGTGATCCCGGTGATCTGCTGGTTGCCCGCGCGGGTGCCCCGCTGGTCGACCATCATCAGCAGCCGGGCCCGGTCGCCCTGCAGCAGGCTGACCCCGACCGCCGCCACGGTGGTCGTGAGGACCGCCTGCTGGGCCGGCGCGAGCTGCTTGACCGGCTCGAACACCCGGCCGAACTCCTCGACGAACGGTCCGGTGATCACCGCCCGGGCGGCCTGCTCGTTCGCGGCCAGCGAACGGTGGTCGTAGGAGTACACCGTCTTCATCGCCTCGGTGGCCTGCCCGATCAGCTCGGCGGTCTCCGGGGCGTCGACGAACGCCTCGTTCGCCAGCGGCCCGTTGGTGACCGCCGCGTGCCGGGCCACGCCGAGCAGCACGGCGCCGGCCAGCAGCAGCACGGCGACCATCCCGATCAGCAGCACCAACCGGGACCGGCGTTCAGTTTCGGCCGAACCGGCGGGCCGGACCTCGGCCGAGCCGGCGGGCTCGACGACCGTCTCGGTGGCCGCCGCACCGGCGGTATCGACGGCCGGATCGCCGGTGCCGACGGTGTCGACGGCCGGGCCGGGCCTGGAGTCAGGGGACATGGGATCGGGGTCCTCACGGAATCAGGATCGGATGGCGCTGGCGGCGGCGGCCTTCCATCCGGCGTCCGGCGTGCGGACGAGCTCGAGTTGGATGCGTACCTGCTTGCCGACCGCCGGCGTGGGCGTGCCGTTCAGCGTCTGGCTGGTGTTGACGTCGACCGCGGCGATCACCCTGGCGCGACCGGAAGCCGGGTCCAGGTCGGCGAGTGCGGCGTCCACCAGCCGGGCGCTGGTGGTGGTCCGGACCTTGCGGATCTGCTCGACGTACTGGGCCCGGTTCTTGGTGAGCTCCTCCAGCAGCGGGCCGGTGGCCGAGGCCATCCAGATGTCCATGCCCGTGTCCACGGTCGAGTGGTCGAGGGTCTGCAGGTTGACCGCGATCTGCCGGGCGGCACCCAGGGCCCCTTCCCGGGCGGCGGCCACCTCGGCGCGCTCACCCCGGGTCGCGGTCAGCCACAGCCCACCGAACACGAGCACGCCGGCCAGGCCCAGAACCACGGCGCCGACGGCAACCCGGGCGAGCACGGTGACCCGGTCGGCGGAGCCGCCGGGACCGCTCAGCAACGTCCTCATCGACGTCCTCATCGACGTTGTCATCGCCACAGAGGGTAGAGCGGTCGCTGCGGCACCCCTCGCCGGCACCCCCGCCCGGCCTGCTGACCAGCCCGGAATCCCGCCACGCCGGACGCCGGGGAGATCATCGCGCCGCACACCCGGACGGTCACCGGGCGGGCAGCAGCAGCACCGAGGTCAAGCCGAACTCGCCCTGCTGCCCGGGGGCGTTGAGCAGCCCCACCATCGGCGGTGCGTCCTGCCAGCGGCCGCGCCGGTAGGAGCGGTCGAAGTCGGTGTTGTCCCGGCGGGCCTTGACCGGGTCGCCGAAGATGCCCTTCTTCGGCCCGTCGAGGTAGAACGCGGAGTACCACTCCGGCGGGCGCTGCGGCTTGCCGTCCTTGAACGGGTACTGCGGTTTGATGTCGCGGACCCCGGTGACGTCGTAGATCGGCTCGTCGCAGTAGGCGCGGTAGTTGATCGGCCACGGCTTCACCACATTGACCCCCTGCCGCCGGACCGTGCTCTCGTAGCCGGTGGTGCAGGTCGGCGGGTCGTCGAAGTTCACCGCCAGGCCGATGTGCGCGGTGTCGTCGCCGGGCACCAGGGTCGGCACCAGCGCGACCAGCATCGGATAACCGATCAGCACGTGCTTCACCGCGTTGAGCCGCGAGCGCAGGATGTAGCTCGCGGTCAGACCCTCGGAGATCACGTCTGACAGCCCGTCGCCGGACTCGTCGAGCAGCGCGCTGATCTCCCGGGCCGCGTCCGGGCCGGTCTCCAGCAGCCGACGGATGTCGCCGTCGCTCTGCTTGAGCTGCGCGGCCACCTCGCGCAGGTCCGCCGCCCCCGCCTTGATCGGGTCGGCGAGGTCGTTCGTGGTCTGCAGCACCGTCCGGGTGTCCCGGATCAGCGCCAGCGTCTGCGGCAGGTTCGCGGTGGCCTCGTTGGTCAGCGAGCTGGTGGAGTCCAGCAGCAGCTGCAGCTTCGGGCCCAGACCGTTGAAGCCCCGGCCCAGCTCGCCGACCACCGTGCGCAGGTCGTCCAGCGGGACGTCGGCGGCCAGCTTGTCCAGGCCGAGCAGCACGTCCTCGACCGGGATCGGCACGGCGACCCGCTCGGCCGGGATGGTGGCCCCGTCGGTCAGGAACGGGCCGGACCCGGTGTTCGGGCGCAGGTCGATGAACCGCTCGCCGACCGCCGTGCGGCTGGCCACCACAGCGGTCAGGTCGGCCGGGATCGGCGGCGCCGCCCCGTCGATCTCCAGCTCGGCCGTCACCCCGTCGCGGGTCAACCGCAGCTGCTTGACCGCACCGACCTCGACCCCGCGAACGGTGATCTCGGCCCGGGGGAAGATGCCGGAGGCATTGCCCATCGGCATCTGCACCAGGTACGGCTTGGCTCCGAAGAACGAGAACAGCCCGAGGAACGCCCCGCCGATGTAGAGCACCAGGCCGACGGTGAGCACGACGAAGAGGACGGCCTTGACGATCGTCGAGCGGGTGATCATCGTCCGCCTCCGAGCCCGGGTAGCGGCAGCGCGTCGGACAAGTCGGGACCGTCCTCATCCTCGTCGTCCGAGCCGGGCAGGCCCAGCCCCGGCAGCTTCGGCACGTCCATCGGGACCCCCGGGAGGGTGGTCAGCGGCTCGGGCGCGCGAGTCGGCAGGGTGGTGGGCAGGGCGACCGGAACGGGTAGCAGGCTCGTCAGGTTGGCGAGCAGGTCCGCGACGCTGAGATCGAGCTTGAGATTGAGATTCATGAAGTCCCCCCGAATCGCGGGGATGGCCGCGTCGGTGAACGGGATGGTGGCCACCACCTCGAGCGACTTCGGGATGTCGTCGCCGGTGCGGGCCAGCTCGCGCAGCGTCGGTCGCAGGGCCTTCAGGTCGGCGATCAGATCGTCGCGGCTGCGGTTGACCACGTTCACGGTCACCTCGGAGAGCCGGTCCAGCGACTCCAGCAGGTCGACCAGGTCCTCGCGCTGCCGGTTGAGCACGGCCAGGCCGGGCTCCAGGTCGGTGAGCACCTTGTCCAGGTTCTCCCGCTGATCGGCCAGCCGGACCGAGAGCTTGTCCACCCCGTCCAGCGCCCGGGTGATGTTGCCGCGCTCGCCGTCCAGGGTGCCGGTGAGGGTGTCCAGGTCGCGCAGCAGCGCCTTGACATCGGTCTCGTTGCCCTCCAGCGCCTTGTTCACCTCGCGGGCGATGTTCTGCACCTTGCCCAGCCCGCCGCCGTTGAGCAGCAGCGAGAGCGCGCCGAAGAGCTCTTCGGCCTCCGGGTTGCGGTTGGTCCGGTCCAGCGGGATCACCCCGCCGTCGGCGAGCCGACCGGCCGCCGGCGCGTCGGTCGGCGCGGCGAGCAGGATGAACTTCTCGCCGAGCAGGGTGGTCTGCTTGAGCTGGGCGGTGGAGTTGGCCGGCAGGGTCACCCCGCCGTTGAGCGCCACCAACACCTGGGCCGACCAGGTCGCCGGGTCGAGCTGGATCTCCCGCACCGCGCCGACCGTCACGTTGTTGACCTTGACGGCCGACTGCGGGACCAGGTCCAGCACATCACGGAACTGCACGGTGACCTCGTACGGCTCGTCGCCGAGGTCGGCTCCGCCGGGCAGCGGCACGTTCTGCAGCGACACCTGGCCACACCCGGCCAGCAGCGTGACGGCCAGCCCGGTGGCGGCCAGCCTGGCGACGGTGCGCGGCACCCGGCTCATCGCCCGCCTCCCAGCATCATCGGCAGCGGTGGCGCTCCCGGTGTGGTCCCGGAGGGCTGGCGGGCCGGCGGGATCGTCGATCGGGCCTGCGGCTTGGCGCCGGTCACGTTCGGGGCCAGCGGGTTGGGCAGCGCCGGTACCGGGTTGGCCGCACCGGGATCCGGGCTGGTCGCCGCGGCCGCGCCGGTGGGCAGGGCCGCGCAGCCGGCGAGCCCGCCGGGCACCACCGTCTGGATCAGCCCGGCGAAGGTCTGTACCACCGCGCCCAGGGCCATCAGGATCGGCGCGGGCAGGGGCAACTGGAGGGTGTCGTTCAACCGGCCCAGGATCAGGCAGATCAACACCTGGGTCAGGTTGACCCGAGTGTCCAAGGTGCCGGAACGAGCGTTGTAGACACCGAGCAGACCGCTCAGTGCCTGCGGCGCGGTGTCCAGGGTCTGCTCCAGGGCGAGCCGCTCGTCGTTGACCGTGTCCAGGATCTCGGCCAGCTTGTCGACGTTGCTCCGGATGTCCGCACGGTTGTCCCGGACGAAGACCGCCACCTCGCCGAGGGTCTCGGAGAGCTCGTTCAGCGAGGTGCCGATGTCCTCCCGCTCGCCGGCCAGAAAGTCGTTGACCTCGGCGAACTGCCGGGTGAACTCGCGGACCTTGCCGTCGTTCTGCTTGAGGTTGGTGGTGAACGACTGCAGGTTGCGCACCGTGCCGAACAGGTCCTCGCGGGAGCCGTTGAGCGTGTTGACCGCCTGGGAGACGTTGTCCAGCGTGGTGTTCAGCCGCTGGCCGTTGCCCTCGAGGTTGTCCGCGGTGGTCTTCAGTGCCTCGGACAGGGCGCCGTTCTGGTTGACCCCCTGGGGGCCGAGCGAGGTGGTCAGCTTCTGCACCGAGGCCAGCAGGTCGTCGAACTCGGCCGGGGAGGACGTCCGGTCGGCCGGAATCACCGAGCCCTCGGGCAGCGTGGGGCCGCCGTCGTACACCGGCAGCTGGATGAAACGGTCGGCCACCACGGTCGGCGAGACGACCATCGCGAAGGCCTGGGCGGGCACCTGGATGCCGCTGTCGATGTGGAACTCCACCCGCACCAGCCGACCCTCCGGGCGCAGCTCGTCGACCGCGCCGACCGGTACGCCGAGCATCCGTACCTCGTTGCCCGGGTACACCCCGATCACGCTGTCGAACATCGCGGCGTACCGGGTGGCCGCCGGGCGGGCGGCGAGGTACACCACGGCCGCCGCGGCGACCAGGGCCAGCACCGCGACCAGCGCGACGATGGCGTACCAGACGCGCCCCCGCGAACTCTCCGCGCTCACCCGCCACCTCCAATCTGCTGGTCAGGGGTCGTCGTATCGGGCAGCGGCGAGGGGAGCAGACCGTCGAGGAAGCTGTCGAACCAGCGGCCGTTGCCCAGGGTGTTGCTGAACACCGTGACGAACGGTCCGAGGCGACGGGTGATCTTGACCAGGTTGTCCTGGTTGCGCTCCAGGGTGTCGGTCAGCTCGTCCAGCTCGTCCAGCGTGTCGCGGATCTGGCTCTCGTTGTCGTCGATCAGACCGCGCAGCTGGGTGGACAGCCGCCGGGTGCCGTCCAGCAGGCGGCTGATCGCCTCCTGCCGGGAGTTCAGCTCGGCCAGCAGCGTGCTGCCGTCGGCCAGGATCCGGTCGATGTCGTCGTTGCGCACGGCCAGCAGATCGCTGACCTTGTTCGTGTTGCCCAGCAGCTTGGCGATCTGCTGGTCGCGGCTGGCCACGGTGACCGAAAGCCGGCTCAGCCCGTCGAGCGAGGCCCGCACCTCGTCCGGGGTGTCCCGGAAGGTCTCGGACAGGGTGCGCAGGCTGGCCGCCAGCTGCTCGGTGTTCAGCTCGCCCACCTGGTCGGTGAGCGCGTTGAACGCCTCCACCACGTCGTACGGGGCGACGGTGCGCTCCACCGGGATCGGGGTGTCGGGGTCGAGCGGCTGGTCGCCGGCCGGGTCGATCGCCAGGAACTTGTTGCCCAGCAGCGTCTTGATCTGGATCGAGGCCGAGCTCTGGTCACCGAGGTCGGCGTCCTTGGCCCGGAAGGTCACCAGCACCTTGGCATTGCTCAGCGACACCCCGGTGACCTTGCCGATCTTGACCCCGGCGATCCGCACCTCATCGCCGGACTGCAGCCCGGCCGCCTCGCGGAACTCGGCGCGGTACTCCGGGCCGGAACCGATCACCGGCAGGGTGTCCGCACGGAACGCGATGAGCAGCAGGCCGGCGATCACCGCCAGGCTGATGATCCCGATCGGGATCGGGTTGCGCTTGCTGAACGACCCCATCAGTTGCCCCCGGTCATCGGGAGCGGGTACGAGGCCGGATCCGCGTCACCGTCGCACCGCGGATCCGTGCCGATCGGTGGGAGCCCGGGCGGCAGCTCGACCTCTTGTGGCCCGAGTACGTCCAGCGGCGGCGGCAGGGTCAGCGTGCCGCCGATCCCGCAGAGGTAGAAGTTGAACCAGCCGGCGTAGGTGCCCAGCGGGATCAGCAGGTCCAGCTTGCGCGGCGCGGTGTCGAAGAAGCGCTGTACCAGTTCCTCGTTGTCGTTGAGGTTGGCGGCCAGGTCGCCCAGGTGGCGGATGTCGTCCTCCAACGGCGGGCGGGCGTCGGAGAGCAGGTCGGCGGTGACGTCGGTCAGCTCGCCGATCGACTCCACCGCGTCGCCGATCGAGTCCCGGTCCTGGGACAGCCCGGAGACCAGCTCGCGGACGGTGACGATCAGCTGGGTGAACTCGGTGTCGCGCTCGTTCACCGTGTCCAGCACCAGGTTCAGGTTGTCGATCACCGAGCCGATCACCTGGTCCTTGTCGGCCAGCGTGGAGCTCAGCGAGGCGGTGTGCGAGAGCAGGCTGGAGATGGTGCCGCCCTCCCCCTGCAGCACGGTGACCAGTTCATAGGACAGCTTGTTCACGTCCTCCGGGGACAGTGCCTGCAGCAGCGGCCGGAACCCGGCGAACAGCTGGGTGAGGTTCAGCGCCGGGCGGGTCTGCTCCAGCGGCAGGGTGGCGCCCTCGGCGAGCACCTCGCCGGGCGCTGCGGGCCCCTGGGACAGCGACAGGTAGCGCTGGCCGATCAGGTTGCGGAACTTGATGGTCGCCATGGTGGAGCGTGGCAGCCGCATGCCCTCGTCGACCGAGAAGCGGACCAGCGCGACCTTGCGGTCGACCAGGCTGATCTCCTCCACCTGGCCGACCCGGACCCCGGCGATCCGGACCTCGTCGCCGGTCAGCAGGCCGGTGGCGTCGACGAACCGGGCGTTGTAGTCGGTGCCGGCCTTGCCGGTGCTGTTGGCGATGGTGCTGGCCAGCACCATCGTGCACAGGACGGTGATCACGGCGAAGATCACGAACTTGGTCAGCGGGGCACCTACGCCGCGCAACGCGTTCATCGTGTGCTCACCTCCCGCCCGACAGTGGGCCGGGCAGTGACGGCCGGTCCTGGGACGGGCCACTGGCCGAGGATCCGCCCAGCAGCGGCAGGGACGGCAGCGCAGGCAGGGTCGGCAGGCCCGGGATGGTGCCCGGCAGGCCGGGGATCGCCCCGGTGGGCAGCCCGGTCGCCCCGACCGGGGTCGCGCCGTCCTGGAACGGCTTGCCGCCCGGGTACTGCGGTGCGTTGGTCGGCGGCATGGCCTGCGGGTAGCACATCGGTCCCCGGTTGTCGGTGAACTCCGGCTCGTCCTTGCGCGGCAGGTACTTGCCCCGGGTGAACGCGATCTCCAGGGTGATGTTCAGCGCGGGCCGCTCCGGCGTGCCGAACACCTTGTTGATCCTCGGTACCGCCGCAGAGATCTGGTCGAACAGGCACACGATCTCCGGGGAGTAGCGCTCCAGCAGTTCCAGGGTCGGGCGGGCCACGTCGACCGCGTCGACCAGGTCATCCTGGTTGCGACGGACGAAGTCGTAGAGCTCGTCGGAGGCCTCGCCGACCGTGTCGATCGTGGTCTCCAGCTCGCCCTCCTTCTCCACCAGGGTGTTGCTGGTGGTGGTCAGGTCGGTGGCCGCCTCGACCAGGTCGGGAACCGCCTCCGACAGGGTGTCGGTGGCCTTGGGCAGGGCCCGGACGTCGGCGGTCAGGTCGGGCAGCGAGGGGTTGAACCGCTGCAGGTACCGGTGCAACGCCACCAGCGTCTGGCCGAGCTGCTCGCCCCGCCCGGTCAGCGACTGGTCCAGCGCGCCGAGGGTGGCGGCCAGGTCCGCCGGCGCGACGGCCTGCAGCAGCGGCAGGGTGTCGGCGAAGACCTGCTCCAGCTCGATGGTGTTGGCCGAACGGTCGCGGGTGATCACGTCGCCGGCCCGGATCGACTCGGCGGTGGGGTTCGCCGGCACGTCCAGGGACACGAAGCGCTCGCCGAACAGGCTCTTGGGCACCAGCCGGGCGGTCACGTTGCGCGGGACGTTGGCCACCTGGTCGGGGTTCAGCGCGAGCGTCAGGTTGGCGCTGGTGCCGTCCGCACTGACCTCGCTGACCTCGCCGACCGCCACCCCGCGCAGCCGCACCTCGGCCTTCTCCAGGAACGAGTTGTCCACCTGGTCGACCTGCAGACCGACCGCGACGGTGTCGGTGAACACCTTGTTGTAGACGGCGACGCAGGTGCCGAGGATGGCCACCACCAGCGCGATCATGCCCAGACCGAGCAGCCGGCGGGGCAGCGGAGCGAGTCGGTCGGCCATCAGGCGATCTTCACCGTCGTCGTGGAGCCCCACAGGGCGAGGCTCACGAAGATGTCGAACACGAAGATCAACACCAGCGAGGCCCGCACCGAACGTCCTACCGCCACGCCCACCCCGGCCGGACCGCCGGTGGCGCGGTAGCCGTAGTAGCAGTGGATGAGAATGATCAACACCGCGATGACCAGCACCTTCAGGAAGGAGTAGAAGATGTCGATCGGCGGCAGGAACAGGTTGAAGTAGTGGTCATAGGTGCCCAGCGACTGGCCGTAGAAGACCGAGACGGTGAACCGCGAGGCCAGGTAGGAGGTGAGCAGCCCGGCCGCGTACAGCGGCACGATGGCCACGAACCCGGCGAGCACCCGGGTGGTGACCAGGAACGGCAGGCTCGGCACCGCCATCACCTCCAGCGCGTCGATCTCCTCGGAGATGCGCATCGCGCCGAGCTGGGCGGTGAACCCGGCACCGACGGTGGCGGTCAGCCCGATGGTCGAGGTCAGCGGGCCGATCTCGCGGGTGTTGAAGTACGCCGAGATGAACGCGGTGAACGCCGCGGCGCCGAGCTGATCGAGCCCGGAGTACGTCTGCAGGCCGACCACCGCGCCGGTGAACGAGGTCAGCAGCGCGACGATGATCACCGTGCCGCCGACCAGCGCCAGGCCGCCGGCACCGAAGGTGACCTCGGTCAGGATGCGCAGGACTTCTCGCTTGTAGCGCACGACCGTGCGGGGCGCCCAGCGCATCGCCCGGATGTAGAACCAACCCTGGTCACCCAGGGTGTCCAGGGTGCCCAACGGCGCGTTGGCGACCGATTTCGCCCGGTCCACGACGCGTCCGGCCATCTCAGCTTCCCTTCGTCGGCACGATGGCCAGGTACAGCACGGTCAGCACCATGTTGATCATGAAGACCATGATGAAGCTGATCACCACCGCCTGGTTCACCGCGTCGCCCACGCCCTTCGGACCCGGCGGCGGGTTGAGCCCGCGGTAGGAGGCGACGATGCCGGCGGCGATCCCGAAGAACACCGCCTTGATCGCCCCGATGGCCAGGTCGGCCGGCTGGGCCAGCTGGGAGAACCCGGCCAGGTAGGCGCCGGGCGTGCCGCCCTGCAGCACGATGTTGTAGAAGTAGCCGCCGGACACCCCGACGATGGTGATCAGGCCGTTGAGCAGCACCGCAACGATGGCCATGGCCAGCACCCGGGGCACCACCAGCCGCTGCACCGGGGAGATGCCGAGCACCTCCAGCGCGTCGATCTCCTCGCGGATCGTCCGGGCGCCGAGGTCGGCACAGACCGCCGTGCCGCCGGCGCCGGCGATCAGCAGCGCGCAGATGATCGGCGAGGCCTGCTGGACGTTGGCCAGCACGCTGGCCGCGCCGGTGAAGGACTGCGCGCCGATCTGGCGGACCAGCGAGCCCAGCTGCAGCGAGATCACCGCGCCGAAGGCCATCGACACCAGGGCCGCCGGCAGGATCGACACGCTGGCGATGAACCACAGCTGCTCGATGAACTCACGCAGCTGGAACGGCCGCTTGAAGGTGTTGCGCGCGACGTCGAGGCCGAGCGCGAACACCTTCCCGACCTCACGCAGCGCGGCGCTGGGCGCCAACAACAGCGGGCTGCTCATGGCAACTCCCGTCTGATACATCACCCACCGGCACTGATAGCAGCGGAGATCCCGCGACTGGCCGGGCGAGCGGTGCAAATCCCCCGTCTGGAGAATAGAACGACCCGCGGTCACCCCCGGTTACTCACCGGTCAGGTAACAACGTGTGTGGTTGCGGGTCGATCCGAGGTCACTCAGCGTGACTCGGGACGTCCGGGGGGACCGGGCATCGTCCCACCCGGTCCGCCAGCGATTAGGGTTACCTCAACCGAGTAGCGAGGAGGCATCCGTGGCAGGACCGCTCACCGGGCTGAAGGTGGTCGAGTTGGCCGGCATCGGCCCCGGACCGCATGCCGCCATGATCCTGGCCGATCTCGGCGCGGACGTCGTGCGGGTGGAGCGCCCCGCCGGTGGCCTCAAGGTCGCCTCCGGGGTCGACTACACGCTGCGCGGGCGGCGGTCGGTGGCCGCAGACCTGAAATCGCCGCGGGGACGGGAGACGGTGCTGCGATTGGTCGAGCGGGCGGACGTCCTGCTGGAGGGTCTGCGCCCCGGGGTGACCGAGCGGCTCGGCGTCGGCCCGGCGGACTGCGAGGCGCGCAACCCCCGGCTGGTGTACGCCCGGATGACCGGTTGGGGCCAGGACGGCCCGATGGCCCCGCGGGCCGGCCACGACATCAACTACATCTCGATCACCGGGGTGCTCAACGCGATCGGCTCCGCCGAGGGTCCGCCGGTGCCGCCGATCAACCTGGTGGGCGACTTCGGCGGCGGCTCGATGCTGCTGGTCATCGGCATCCTCGCGGCCCTGCAGGAGCGAACGGGATCCGGTCGGGGGCAGGTGGTGGACGCCGCGATGGTGGACGGCGCGAGCCTGCTGGCGCACATGATGTGGTCGATGCGCGCCGTCGGCAGCTGGTCGGAGGAGCGGGGGTCGAACCTGCTCGACACCGGCTGCCCGTTCTACGACACCTACATCTGCGCCGACGGGCGCTACGTCGCGGTCGGCGCGCTGGAGCCACAGTTCTACGTGGAGCTGCTCAAGGGCCTCGAGCTGACCGACGCCGGGTTGCCCGCGCAGTACGACAGGTCCGGCTGGCCGACCCTGCGGGCCCGGTTCACCGCCCTGTTCGCCAGCCGGCCGCGCGACGAGTGGGCGAAGATCTTCGGCGAGGTCGACGCCTGCGTCACCCCGGTGCTGAGCTGGTCGGAGGCGCTGGAGCACCCACACCTGCGGGCCCGCGACACGCTGATCGAGATCGGCGGGGTGGCGCAGCCGGCGCCGGCGCCGCGGTTCTCCCGAACCCCGCCCGGGGTACCCGGCGCTCCCCCGGTGGCCGGTGGCGACACCGACGAGGTCTTGACCGACTGGGACGTCCAGCCGGTGCCCGCGACCGCCTGACCCGAGCAGGTGCGGCGTCGAGGAGATCGCTCGGTACGGCCCTATCGACCGGCGGGTGTCCGTCGTAGGGTCGTGGGATGAACGCCGTCGTCGCAACGGTGTCCGGCTGGCGCGAGTTCCCCCCACTCGAGCTGGACCCCGTGTTGCGCGCGGCCGCCGAGGCGTTCGTCGACTTCGGCTACCACGGCACCACGATGCGCGAGATCGCCCGCCGCGCGAACCTCTCGGTACCGGGGCTCTACCACCATCACCGGGGCAAGCAGTCGATGCTGGTGGGCGTGCTCACCGCGTCGCTGGACGACCTGCACTGGCGGTTGGTCGCCGCCGATGCGGAGGGCGAGGACGACCCGGTGAGCCGACTGGAGCTGCTGGCCGGCTGCCTGGTGCTCTACCACTGCCACCGTCGGGGGCTGGGGCTGATCGCGGTCAACGAGATGCGCAGCCTGGAGCCGGCCAACCTCCGGCGGATCCGGACCCGCCGGACCGAGATGCAGCGGCTGGTCGACGCGGCGGTGCTGGACGGAGCAGCCCGTGGGCTGTTCCGCACCCCGTACCCGTTGGACGCCAGCCGGGCGATCGTGACCATGTGCGTGGCGGCGGCCGGCTGGTTCCGGCCCGAGCTGCCGCTCTCGCCGTCCGAGGTGGCGAACCGGTACGTCGACTACGCGCTCAGCGTGCTCGGCCGCCCGCCCTGATCACCCCGCCGGGGCGGGCCGGCCCGAGTGGACCGACCCGCCCCGGCGGGGTGGTGCGGCGATCAGGCCAGGCTGACCTTGGCGCCGGCTTCCTCGAGCTTCGCCTTGGCGGCCTCGGCGGCCTCCTTCGGGGCGTTCTCCAGGATCGGCTTGGGAGCCGACTCGACGAGGTCCTTGGCCTCCTTCAGGCCCAGCCCGGAGACCAGCTCGCGGACGACCTTGATGACCTGGATCTTCTTCTCACCGGCGGCCTCGAGGACGACGTTGAACTCGTCCTGCTCCTCTTCGACCGGAGCGGCGGCAGCCGGGCCGGCAGCCGCGGCGGCGACCGGCGCGGCGGCGGTGACCTCGAAGGTCTCCTCGAACTTCTTCACGAACTCCGACAGCTCAAGCAGCGTCATGTCCTTGAACGCGTCGAGCAGCTCGTCGGTGGTCATCTTCGCCATGGGGCGTTCCTTTCGTGTGTGGTGATCGATCCCGGCGAGCGGGGTCAGTCGGTGGTGGCGTCGGCCGGGGTCTCGGCGTCGGCGGGACCGCCCTCGGCGGCCTTCTTCTCCTGCAGGGCAGCGGCGAGCCGGGCGACCTGCGACGCCGGGGCGTTGAACAGCCCGGCGGCCTTGGCCAGGTTGCCCTTCATCGCGCCGGCCAGCTTGGCCAGCAGCACCTCGCGGGACTCCAGGTCGGCGAGGCGGTTGACCTCGTCGGTGCTCAGCGGACGGCCGTCCATCACGCCGCCCTTGATCACCAGACCCTTGTGGTCCTTGGCGAAGTTCCTGAGCACCTTCGCCGCGTCGACCGGCTCGCCGGTGACGAACGCGATCGCGGTCGGACCCACCAGCAAGTGGTCCAGACCGTCCACTCCGGCGTTCGCGGCTGCCCGCTTGACCAGCGTGTTCTTGGCAACCCGGTAGCTCGCCGAGTCTCCCAGGGCGCGCCGCAGATCGCCGAGCTGTGCCACGGTCAGACTGCGGTACTCGGTGATCACGGACGCGGACGCACCCCGGAAACGCTCGGTGATCTCCTCGACGGCGGCCACCTTGTCGGGCCGTGCCATCGGCGCCTCCTCTGTTGTTCGATGTCACCAGCGTGTCGATGCCACCAGCGGTCGGTGTCACCAGAGTTCGGTGACCCGGTGCGGGTGGTCAGGTCGTACCCACCTGAGGGCCGCCGGATGAGCACCCCGGACACGACGAACGCCCCGGCGCAGGGCGCACGGGGCGTGGAGCGAGCCGCCATGACGGCGACACGGATCTACTGCCTCGTCCTCCTGCGCGGGCCGCCCGCCTCGGCGGAGCCTTCGGTCGCCCGCCCGTTGCCAGGCAGTGCGACGACCTGCGGTCTTCGGTGGAACATGTTCATCCTACCCGACCGTCCGCGGCGACCTGCGGGCACCCCGCCACATGACGCCGAACGGGGCCGTGACCGAAGCGGTCACGGCCCCGTCGGGGTGAGAGCGCCTCAGCCGGCCGAGTCCTCGACGAGCAGGTTGCGGGTGCGGTTGGGGTCGACCGGGATGCCGGGGCCCATCGTGGTGCTGAAGGTGATCTTCTTCAGGTACCGGCCCTTGGCCGCGGACGGCTTGGCCCGGAGGATCTCGTCCAGCGCGGCGGCGTAGTTCTCCACCAGCTTGGCGGCGTCGAAGCTGGCCTTGCCGATCACCATGTGCAGGTTGGACTGCTTGTCGACCCGAAAGTTGATCTTACCGCCCTTGATGTCGTTGACCGCCTTGGTGACGTCGGCGGTGACCGTACCGGTCTTCGGGTTGGGCATCAGGCCACGCGGGCCGAGCACCCGGGCGATCCGGCCGACCTTGGCCATCTGGTCGGGGGTGGCGATGGCGGCGTCGAAGTCCAGCCAGCCCTCCTGGATGCGGGCGATGAGGTCCTCGGAGCCGACCTCGTCCGCGCCGGCGGCGGCGGCCTCGTCGGCCTTGTCGCCCACAGCGAAGACGATGACCCGGGCGGTCTTGCCGGTACCGTGCGGCAGGTTCACGGTGCCCCGGACCATCTGGTCGGCCTTGCGGGGGTCGACCCCGAGCCGCATGGCCACCTCGACGGTGGCGTCCATCTTGCCGCTGGAGGTGTCCCTGGCCAGGCCGACGGCCTCCAGCGGGCTGTACAGCTTGCCGCGGTCGATCTTCTCGGCCGCCTGGCGGTAGCTCTTGCTGCGCTTCATTCCTCTGTCCTTCTGGATCAGTTCGTGGTCGGTGAGCCGCGCCCGGCTCTCCCACGGATATCTGGTGGTACGGCTGAACTGGCCGGTCTCAGCACTGATGCTTCGCCCGGCTGAACTGGCCGGTCTCAGGCCTGGACGGTGATGCCCATCGAGCGCGCGGTGCCGGCGATGATCTTCGCGGCGGCGTCGATGTCGTTGGAGTTCAGATCGGGCATCTTCTGGTTCGCGATCTCGCGCACCTGGTCCATGGTCACCGTGGCGACCTTGGTGCGGTGCGGCTCGCCGCTGCCCTTCTCCACCCCGGCCGCCTTGAGCAGCAACCGCGCCGCGGGCGGGGTCTTGAGCGCGAAGGTGAACGAGCGGTCCTCGAACACCGAGATCTCCACGGGCACGACGTTGCCCCGCTGCGCCTCGGTGGCCGCGTTGTACGCCTTGCAGAACTCCATGATGTTGACGCCGTGCTGACCGAGCGCGGGCCCGACCGGCGGCGCCGGAGTGGCCGCGCCGGCCTTGATCTGCAGCTTGATGATCGCGGAGAGTTTCCGCTTCTTGGGTGGCATGTCCTTGTTCCTCTACCTCTGACCGCTTCCACCGGGACGCCGGCCGCCTGCCGCGGCCGGACGAAAGCCCCGGCTAGATCTTGGATACCTGGCTGAACGAGAGCTCGACCGGCGTCTCCCGGCCGAAGATCGACACGAGCACCTTGAGCTTCTGGGCGTCGATGTTGACCTCGTTGATGGTGGCCGGCAACGTGGCGAAGGGGCCGTCCATCACGGTGACCGACTCGCCGACCTCGAAGTCGACCTCGACCGTGGGCTTGTCGCCGCCGAACTCACCGGAGGACTTGCCCGCGGCGGCCTTGCGCGGCTGCTCCGGCTTGGGCAGCAGGAACTTCAGCACCTCGTCGATGGTCAGC
>JAJCYC010000210.1 GCA_029263115.1 Pseudonocardia sp. | reverse complement strand
CAGCGTCTCCTCACAGAACCGGGCCACCTCGTCGAACAAATCACCCTGATGATCAGCACGCCCCAGCGTCACCCACCGATCCTCCCGCATCAGGCCGCCGGACCGGGCGACCGCCACGCGAAAGACACCAGCCACCTAGAGCAGGCCGAGTTTGCTGGCCGCGTAGACCGCCTCGGCGCGGCGGCCGACCAGCAGCTTGCGCATCAGGTTGCCGACGTGGAACTTGACCGTGGTCTCCGAGATGAACAGCTCGCGCCCGATCGAGCGGTTCGACAGACCGCGGGCGAGCAACCGCAGCACGTCGAGCTCGCGGTCGGTGAGCCGTTCGCGGTCCGGGGTGCCACCCCCGCTGAGCGAACGCACCATCGCCGAGGCGCTGCGGGCGTCGAACGCGCTCTCCCCACGCGACACCGCCCGGATCGCCCGCACCAGCTCGGTGGTGTCGACGTCCTTGACCACGTAACCGCGGGCGCCGGCCTGCACCGCCTCGACGACCAGCCGGTCCTCGGTGAAGGTGGTGAGCACCAGCACCCCCAGGCCGGGGTGCGCGGCGGTCAGCTGGCGGCAGAGCTGCAACCCGTCGGCCTGCGGGCCACTGCTCAGCTTGAGGTCGAGCAGGACCACGTTCGGGCGGACGGTGGCGACCGCGGTGGCCGCGCCGGCGGCGGTGCCGGCCTCGCCGACCACCCGCAGGTCGGTCTCCCGCTCCAGCACCGCGCGCAGCCCCTGGCGCATGATCGAGTGGTCGTCGACCAGCACGATCCGCACCGGCGGCCGGCGCGGTCGGGTCGCCGCGAGGCTGCCCGTCACGCCGCCCCTCCCGCGCGGCCCGCCGGAGGGCCGCTGCCGGCGGGCACCGCCGGCCCCGGACCGTCCTCGGCCATCGGCACACTGACCTGCACCTGCAGACCGCCCAGTCGGGACTTGGTCAGCGTCATCGAACCGCCCATCTCCCGGGCCCGTTCCTGCATGTTCGCCAGCCCCCGGTGCTCGCCGGAGGGACACGAGGTGGCCGCGCGCATCATCCGGCGCACCTCGTCGGCCCGGCCCCGTCCGTCGTCGGAGACGGTGAGCACCACCCGGTCTCGGCGGTAGGACAGCCGCACAACGGCGTGGCCGGCCTCGGCGTGCACCGCGGTGTTGAACAGCGCCTCCCCGGCGATCCGGAACAGCGACTGCTCGCAGGTGCCCGGCAGCGGGACCGGATGGCCGCCGATCCGCACCTCCACCCGCAGGTCGTCGGGCAGATGGACGCTGGACAGCCGTTCCAGCAGCGCCGGCAGGCCCTTGTCCTGGTGGTCGTCGTCGCTCAACGCGTAGATCGCCGAACGCAGCTGCTCCACCGCGCGCCGGGTGAGGTCCTTGGCGGTGTCCATCCGGTCGCGCAGCCGGGAGTTGGTCAGCTCGCTGCGGGCGACCTCGATCTGCATCCCGGCCGAGAGCACCAGCTGGGTGACGCTGTCGTGCAGCTCGCGGGCGATCCGGTGCCGCTCGGCGTCGAGCACCTGGTGCTGGCGGGCGGCGAACAGCTCCTCCTGGGTGCGCTGCAGCTCGGCGTTGCGCTCGGCAAGGTCGTCGGCGTGCCGGCTGGCCTGCTCGCGCAACTGCTCCGATCGGCGCAGCAGCAGCTCCCCGCGCTGGTAGAGCGCGCAGTTCTGCAGCGCGGCGGCGGTCTGGCCGGCCAGGATGCGCAGCACCGACTCGTCGGTCGCGTCGATCTCCCGTTCGACCGGGGTCCACGCCGCGAACCCGCCGACCACCCGCCCGCCCAGGGTCACCGGCACGTGCGCGTGCCAGCGCCGCTCGTCGCCGTCGTGGGAGTCGCTGAACGTGCCGGCCAGCACCTGGCTGATGTGCCGACCGATGTGGGTGGGTACCCCGCTCCAGTCCGGCACCTCCACCCCGCCCGGGCCGAGTACCAGGTGCCGGGGCGCGGCGTCCGGCAGGGCACCGTCCACCAACCCGAACACCACCCACTCGGCGGACAGGTGGTCGGCGGCGGCGGCGACCACCGCGCGGACCAGCGCCTCGGACCCCTCGACGGTGCGGACCAGCGCGGCGGAGATCTGGTCCAGGGCGTGGATCACCCGGCGTAGCCGCTCCGCGGAGTGCCGGTACTCGGGGTAGAACGACGGCTTGCCGGACCGGATGCCGGTCAGCGTCGCCAGGTCCGGCGGGCGGCGGGCGGCGGACAGCGCCTCGAGCTCGGTCACCGGCGGGTGTACGCCGGACCGGCCATGCTCACCGAACGCTCGCTCACAGGGCGGCCCGGAACAGCGCTTCGATGTCGGCCACGCTGGCCGGACGCGGGTTGGTGGACAGGCAGGCGTCGGCCATGGTGAACTCGGCCAGCCGGGACACGTTGGCCTCGGACACCCCCAGCTCGGCCAACCCCTTGGGCACGCCGACGTCGTCGGCCAGCCGGCGCACCTCGGCGGCCACCCACTCCCCGACCTCGTCGGCCGGCAACTCGCCCGCCCGCCCGTCGGCCAGGCCCATCGCCTGGGCGATCGACCGGAAGCGGTCCGGCTCGGTGGGCGCGTTGAACCGGATGACGTGCGGCAGCAACACCCCGTTGAGCACGCCGTGCGGCAGGTCCAGCAGCCCGCCCACCTGGTGGCTCATCGCGTGGCAGGCACCGAGGATGGCGTTGGTGAAGGCCAGCCCGGCCTCCAGCGCCGCCTGGGCCATCAGGTTGCGCGCCGTGGTGTCGTCGGGGTGGTACATGGTGTGCGCCAGGTTGCCGAAGACCAGCGACACGGCCTGCAGCGCGTGGTTGTCGGTTAGCGGGTTGTGCGCCAGCGACACGAACGCCTCGATGCCGTGGGTCAGCGCGTCCAGACCGGTGGCGGCGTTCAGGTCATCGGGCATCGTGGTCAGCAGCCGGGCGTCGACCACCGAGACGTCGGGAACCAGCGCCCGGCCCATGATGGTGATCTTGGTCAGCCGGGCGGTGTCGGTGACGATGCAGAACTGCGACACGTCGGCCCCGGTGCCCGAGGTGGACGGGATCATCACCAGCGGCGGGATCGGGTGCCCGATCTTGTCCACGCCCTCGTAGTCGAGGATGCGGCCGCCGTTCGCGGCGAGCAGCGCGATGCCCTTGGCCGCGTCGATCACCGAGCCGCCGCCGATGCCGAGCACCACGTCGCAGCCCTCGGCGGCGTAGCTCTGGAAACCGGCCTCGATCTCCCGGTCCTTCGGGTTCGGTGTGACGTCGTGCCACAGCCGCGGCTGCAGACCTGCCTGGCGCAGCTGGCTCAGCAACTCGTCCGGCCACCCGGCGGCGAGCAGCCCGGGATCGGTGACCACCAGCGGGCGCCGGGCACCCAGCCGCAGCGCGGCGTGCGCGGCCTCGGACAGCGAGCCGTGACCGAAGACGATCTCCGGCGCGTGGAACTTGGCCAGCCGCAGCCGCGCCGGGTCGGGCCCGGGGCGGTCGGGGTCGCGCCGGACGGACCCCCGCTCGTCGGGGTGGTGGCGTTGACCGGGCACCTCGTCCGGGCGCTCGGCCCCACGGCGGTGGGTCAGCAGCATCGAGTTTCCCGCGCGGCGCGCTTCGCTCCTGAGGACCACGATGCCCTCCCCCGCCCATCGTCCACCAGCACAACCGACCGGTGCCGCTGTCGTGCAGGACCCCGCGTCGTGACCCAGGTTACAAGAATCGAGCCGGTTGGCCACCCGTGTGCGAATCGGCGTCCCTCTGGACCACGACGCGCCCGGGACGTCCGCGACACCCCGGGCGGGCCCGGTGTCCCGCCGCCGCCGCGACCACCGCGGGTTGCCTCGGCGGCGGTGACCGGTCGAACCTCAGCGCTGAGCGGAGAAATGCTCCATCCGAGCTACACCAGGTGAGCGGGTGAATAGCCCTTGGCGACCAATGGTGACATTCGGTAAGAATCTCGGGTCGAAGCTTGTGTTCGGAGGTCTCGAACGTGTCAGATGCCGCTACCCGCCGTGGAGCCCGCTTGACCCCGTCGACCCGCCGCGCGGACGCCCGGCCGGCCGGGCGCCCTACGTCGGACCGGGTCCGCACGGCCGGGCACGGGCGCACCGGGGCCGTCTCGGTGGGCGCGCTGATCGAGCGCGAGGGCGCGACCGCGCCCCGGTCCGTGCGGCCGCTGGAGGCGCCCCCGGCGGCGTCACCGCTGCGCGTCCGGCTGCGGTTGTTCGCCACCGCCGCGCTGATCCTGGTCGCCGGCGCGCTGGCCGGCGCGGCGATGCTGCCCGACCAGCCCCGGCGCAGCGCCCTGGACGTCGGCACGGCCGGCGGCTTCCCCACCGGCGAACCGCCGGCCAGCTTCCCCTGGTCGGACACCGGCGCGGCCGGCGCCGCCACGTTGCCCGGCTCGCGGCTGCCGCTCGCGCTGGCCTCGGTCGGCAGGCGGCTGTCGGCGGCACCGCCCGGCGCGTTCGGCGTGGCGCCGTCCGCCCGTTCCGCCCCTGCGCCGGCGCGCACGCTCTTCGGTGGCGCGGCCGACCGGTCCGGCGCGACGGGCGGGGTCGGGCCGGCGGTGGGCGGGGTCGGCGGGGTGGCCGAAGACGCCACCGGCACGGTCGGCGAGGTGGCGCGCGGCGGCGGCAAGGTCCTGGGCGACACCGCCGGCTCGCTCGGCAAGCTGCTGCCCGAGCCGCTCGGTGAGCCGGTCGAGGAGCTCGGCGAGGTCGTGGAGGACACCACGGACGGGCTGGGCGATGTCGTGGAGGACACCGGCGAGGCGGTCGGCGACCTGGTCGGCGGCCTGATCGGGCGCTGAGACCTGCCCGCTCGACCTTCCCGCTCAACCTTCCCGCTCGACCTTCCCACTCGACCTTCCCACTCGACCTTCCCGCTCGACCGGGGCCGCTCGGCCGGGGCCGCTCGGCCGGGGTGGGTCAGCCCGGGCGGCGGGCGTGGTCGGCGATGCCGCCGCCGATCAGCTCCACGGAGATCTGCAACCACGTCTCCAGGGCCGCCCGCTGGAACGGCCGGGAATGCGCCTGCAGGTAGCCGAGCAGGTGGTCCGACGACATCAGCCGGAAGATCAGCAGCAGCTGCGCGGCGACCACCCGGGGCCGGGGCGCGTGCCGGGGCTCGCCCGCCTCGTCGGCGAGCACCTCGGCCACCTCCTGCTCGAACTGCTCCCACATCAGCCGCAACCGCGACTGCAGGGTGGCGCTGTCGCCGACCATCCGGTGCAGCCGGCCGAGTTCCTCCGCTGCCCGCGAGCCCGGGTCGGACGAACCCCGCTCGGTGTCGATCTCCCGCTCGGACAAGCCTCGCTCGGTGTCGATCTCTCGCTCGGACAAGCCTCGCTCGGTGTCGATCTCTCGCTCGGACAAGCCTCGCTCGGTGTCGGCGATCAGGTCGCGCAGCAGCCCGACCAGCGCGTCCAGCGGCGTCCGACCGGGTGCACGGTCCCGGATCCGGTCGCGCAGCAGTGCACGCATCTCCAGGTCCCGGTCGAAGACCAGATCCTCCTTGGACGGGAAGTAGCTGAATACGGTCTTGGCCGACAGCCCCACCGCGTAGGCGATCTCGGTGACCGTGACGTTGTCGTAGCCGCGCTCGACGAACATCGCCTGCGCCGTCTCCAGGATCGCCCGCCGGGTGCGCAGCTTCTTGCGCTCCCGCATCCCGGTCGGCGCCGACCCGGTCACATCCGAGGTCACCTACCCAGGTTAAGCGAACGTCCCGGCGCAGCCAGACCTTATGTCCTTGCGGGCCCGTCACCCGAACAGGTAAAAGGTAAGTCACTCACCTTTTCGTGGTCGCAGCTGAGGACGAGACCGGAGGTCCGCCGGATGGAGGTCATCTCCGCGCCGCCGCCCTCCACCACGGCCGACCCGGAGGAGTCGACGGCCCCGACCCGTGGCTGGCTGGTGCCGCTGCTGGTCCTGGTCAGCGGCATGTTCATGGTGGTGCTGGACATCAGCATCGTGAACGTGGCCATCCCCACCATCCAGAACGACTTCGGCGCGGCCGTCGACGACATCGAGTGGATCTCCACCGCGTACAACCTGACCCTGGCCG
>JAJCYC010000209.1 GCA_029263115.1 Pseudonocardia sp. | reverse complement strand
ATCACGGCCTGGGACGGCACCACGGAGCACCACGCAGCCCAGCTGAACCGCATCCCGACCCCCTCCAGGAGCCCGCATGACCCGCCTACCGAGCAGATCTCAGTCCCGAACCGGCTGTTCGACACCGGCCACCTAGGGTGGCCACGTGACGCGTGCAGACGGCAGGGCGGACGACGAGCTCCGCCCGGTACAGATCGTTCGAGGTTTCCAGGACCACCCGGCGGGCTCGGTGCTCATCTCCTTCGGCGGGACGAAGGTGCTGTGCGCGGCCAGCGTGACCACCGGCGTCCCGCGCTGGCGCAAGGGCTCCGGGTTGGGCTGGGTCACCGCCGAGTACGCGATGCTGCCTTCGGCCACCCACACCCGCAGCGACCGGGAGTCGGTGAAGGGCCGGGTCGGCGGGCGAACCCACGAGATCAGCCGGCTGATCGGGCGCTCGCTGCGGGCCTGCATCGACCTGGCCGCGATCGGCGAGAACACCATCGCGATCGATTGTGACGTGCTGCAGGCCGACGGCGGCACCCGCACCGCGGCGATCACCGGCGCCTACGTCGCGCTGGCCGACGCGGTGACCTGGCTCGGCGCCGCAGGAAAGCTCGCCGACCCCAAGCCGCTGTCCTGCCAGATCGCGGCGGTCAGCGTCGGGGTGGTGGACGGGCGGGTGCGCCTGGACCTGCCCTACGACGAGGACTCCCGGGCCGAGGTCGACATGAACGTGGTGGCCACCGACGCCGGCACCCTGGTCGAGGTGCAGGGCACCGCCGAAGGCGCCACGTTCACCCGCTCCACCCTGGACACCATGCTCGACCTGGCGATGGCCGGATGCACCAGGCTGGCGGCGGCGCAGGCCGACGCGCTCGCCGAGCCCTACCCTGGTGGGCTGCCCGGCGGGTCGCACACGTGACCGGGCTTGCGAGGCCACCTGTGGACACAGCACCCGCTGTCGCGGCGGCGATGAGCGGCCGGCAGACGGCAGCCGGCGGGGCTTGCGGAGCCGGCGGGGTGGGTAAGCCCAGCGAGGAGGCGGCGTGACCGTGCGGGTGCTGTTGGCCACCCGGAACCCCGGCAAGATCGTCGAGCTGCGCCGGATCCTGGCCGAGGCACCCGGCGCCGGTCCGATGGAGGTGCTCGGCCTGGACGACGTGCCGGCGTTCGACCAGGCCCCGGAGACCGGCGCCACCTTCACCGAGAACGCGCTGGCCAAGGCCCGGGAGGCGGCCGTGGCCAGCGGGCTGCCCGCGCTCGCCGACGACTCCGGGCTGAGCGTGGACGCGCTCAACGGCATGCCCGGGGTGCTGTCCGCGCGCTGGGTGGGTCGGCACGGTGACGACGAGGCGAACCTGGAGCTGCTGCTCGGGCAGCTGGCCGACGTGCCCGACGAGCGGCGCGGCGCGGCGTTCGTCTGCGTGGCCGCGCTGGTCACCCCGGACGGCGGGGAGACGGTGACCCGGGGGGAGTGGCGCGGCTCGGTGATCCGCGAACGGCGCGGTGACGGCGGCTTCGGCTACGACCCGGTCTTCGTACCGGCCGGCGAGCGGCGCACCTCCGCGCAGCTGCTGGCGGCAGAGAAGGACGCGCTGTCGCACCGGGGCCGGGCGTTGCGGGCACTGCGACCGGCGCTGCACGCGCTCTCGTCGCTGTCCCGCTGAGGGCGCACGGAACGGAGGCCGGGACCGCCTCCCCGAAGGCGATCCCGGCCCGATGACCCCACTCGTCCGCTCCCCAGAGAACAAGTGAGGTAGTATTTCGTCCCGGTCAGCGCCAGTCGTTCGACCAGAGGGCGAGTTGCCACGGTTGGCCGCTGCCGATCGCCGCGGTGCAGCGGCTCAGCGCCGGCTCGGGCAGCTCGGCGCGGAACGCCGTGCGCCACGCGCTGGCGATCAGCGGGCGCACCGTGTCCGGCGTGCCGCCGCGGTGTTCCCGGGCCAGCGGGTCGAGCACCGACCCGATCTGTTCGAGCAGCCGTTGCCCACCCACGCCCTGGCAGGCGACCATCGTGACGTGCACCCTTGGCTCCTCGTCTCTCGGCGCGTTCCGATCCGTGTCCGGGGCGAGTCGCCGTCCCGAACCCGCCCGCTGTGGATGGCTTCGGGACGGACCCCGGTGGTGGTCGCGGGCCTCCCTGCCACCACCTGCCCGGCCCCCGGTCCGGACCCATCCCTTCTGTGGCGCCGGTGAGAGTCACGCGACGTCCCGCCCCTGCGTCGGGTGGTACCTCGTCGTACGGACCCGAGCGGCGTTCGCTCGATAGAATTACGCCTGTTCCGGCGGTTTGTCAAGTTTGCTTGACAGCAGGTTGACATTGGATGGCGACCGGCTGGCGGCTTGCCGGCCGGGCGGCGCGGCTACTCGGCGGTGTACACGTTCCAGAGGTGTCCGAACGGGTCGATCAGCCAACCGGACCGGGCGCCGTACCGGCCGAAGGCGGTCGTGGACCGTCGGCCGGGAACACCGTCGCGTCGCCGATCGGGGGACTCTCACGCGTGCTCCAGGGCCACCCGCAGCCCGATGCAGAGCAGGACCAGTCCGGTCGCCCGGTCCAGTGCGGTCCGCACCCGGGCGCGGGACAGCCATCCGCCCAGCCCGCCGACCGCCAGCGAGAACAACCGCCACCACAGCACGGCGACCACCAGGAACACTCCGGCCAACGTTGCGGTGGTGGCCACCCGAGGTTCACCGGCGGCGACGAACTGCGGCAGCAGGGTCAGGAACAGCAGGGCGATCTTCGGGTTGAGCAGGTTGGTCAGCAGGCCCTGGCGGTAGTGGACGCGGCGGCGCGGGTGGTGGTCGCGCTGGTCGCCGGACCCGGGGCGGTCGACCGGGTTGCGAGGGCCGGCCGGGCCGGGGTGGTCGGCCGTCGGTTGCCGCCGGCGGGCGCGCCACAGCGCGCCGGCCCCGAGCCACACCAGGTAGCCCGCGCCGACCAGTTCGACCACCGTGAACGCCGCCGCCGAGGCGGCCAGCAGCGCGGACAGCCCACCCACCGCCAGTGCCGCGTGCCCGGCGATCCCGGTGCAGCAGCCCAGTCCGGTCCACCACGCCGCGCGCGTGCCGCCGAGGGCGCCGTTGCGCAGCACCAGCACCATGTCCGGCCCCGGAGTGACGGTGAGCACCGCGACCACCGCCAGGAACGGCAGCAGCAGGCTCGGCGGGTGCACCGGGCGAGCATCCCAGACCCGTTGAAACTCGAACAGATGTTCGATATTATCAGGCCATGCCTCGCTCCCCGCGCCGGACCGATGAGGAGTTGACCGCAGCCGTCGCGGCGAGCGCGTCGCTCTACGAGGTGTGCCGGAAGCTCGGACTGGTTCCCGGCAAGTACACGTCCCTGCGCCGGCACATTGCGCGGCTGGGTATCGACGCGAGCCACCTGGAGTCTGCGGTCGGGGCCTGGGCCCAACGGCGGCGTGGGTGGACGGACGCGCAGTCGGAACTCGTCGTACACGACCTCATCGGCGCTGCGCCTTCGGTTGGTCAAGGCTGGGCTCAAGCAGCCGATGTGCGAGAGCTGCAGGATCGAGCGGTGGCGGGGTCAGGCTCTACCGCTCGCACTGGATCATGTCAACGGTATCCACACCGACAACCGGCTGGAGAACCTGCGTATCCTGTCCCCCAACTGCCACGCGTTGACGGACACCTGGTGTGTGCGCAACCGGAAGCCCAAGCCGGCGTAGCCCAAAGGCAGAGGCCCGGGTCTTAGGAACCCGCCAGTGCGGGTTCGAATCCCGCCGCCGGCACCGGGGACGTCTCAGACCGAGATGTCCTTGCGCAGCTTGGCCACGTGCCCGGTGGCTCGAACGTTGTAGAACGCGTGCTCCACATTGCCGTCCGCGCCGATCACGACCGTCGAGCGGATCACCCCGGTGACCGTCTTGCCGTACATCTGCTTCTCGCCGAACGCGCCGTAGGCGGTCAGCACCTCGCGCTCGACGTCGGACAGCAACGGGAAGGTGAGCTGCTCGGCGTCGCGGAACCTGGCCAGCTTCGCCGGTTTGTCCGGCGAGATGCCCAGCACGTCCAGGCCGGCGGTGTCGAGTTCGGTGAGGCTGTCCCGGAAGTCGCAGGCCTGCTTGGTGCAGCCCGGGGTGCTCGCCGCGGGGTAGAAGTAGAGGATCACGCGGCGGTCCCGGTAGTCGGCGAGCGACACCGGCTTGCCGTCCGCGTCGGGCAGGGTGAACTCCGGCGCCGGGTCGCCGGTCTGCAGGCGGGTGCTCATGGCCGCGACGCTAGCAGTCCCATCGGTGGACCCCGCCGACCCGGCGCGGGCGGCCCGGTGGTGGGGCGGCCCGGTGGTGGGGCGGCCCGGTGGTGGGGCGGCCCGGTGGTGGGGGCGCCGGCCCGGTGAAATCTCGGGTCCGCGCAGGGTGTCCCGGTCGTGGCCGCCACGGGTGGTGGCTACGGTTGCGGCCAGCACCCGCCGGACCGTGCCGGCCCGGGGGACGGACGCGAGGAGGAACGGTGGCACGAGACCCGGACACCATCCAACGGGACATCGAGGAGGCCCGCGATGCCCTGGCCAGCACCCTGGACGCGCTCACCGAGCGGGCCCACCCCAAGCGGCTGGTCGAGAGTGGCAAGCAGACCGCCCAGGACAAGCTCGCCGACCCGAGGGTGAAGTACGCGTTGATCGCGGTGGGCGGGCTGGTCGTGCTCGTGCTGGTCCGCAACATCTTCCGCTGACACCCGGGGCGGGGGCGCGGTTTCCGAGGTCCGCGCGCCCGCCGGGTCGGCTCCCCGGTGTGGGCGCGGATGCGCCGGCCGGGGTCGGCGGTCAGCGCCGGCGCAGCGAGCCGACCAGGCCGACCAGCGCCCGTCCGGCCCCGGCCGCCGAGCCGACCAACAGGTTCGCCCAGTCGAAGTGGTCGCGCCACAGCACGATCCGGCCGTCGCGCACCTCGAACGTCCCGCACACCCAGAACGACGCGCTGAACCGGCCGATCGTGATCACGTCGGTGCGCTCGGTCAGCACCGTCTCGCCGTCGCCGACGATCCGGTGGTTGATCGCCTCGAAGCCGGTCAGGTACTTCGCGATCATCCGCAGTTGCTTGGCCACCGCGTCCTTGCCCCGCGCCGCCGGCAGCGACACGTTCTCGTACACCGCGTCCTCGGCCATCAGCGCCAGTGCCGCATCGGCGTCCAGTCGGCCCATCGCGTCCAGGAACGCGGCGACGATCTCGGTGGCGGCACCGTGCACGGTGCCGCCGGTTGCGGTCTCGGACTTGGTCATGGCTGCTCCTGTGCGCGGTGGACGGACTCCTCGACGGCCCCACAGTAGATCTGCCCCGCTAGATTGGCAGCGCCATGGACGCCCAGCTGACGATCACCAGCGCCACCAACCCGGTGGTCAAACGGGTCCGGGCGCTGGCCGAGCGGCGGGCGCGGCGCCGGGATGGCGCGTTCGTCGTCGAGGGCGTGCAACCGGTGTGGCGCGCGGTCGAGGCCGGCTGGGAGATCGAGACGCTGCTGGTCGTGCCCGCCCGGTTGCCGGAGTCGGCGTCCGCGATGGTGGCGCAGCGGCGCGCGGCCGGCACCCTCGTGGTGGAGGTGGCCGAGTCGCTGGCCGCCCGGCTGAGCGAGCGCGACACCCCGCCCGGGCTGCTCGCCGTGGTGCGGTGTCGAGCCGCCGCGGTGCCCGAGGCGGTGGGCCCCGGCGACGTGTTCGTCGCGCTGGACCGGGTGGCCAATCCCGGCAACCTGGGCACCGTCGTGCGCACCGCCGATGCCGCCGGGGCGGCCGGGGTGATCCTGGTCGGCGACACGGCGGACGAGTACGCCCCGGCAGCGGTGAAGGCGAGCATGGGCTCGCTGTTCGCGGTACCGGTCTGCCGGATGCCCGACCCGGAGGCGCTGTTCGGCTGGGCCGGGGTGGTCGGGGCGAACGTCGTGGCCACCTCCGGCTACGCCGAGCGGGCGCACTGGGCCGGCACCTACCGCACGCCGACCGTGGTGCTGCTGGGCAACGAGGGCGAGGGCCTGGCGGCCGACGTGCTGGACCGCGCCGACCACACCGTCCGGATCCCGATGGGGGGCACCGCTGAGTCGCTGAACCTGGCGGTGGCCGCCGCACTGATGCTCTACGAGGTCCGCCGGCCGAGCCCGACCTGAGGCAGGCGGGCGGCGCTGGATGGCCGGGTGGCCACGGGTCGGGACGGCCGTGCGCGGCCACCGGAGGTGTGGCAGTGCTGGTCGGCGGCCGGTGGCCGCGCGGGCCCGGTCGGTGGCCGCGCGGGTGGTCGGCACCTGCTGGGTGACCGAGGGCATGGCGTCGGTCGGGATGGCCCGGGGGTGCCGGTCGACACGTCGACCGGAGGTCATGCTCCGGTCTCCTGGGCTCGGACGCGGGAGCCGGGATCCGGCGTGCGGAAGCGTGGGATGGGGTGTGCCGCGGGCGTCGGAGCCCTCGGCCCGGTGCTCAGCGGTCGGGTTCCGGAGGGCGCCGCGAACCCGAAGAAAATGTGGTCTTCGTCACCTTGCGATCTTATGGCCTTGGTTTCGGCGGCCGCTTTCCCTACTTTGATCAGCGAGCGAACATCAGTTCCGCGTCGTGCTGTTTCCCGCACCGGCGGACCGTGTGTCCCGCGTGGCGTCGACCGCGGCCTATCTCGCTCGCCCAGTGGTTCATGTCCTGTGACGTCCCAGGTCGGATGTGTCGCCGCTCGAAGCGGCTCAAGCACGACGGTGTGGCCTCCCCGGCCGCCGGTGCTCGGCCCGATCCCGGGCCGACCGACCTGATCGACCTACCCGGAGTGACTCTGATGGCGACCCTGGTCCCGGCTGGCCTGACGCGGTGCGTGCGCACCGCGTCGGTCGTCGTGGCGCGGGCGTTGCTGACCTTCGCTGTGGTGATCGGCGGGGCCTTCCTGGTCTGGCTGGCCGGCACCCTCTTCGCGCCGGCGGTGGCGACCGCGGCCGTGGCCACCGAGGCGGTCACGCTGATGGCCAGCAGTGGCCACCTGGCCGCGGCCAAGAACGTCGCGTCCGTCTCGGGCGGCCGGCTGGTCGAACGCGGTGGCCGCAAGGGTCGCGGCGACGGTGACGGCGGTGGCCGCGAGCGCGGCGGTGATGGCGGAGATCGCCGCGAGCGCGGTGGTGATGGCGGAGATCGCCGCGAGCGCGGTGGTGATGGCGGAGATCGCCGCGAGCGCGGTGGTGATGGTGACCGTCGGGAGCGGGGTCGCTCGGAGCGCGGCAAGCCGGCGAGGGAGCGGTCCGAGCGTCGGGCGAGCCGTCAGGCTGAGCGGGCGAACGACCGCGACGAGCGTCGCGCCCGCCGGACCCGAGACGGTGACAACGAACGGCCTCGCGACGACGGGGCCCGAGGCGAACGCTCCCGCGCTGAACGGTCCCGCGCTGAACGGTCCGGCGGCGAGCGGTCCGGCCGCGAGCGGGCAGACCTCGGCCGGACCATCGCCGAGCGGGTGGAGCGCCACGTTCGCCACGCCGTGGAGTCCGCCGACGACCTGGCCGGGGGCACCGCCGGCCAGGTCCGCCGAGATGTCGGCCAGCGGGCCGCTGCCCGGGGTGCGGAGCTCGCCGAGCGGATCGACGACGAGGTGCGCCGGGGGCTGGCGGAGGCTCGTTCGGGCGGCGAGGTCGGCCGGACCGTCGAGCGCGCCCTGAACCGTACCGGGGTCGGCGCCCTCGGATCGGTCAGCGGCAACACTGGGTCGACCGCCGCCGAGAAGGCCCCGGACGCGGTGCGCCGGGCGATCCTGTCCGGCGTGCGCGCCACCCTCGAGGGGGGTCGACCGCGCGGTGTCGACCGATCCGGTGTCGGCCGATCCGGTGTCGACCGACCCGTTGTCGACCAACTCCGGGTGAGCGCCGACGTTGCCGGGCGGGACCGTCGACAGGCGAGGCTGATCGGGCAGCTGCGCGGCGAGGTCGCCGACCGGCTGGCCGACGCCGGGGTCGAGGTGGACGACCTGCGGGGGCTCGCGGAGGACGAGGTGCGGGAGCGCCTGTCCGACGCCGGGGTGTCGCAGCGGCGCCTGCGCGGGATGGTGGCGGACCGGCTGCGCGAGGAATTGGGCTCGCGGGGCGGCCGGTCGGCGCCGGAGCCCGCGCGGTCACGTGCCGCCAGGGCCGGTGTGGACCTCGATGAGCTGACCGGCGAGCTGACCGGTCGCCTGGCTGCCGGACCCGTGGGTGACCGCCCGAAGGCGCGCGGCGTGGGTTCCGGCCGGGGCGGCGAACGGTTGGTCTCCGGAACGGTCGATCTGGCCAGTGGCATCGCCACCGCGGTCGGCGGCGAGCGGTTGGGCGAGGAGGTCCGGGGTGCCCTGTCCGGGGTCGGCGACCTCATCCGCGGCTCGCTGGACCTCGGGCTGCGCGCGGCCGGGCGTGGCGGGCTCGCCGGTCGCGAGGCCGACGGCCTCGCGGACACGCTCGGGGACGCCGTGCTGCGCCTCGGTCGGGTGGACGGCACGGGCCTGCGTGGCCTGGCCGGCTCCCGGACCGGGGCCGGCAACGCCGACGGCCAGGGTGACCCGGTGCCGGGGCTGGCCGAGGAGATCGTGCGGGACGTGCTGGCCGGCCGGTTCGATGACGCCGCCGACACCCGGCCGGCCGGGATGAGCGGGGCGGAGTGGTCCGGCCTGGGTTCGCGCGGGCCACCAGAGCTGCTGAGCGACCACACCTACCGGGACAGTGACAGCTGGCCGGCCCTGTGGTGGGACGAGTCGTCGGACTCCGAGCGGACGACCGACGAGGTCCTCACCGGGCGGCTGAAGGTGAAGAAGAGCGAGCGCACGCTCGCCGAGGAGAAGAAGCAGGTCGCTGCGGGCACGCTGCCGCGGGCGACGTACGACCAGCATGTCGCGGAGCATCAGAAGCTGGTGACCACCGTCGACACGCAAGCCGCCGCACTGTCCGCCGAGCGGGCGGCGCTGATCGACGAGACCGTCGCCGGTCACCAGTCCGTCGCGAACGGTCAGGCGAAGCTGGACGCGGAGCGCAAGCAGGTCGCGGCCGGCACCCTGGACCAGGCGACCTACGACCGGCACGCCGAGCGGCTGGAGCGGCAGCGCGAGCAGGTCTACCAGCAGACCGACGAGCTGCGCGCCGCGACCGGCCGGGACGCCCCCGACCTGGTCGACGATGCCGGCGACGGCGCCGCGGCCTCCTGTGGCTCGTCCGGCGCGTTCGCCGAGTGCGCCGCCGCGGCCACCGACGCCAGCACCGGCGAGACCACCGAGGACCGCGACGTCTGCCTGTCCGGAATCTCCGGATGCACCACCGACGCGGCCGCCGGGGACCGGTCCGCCTCCGCCAGCTGCGACACCGACGGCTGCCTGACGGCGACCAAGGCCGCCGACACCACCGCGGCGACGAGCTGCGGGCCCGGTGACTGCCAGACCCGGGCGGTCGCGGACACCCGGGGCGCGGATACCGAGTGCCGGGCCGAGGGTGGCTGCGACGCCACCTCCAGCACCCCGACGGCTCCGGGCGGGACCGGCTCCCCGGGGACGTCCGAGGGCACCGGGTCCTGCACGAAGGACTGCGCGCTGGCCACCGTGGCCACCGCCGAGGAGGGCAGCGCGGACTGCCGGACCTCGAACGGCGGCTGCGACACCTCGGCCACCGGCCGGTCCTCCGACGCCGATCCGGCGCGGTCCGCCGACGCCGCCGACGCCGCCGACCCGGTGGAGTCGGCGAAGGCGAGCGGGGACGCGTCCGGCAAGGCGCATTGCCAGGCGAGTGCCGGCGGTTGCGACACCACCTCGACCGTCCTGCTGGAGACCGGCGACGCCGACCGCCGCTGGTATGCCGCCGACACCGCCGCCGCCGAGATCGCCGACGGCTCACCAAGGGCCTCGGCCGGCGCGCACTGCGCCGAGCGCGCCGCCGGCTGCTCCGGCAGCGCCGAGTCGACCAGCGGCGGCGTCACCATGCGCTCCACCACCACCCCGGGCACCCCGGCGGTGGCCGCCGACCCGGTCACCGGGCACGCGGGCGTGCCCGCCACCGCGACGGCCGGGCGGCCGGCCACCCCGGCCACCACCGACACCGTCGAGCGGGACCAGTCCGGCACCGCCGACTGCACGGTCACCGGCGGCGGGTGCGACACCACCGCCGGCGGCGACGAGCGGACCGGCGCGCTGTCCCAGGTCCGGGTGGACTGCGACACCGTCGCCTGCACCGGCACGGGCACGACCACCACCGAGGCCTCGGTCACCGCGACCACCGCGGGCAAGCCGGCGACCCGCACCACCAGCGGCGCCGACGAGTGCACCGCGACCGGCGGCGGCTGCCGCTCCGAGTCCTCCTCGGCCACCGAGGTCCGTGCGCAGGCCCCGCCGGCCCGCGACCGGTACCTGTCGGCCATCGAGGGCTGGTTCGGCCCGGCCACCTCCGGCCCGGCCCCTGGGCGGGTTGCGGAGGCCGCGCCGGCCTCGATCGCGCCGGAGCTGACCGCGGCCAGCGACACCGCCGGCTCGGTCGAGTGCGCCGTCGCCGGCTGCACGGGCACCGCGAAGGGCGCCACCCGGGGCGCGGCGTCCGGTGACCTCACCGGCACCCGGGACAGCATCGGCACCTCGAACTGCTCGGCCCTCGGCGCCGGCGGCGGGTGCGAGACGGAGTCCAGCACCCGGGTCGCCGACCGCGAGCCCGCCGCCGGGCTCGCCGACGGCACGACCGGCCCGGTCGCCGCCGAGGTGACCGGCCCGGTGTCGATGTCCACCGCCGACGCGCGGGTGAGCTGCTCCGACGCGGCCGAGTGCGGCGGCACTGTCGCCGCCGAGACCTCCGCGCTGGACACCGCCGTCTCGCCGCACCGGCGCGGGTCGCGGGCCGACGCGGACTGCACGGTCACCGGCGGTGGCTGCGCCGGCGAGGCCACCTCATCCGCCTCCTCCGCCCCCGACCACCTGCGCGCCGATCCGGCGACCGGCCGCCCGCTGCCCGGCCAGCCGACTTCCGGCCCGTCGTCCACCTCGTCGTCCAGCGCGAGCCTGGACTGCGCGTCCGCCTCCTGCTCGGGCACCGCGAACACCTCGAGCGCGGCCTGGGACGGCGCGGTGGACGGCGGCAGGCCGCGCACCTCCACCGGCACCGCGAGCTGCCGGGCCGGCGGCGGTACCTGCCAGGTGCGGTCGAGGTCGGCGGCGACCACCGGGCCGGGCGCGGCGCGCGAGTTCACCGCCGACGGCCAGCCGGTCAATGCCGCCCGCGAACCGGCCGGGCCGTCCGCCGCCTCGGTCGCCGGCGCCGCGCTGGCCTGCGACTGGGCCGCCCCGTGCACCGGCACCGCCACCTCGGCGGCCACCGCCACCGACCCGTCGATCTCCCCGGACCCGCGCGGCTCGCACTCCGAGGGCTCGTGCGAGAACGCGACCGGCCCGTGCCAGGCGGTGTCCAACTCGGGAGCCTCGAGTGGGCCGGACGCGAACAGCATGGCGCCGCTGGTGCGCGCGGCGTCCACGGGCAACGCCACCGTCACCCAGGGCGGCACCGATGAGGCGCCGGCACAGCCCGAGCGGGACCCGACCCAGCCGGGCGGCCCCGACCAGCCCTCGACGCCGCCGGCCCCCACCGCCCCCGGTTCGAGCGCGAACTCCGGTGGCCCGACGGTGCCTGGCGCCTCGTCCTGGACCGCCGTTTCGGCCGTCCTGGACTGCGCCGGCGGCACCGGCTGCGCGGGCACCACCCGCACCTCGGCTGACGGCTCGGACGGCCCGGGCCGGCTCGCCGGTTCCGGTGGGTCCCGGGGGCCACCGGCCGGGATCGGGACCACCAGCTCCAGCTGTTCGAGTACCCGGAGCGCCTGCCAGGCCACCAGCGACTCGACCGCCGGTACCGGCCAGGTCGTGGCCGACCTGGTCGCCGAGGAGAAGCGAGCGGTCGCCGAGCAGGCCCGCCAGCAGGCCGACCAGGCCACGAAGGCCGCCGCCGGGGCGGGCAGGACAGCCACCGCCGCCCGCACGGCCGCCCGCACGGCCGCCACCGCCGCCCGCACGGCCGCTGCCGACGCGCGCAGGGCCGCCGCCGAGGCCACCAGGACCGCCGCCGCGCCGGTCACCGACCCGCCGGCCACGATGTCCCGCTCCGGTGGCGCCGGGCGGTGCGCCGGCCCCGGATGCACCGCCACCACCACCGGCGACACCGTCATCCGCACCGGCACCGGCCGCTCGCACACCGACGCCATCTGCACCGCGGCCGCCGGCGGCTGCGGGGTGACCAGCGAGGCCACCGCGATCACTCTGCGGAACTCCGGCCAGGCGCAGCCCACCGAGGACGCGAAGTCCGGTGCCCAGGACGCGAAGGCCGGCGCGAAGGAGGAGAAGCGGCCGAAGCCGATCCCCGGGTCGTTCGGCAGCGGCCGGACCAGCTCCGGGATCGACTGCCCGGACGCCGGCTGCACCGGCCGGATCACCGGCGACGCCACCGCCCGCGGCACGGTGGACGGCGCCAGCGGCCGGTCGGTGGCCGAGGGCGGGACCACCTGCGACGGCTCCGGCCCGTGCCGCGGTCAGCTCGGGGCAGACACGTCGGTCTCCCGCTCGGCCCCGGGCGCGGACAACCGGTTCGTGGCGGTCGACGCGAGCGTGGCCGGCGACTGCGACGGTGGCGCCGCGTGCGCCACCCGGGCCACCACCTCCGGCACGGCGACCGGCGTCGGCGGCCGCACGGACACCGGGGCCTCCTGCACCGCCACCGCCACCGCCACCGCCTCCGGCTGTGGGGTGGGCAGCACGGTCTCCGCCACCGCTGCCGACGACTCCGGCCAGACCGCCCCCGGCACGGACGGCAAGGGCAAGGACGGCAAGGACGGCACGCCGATCCCGGGGCTCTCCGGCACCGTGCAGGCCGGCTCCTGGCTGGACTGCCCGAAGGCCGGCTGCACCGGCAAGGCCGACGGCGACGTGCTGTCCCAGCGTGGTGGCAGCCGGTCGGACGCGGTCGGCGACACCGGCTGCGACGGCACCCGCCCGTGCCGGGCGCAGGTCGACGTGGCCGCGACGTTGTCCGCCTCCGAGCCCGGCGCCCAGCCCGACGACCGGTTCGCCGCGACCAGCGCGATGGCCGCCGCCGGCTGCGACGACGGCACGAAGGCCGGCTGCGCCACCCGCGCCCACAGCACCACCCCCGGCGAGGCCGGCCCGAAGGCCGAGGCGGCCGCCGACGCCACCTGCGCGACCGCCGGTGCCTGCGAATCGGGCACCGACGGGTTCGTCGCCGAGGGCCTGACCTCGGTGAACGCGACGTGCGCGGGCACCGGCTGCCGGACGCACACCGAGGGCGCCGCCGAGGCGAACGCCCCGGGCGGGCTCAACAAGGCCACCGGCCGCTCCGACTGCACGGCCGGGGCGAACGGCACCTGCCGCAGCGCCGCGCAGGTCGGGGCGGCCGGGCCCGGGGCGCAGGCCGGCGCCTCCTGCCAGGGCAGCACGGGCTCCAGCTGCTCCTACGCCTACCGCGCGGCGAGCCACGCGGACGCGGCCGGCGCCACGGCCGACGCGGTCGGGCACCGGGAGGGCGGGTTCGGCGGCGGCCAGGTGACCACGTACGCGGCGGCCACCGGGAACGCCACCTCGGCGACGGCCGCCGCCGGGTGCCAGGGCACCGAGGGCACCAGCTGCAGCCACCGCTACTCGGCGACCCGCTCGGCGTCGGCCCGGGACTCGGACACCGGCTCGCACGCCTGGGCCCGGGCGTCCGGCTCCGGCGGCGGCGGGTTGGGCGGCGGCGGGGTCGCGGTGTCCGCCAGCGCGTACGCGAAGGGCAACCACGCCTCGGCGTCGGCGAGCTGCTCGGGCGCGGCGAACTGCTCGGCGCCGTACTACGCCAAGGCCTACGACCGCGCGTCCGGGGCGAACTTCGCCCCGGAGTGGGACAAGCGCGGCGGGCACTACAACGCCGCGCACTGGGGCGAGTGCTCGGGCAGCAACGGCGGCTGCGGGGTGACCGCGGTGGCGGTGCCCGGCCCGGACGGTGGCGCGGACGGCGGGTACACGCTGTGCTCGGGCTACTGCGGCAACCTCCGCGAGGGCGGCTCCAACGCCCGGATCGACAACGTCCCGTCCGGCAAGGAGCAGTGGATCGCCGCCGGCGGCAGGATCGACCCGAGGACCGGCCGGGCGCTGCCGCCGGAGCTGGGCGGCAACCGCTACGGCGGCGAGTACCAGTGCCCGAGCGGCGGCAGCGACTGCCGGGCCCGCGTCCGCGACCTCGGCGACGAGACCGACGGCCCCTGGCTGCCATGCCCGAGGACGTCGTGTTCCATCACCGGTGAGAACGGCCAGCGGGTCATCGTGGAGAACGGCCGGCCGAAGGTCGAGGTGCCGATCACCCCGTGCCCGAACGGCACCTGCCCGAACGGCCAGAAGTACGACACCGCCGGCAACGACCCCACCGGCGCGGGCGACTACCGCGACGACCGGGGCAACGGCCGGGGCTGGGTGGACACCACCGGGACCGTCGTCGACGGCGTCACCGGCAGCCGGGTCACCGGCAAGGGTGGCCGGCGCACCACCGCCTACCACGGCGACGCCGACGGCGGCGGCCGGTTCATGGTGGACTGCCCGAGCGGCTGCCAGGGCGTGCTGGCCGGCGGCGGCAAGACCGACACGTTCGACACCGGCGGCGGTCCCGGCGCCCCGCCGGCGAACGCCTGGCTGGTGGCCCGGGACGAGTTCGACAACCCGGCGCTGGCCAGCTGGACCGGGGCCGGCACCTTCACCTCGCACGAGGGTGTGCAGCTGCGCGCCTACGGTGACGGCCAGATGCCCGCCTGGGTCGGCGAGCACCACCCGAACACCGTCTCGCTGACCACCGCCGGCCGGGGCAACCCGCACGGCACCTACGGCATCTACGGCCAGAGCGGCTACGTGCAGCTGCCCGACGGGCGCCGGATGGAGAACGCCGCCCGGGGGTGGTCCGAGCCGAACGGCAGGTACACGGTCTGCTCGGGTTGTCCCGGCGGGACGCCCGGCCTCACCGACCGGGTCGTGGCGATCACCCCGGACACCCAGGGCCGCGGCGGCAGCCTCGACTGCTACGGCAACTGCGTCGAGTCGCTGCCCGGCCAGCGTGGCGTGGACGTGCGCAGGTGCGCGGAGGTCTGCGAGCGCGGTGAGACCGTGGACCCGTCGATGCGGGTGTGCACCGCCCGGTGCCTCATGCACGACGAGTTCGCCGGCAACCCGAACAGCAAGACCCCGAACGGCTACTTCGAGGCCCGGCTGGACGGGCCCGGCCAGGTCACCAGCTTCACCCCGCAGGGCGACGTGACGCAGTGCGAGGGCGTGGGCTGCGGGTTCGTGCAGGGCTACCGCGACTCCCGAGGCAACGGCGGCTTCGGCTACTGCTTCGGCCAGGGCACCTGCCGGCAGGAGACCACCGCGACCGACGGTGCCCGCCGCACGCTGACCTGCGTGTCCAGCTCGAACTGCCTGCCGGCGATCCTGCTGTACCCGAACCCGGAGACGCCGCTGGACCCGAAGAACCCCCGGGGTCCGAGCAACATCGACAAGTACGGCCCGAACGACGGCTGGTCCTGCGGTCAGGGCGTCGGCGGCAGTGGCCGGGTGCTGGGCCAGGGCTGCGTCAGCAACCACCCGACCGGCATGGCGATGGGCCGGGGCGAGGCCGACCCGAGCTGGGCCCCGCTGTTCGACCCGACCTACACCCGCCCGGCCACCGACTCAGGCGTCGACCGGCAGCTGGCCGCCGATCTCACGGAGTTCGGGGTCAAGCAGGGCGACCCGCTGCCGCCGCTGAGCCCGAAGGCGCTGGAGCAGCTCAAGCAGGAGAAGGGCCAGGCGGCCGTCGACCGCTACCACGCCGCCCTGCGCCCGCTGACCATGGTGGAGAAGGCCTTCTGGGGCTCCCGCGCCACGGCCGGCGAGCGCAACGCCCAGTACGTCAAGGACGCCAGCGGGCGCGAGCTGCCCGGCCTGCGCAACGTGCTGGACAAGCTGGACGCGGGCACGCCGCTGAGCGGGCCCGAGCAGGACCTGATGGCCAAGGCAGCCACCCGGTACCCGCTGCTGGAGGTCGACCGGGGCATCACCGGAGGCCTGGACGAGCTGCAGGCCCAGCAGCTGTACATCGACCAGCAGGCCCGCGCGGCCGGCGAGAACACCGACGGCCCGGGCGAGGTGAGCCGCGAGCTGCAGGTCCGGCTCGGGGTGGACGCCAAGGGCCGCCCGCTGGACCGGCAGGGCCGGATCATCGTCAACTCGCGGGCGGAGGCGAGCCGGCTGCAGCTGGACGGCGTCCCGGCGTCCGACATCCTGGTGCTGAGCCAGGACCAGCAGGCGCAGGCCAACGCGGCGTCGATCACCAGCATGGCCGTGGTCGGGCACAAGGAGGACCTGCGGGTCCGGGGCAACGCGCTGTACGACGACACCGTGGCCTACAACTCCGACCGCGAGGCCTTCGACAGGAAGGTCCGCGGCGGTACCGCCACCCAGGCCGAGGCTGACGCGCTCAACGCCCGCCAGCAGAACCTGGCGGGGCGCGGGACGGCCCTCTACGGCAAGGACCTCGACGGCAAGGGCGGGCTGTCCGCCCGGCTCGCGCGCACCCAGACCCTGCTGGAGAAGCAGGCGGAGGAGCGCCCGCTGCCCGGCGGCCTGGGGATCGACCGGGGGACCGGCAAGCGCTACACCGACCTGCGTGAGTACGACATGCGGCTGGCCGCCGAGGCCGGCGAGACCACGATGGCGAACGGTCTCCACGAGTGGGACGAGTTCCAGACCGAGGCCATGGAGGTGGCGGTCCGGCTCGACGGGCGGGGCGACAAGGAAGGCGCTGCGCTGGCCGGGCTGCTGGCCAACACCGCCGCGCTGAACTACGACACCACGCTGCGCGACGTGGGTTCCCGCTCGCCGATGACCCGGCTGGCCGCGCCGGCGATCGACCCGAAGACCGGCAAGGGCGACCCGACCGACCTGCGGCTGGTCCAGCTGCCCTCCACCGGGCGGCCGGACATGGTCTACGTGCTGAACTCGGCGGCCAACTCGCCGGGATACCGGGACCTGGGCGGCGAGGCCGGGGCGGTGTTCGACTCCTGGTCCGAGGACGAGATCGCGAACAACGCCGCCCGCCTGGACGCCGGGGAGAAGGCCGGCGACCTGGCCCGGATGAACACCCTGCGCGACGACGAGCACGGCACCCGCGAGGACAAGCTCCGCGAGCTGCTGACGGCCGCCAACACCGACGAGGACGGGAAGCTCGACGAGGAGAACCTCAGCCGCGCCGTCGACGCCATCCTCGCCAGGGGTGGACAGGAGATCGTCGCCATCGACGCCTACGCCCCGGACCCGGGCGGCGGGGACGAGATGGGCCAGCTGGTGCTGTTCCGGGTCAAGGACGCGGACGGCAGCGTCAGGCTGGTCGACGCCCAGGGCGGGGTCTACGACGACTACGAGGACTACAAGCGGCACAACGAGCTGCCGACCGACCAGGACCTGCTGGTCCCCGACGACCTGATGACCGCGCCGGCGGACCAGCCGGGCCGGCTGGAGACCCTCGACGGCCACCAGGATCCGGGGTGGAAGACCGCCCTCAAGGTCGTCGGCACGACCGCCGCCGTGGTCGGCAGCGTGGCCCTGATCGCCACCGGGGTCGGCTCGGCCGTCGGGGCGGCCAGCCTGGCCGGGATCTCCGCGGCCACCCTCAGCACCACGGCCACCGTGTCGTTCGCGGTCAGCGCCGGGGCGTTCGGCCTGATGGGCGCGGTCGACCAGCACTACCGCGGCCAGCACAACCAGCGCACCGACTGGGGCGACCCGACCGCCCGGTCCAACCAGATCATGATCGGCGGCACCTTCCTGCTGGGCGCGGGCGGCGCGCTGAAGCTGGCGGTCGGGAAGTCGGCTGCGCGGGCGGCGACCGCCGGGACGACGGTCGGTCGGGGCGCCGTCGTGGCCCGGGGCGCCGGCGTGGCCGCCAGCGCGGTCGGCGGCGGGGTGTTTCTGCACGAGTACGTCGGCGGGACGATCCACGGCTTCGCCAACTGGGGCCACCTGAGCCCGGCCCAGCGCCGCGAGCTCATGCTGAACACCGGCATCGGCGCCCTCGGCTTCTACGGCGGCTACAAGGCGGTGCGCGGTCAGGCCAAGCTCTACGGCGGCGCGAAGAACTGGTGGCGCGGCCCCGAGGGCCCCAAGGCGGCGTGGAACCACTCCCTCGGCCGGCCCTACACCGGCACGATCCCCCGGGCGGCGCGTTCCGGCAACATCAACCCGCTGCGCCCGTCGACCTGGCGCAACCCGGCGGGCCCGCGCACCACGGCGCCCCCGTCACGGGTCGGTACCCACCAACGCCCCGGCAATCGGTCGCAGACCCAGCGGCCGCAGACGCAGCGGCCCCAGACCCAGCGGCCGATGACCAAGCAGCAGCGCAACCAGGCTGAGCAGAACCGGCCGCAGCGCACGCAGTCCCAGACCCGGGTGCAGCGCACCGTCGAGCGGATCAACCGGACCGTGCAGCGGGGCGCGCAGTCGGTGTCGCGGACCATGCAGCGGGGCGCGCAGTCGGTGTCACGGACCGTGCAGCGGGTCGGGCAGAGCCGGATCGTGCGGCAGGTCGGGCAGTCGGCGCGGCGGGTCGGGCAGTCGGTCACCCGGACCGTGCATAACCTGCGGGGCGGGCCGTCGCGGCCGGTCCAGCGGACGGCGCCGAGCACGCCGCGGACGCAGCGCACCGCGCTCGGCGCGCCGGTCCGCACCGCGCCGGTCGGGCCGGGCCGGACCGCGCCGAGCCAGGCCCCGCCGGCGGCGCCCGGCCAGGCCGGGGTGAGCGGCCCGACCACCCACGCCCCCGGTGGCTGGGCGCAGCGGCTGATGAACCGCCTGCTCGGCCGCACCGCCCCGACCCAGGGCGGCCCGACCCAGGGCGGCCCGACCCAGGCCGGCCCGACGCAGAGCAACGGGGCGCAGGGCACCGGGTCGCAGGGCACCGGCGCCCGGGGCGGCCAGGCCTCCCGGGGGGTGGGCGAGAACGGTGGCCCGCAGCGCGGTCAGCGCAACGGCGGCGCCCAGCAGGGCCGGAACGGCCCGACCAACCCGGCTCCCGCCCCGGGTCCGCAGGGTCCGAAGGGCCCGGCGCCCGTGCAGCCGCGCAACGTGGTCAAGGTCGGCGACACGACACCCGGTGGGGGCAAGCCGGTCCCGGGCTCGGGTCCGGACCCCGGCCCGCCGACGCCCCGGAGTACCCCGGTGGACCGGACCCCGGCCCAGCCGCGACCCCGGGGCGCCGGAGCCCATGACCCGAAGCAGGCCCGAGGTCCCCCGCCGACCCGGACCGAGTCCTCGATCACCGGCCACGGCGACTCCGTCGCCCCGGCCGAAGCCGGCGTCACCATCGCGCCGGAGCACGGCCGGGCCCCCGCCGTGGGGACGGCCGCCGATGGAACGAGCACCACCGGCACCAGGAGCACCACCGGCACCAGGAGCGAGCACCAGAACGGCACCCGGGAGGCAGCACCAGGAGCAGGCCAGCAGATCCCATCCGCTGACCGCGCGTCGCGGCCGGGCCGCAGGACCGGCCCCCGCGAGGACGCGGCAGCACCGGCGGGCGAGCAGCGCCCGGCCGCCGGCACCGAGACGAAGGCCGCCGGCCGACGGCACGACGACCCGAACGCGCTGACCCACGACGACGCCCGCGCGCTGACCGAGCAGGACAACTGCGCATGCGTGGTCGAGGCCCGCGCGAACGCCGGGGACGGCGCCCGACCCGAGGGCTCCGGCGCCCGGCCCGAGCCGCCGACCCCGTTGACCTACCGCGAGATCAGCCGCAAGGCGGCTTCGGCGAACCGGCTCTACCGGCACCAGCTCAAGAACCTGGACGGCGAGCAGTTGCGGTCCTGGGCGCGCGAGGCGGCGAGCCCCGAGTCGACGATCGACCCCGAGGTGGCCGGTGCCGCGTTGTGGAAGGCCGGCGTGAAGCTGAGCGCCGACAAGACGCTGTGGACCCGGCAACTGCGCACCTCGGTGGCCATCGCGCACGAGCAGATCGCCGGGCTGCCGCCCAGCGGCGGCAAGACCCTGAGTGTGCCGGGAGCGGCGGTGACCGAGCTGATCCGGCAGGCCCGGGCCGGCGCCCGAGACGGGGTCGCCGTGGAGGCCCACACCGCCGACCTGGCGCTGCGCGACTTCCTCGAAGTGGCCCCGATCCTCACGGAGCTGGGCTACCGGGTCGGTCTCAACCACTCCGGGCTGGACCCGGCCGGCAAGCGGACCGCCTGGGACGCCGACGTCACCTACACCCACTACGTCGAGCACGGCTTCGACATCATCCGGGACCGGCGGGCCCAGGCCGGTGACCGGGTGCTCGGCGAACGGGAGCCGTTCCTGATCGCCGACGAGGCCGACCTGGTCGCCGGGCACCGCTACGACGAGCCGCTGGTGCTGTCCACGGACGGCACGGGCACCACCAGGCACGCGGGCGACCTGGCCACCGCCAAGGCACTGGCCCCGCAGCTGCGCCGCAACACCGGCGGCGCCGCCGAGCCGCACTTCCAGGTGGTCGACCGCCACGGCGCGTGGCTAACCGAGGCCGGCATCCAGCGGGTCGCCGAACTGCCCGGCGGACGCAACCTGGCCGACCCGGCGAACGCGCCGCTGAGGGACGCGCTGGAGGCGGTACTGGCCGCCGAGCACGCACTCACACCCCGCCGCGACTACTCCGTCGACCTGGCCGGCAACCGCATCAACCCCCTCGGCCGGGACGACACGCTGCGCCCGGGCACCCGGTTCGACTCACTGCTGGACAACGCGCTGCGCCAGCGGGAGGGGCTGGCGCTGGGACCGGACTCGGTGATCATCGCGCAGATCACCCCCGGCGAGATGTTCGGCGGCCACCGATTCGGCGGCACCACCGGGTCCCCGGACCGGGCCGGGTTCCTGACGCTGTACGGCAAGTCGAGCGTGGACATCCCGAGCGCGGCCTCGAAGCTGACGGTGCACCATCCGCTGCGGTTCGACACCGTGGTCGACGCCCAGCTGCACGCCGCCCGGGCGGCGGTCGAGGGCGCCCGCACCGGGCGGCCGCAGCAGATCTTCGTGGACTCCCCGCTGGCCGCCGACGCGGTCGCCGGGCACCTGCCCCCGGGTACCCGCCACCAGAAGCTGACCAGCGAGACCCCGGACGGGCAGGTCGAACTGGTCGAGGCCCGGGCCGGGAAGCCCGGCATGATCACCATCATCTCGCCGCGCGGCACCCGGGGCTTCAACTACCAGCTCGGTGGCAACCCGAAGGTGCTGGCGGCCCCCGAGATCAGCCGCCGGGGCCTGGCCGAGGACAGCCCGGAGGCCAAGGCGATCGGCAGCCGGTACCGCACGCGGTCCCAGCGGGACGGCAAACGGATCGACCAGCGGGGCGGCTACCAGCAGTGGCGGCTCGGCCGGCGCGGCCACTCCAGCGACGACGTCCAGGAACGGCTGCGGGTGGCCCGAGGCAACGACCGGGGTGAGACCACCGACCTGCTCTCGCTGGACGACCCCCTGGTGCGGTCCGGCCCGGTCGTCTACACCACGGCCGAGGCCGCCGGCCCAACCGGCCGGCCGACCGCACAGGGCCCGGGGGCCGGTGCGCTGCACGAGCTGGCGCAGCGCCGGCGGGAACGCGGCGAGCTGGCCGCCCGGGGCAGCGGAGCCGGGACCCTCCGGTGGCAGCGCCCGGCCACCCGCTCGGTGACCCGGCCCGGCCGGACCGTCGGGGTGGTGGAGGTCGAGGCCGCGCTGGCCGACCGCTACGACCTGGCCGAGCTGGCCGACGCCCGGCTGGGCGTGCGCAACGAGCGGCTGACCGAGCGGCAGGACGCCGAGCTGCATCGCCTGGTCGGGGACTTCCGGGTCGAGCGGGCGCCGACCGGGGACGCGCACGCCGAGGCCGCCGAACGGGTCCGCGAACTGATCCCGCGCCGCACCCTGGTACCCCGCGCGCAGACCGCCGAGCAGGCCGCCGGTCTGCGGGCCGAGCTGGAGCGGGTCGAGCGGCGCGCCGAGCTCGGCCGGCGGCTGGGGATGGACGACACCGAGCTGGCCACCGCGCTCGAGGTGGCGCGGGCCATGCTCGACGAGCCGGCCGACCCGGACCCGACCCGCGGGTCGGACCTCTGGCTGACCGCGCTGGCCGACGCCGAGCTGGCCCTGGTGCTGGGCTACGCCGGCGGCGCCCGGATCGAGGAGCTGGGCTCCCGGCTGGAGGCGGTGCTGGACAGCCTGCCGCTCGCCCGCGAGCTGGGCCGGGAGGTGCGTGCCGAAGCCGCCGAGCGCGCCGCGGCGCTGAGCGCGCTGGCCGGCCTGGCCGCCGAGGACGGCGACGCCTGGTCGATGGTCCGCGACGAGCTGCGGGCCATCGAGGACGGGTTGCACCCGGCGGAGCGGGCGCTGTGGCACCGGGCCGGCCGGATCGAGGAGCTGGCCGACCTGTTGCCCGGGACGCTCACCCCGGCCGAGCGGGCCGGAACCTACCGGACCCTGGTCGCCGAAGGCTTCACCGTCCTGGACGAGCTGACCGACCCCGACCGGCTCACCGCCGCCGGGCTGACCCGCGAGCAGGCCCGGGCGGTGGCCGGCGCGGCCACCGAGCAGGCCTGGCGGGTGGCGGCCGGGCACGCCGACCTGCCGTCGCTGACCGGGCCCGAGGAGCTGTCCCGGCTGGTCGGGCCGGTCGCCGACGGGCCGCGCCGGGCATCGGTGTGGGACTGGACCGCCGACGAGCTGACGACGTTCGCCGCGACGGCCGCTTCGTCGCCGAGCGAGGCGCTGTACGACATCCTGGAGCGCCAGGGGATGGCCGGGCTCCCGTTGCCGGTCGACCCCGGGCAGCGCGGGGCGGTGCTGCCCGGGTTCCTCGCCCCGGGCGCGGTGCTGGTCGACTACCGGGCCGATGACACCGCCCGCCGCCACGACATCGCCCGGGCCACGGCGCTGGGCATGTCCCGGGTCGCGGCGATGATGTCCGACTGGGGGCTGTGGGCCACGCTGCGCGGTGCCGACGCGATCGTGTTCGGCGAGGGCATGGGCCCGGGGGTGCACCAGTACCTGGTGCAGAACCGGGGGGCACTGCTGATGGAGGCCGACCCCGGCCCCGGCGGCGGGCCCGGACCGGCCGGGGGCCTCGACCCGCACGGCGGCCCGGCCCGGCCGGCCAGCGAGCGCGGATGGGGTGGCCGGCTGGCCGGTTTCGTCGGAGCGGTCGGGGTGTCGCTCGGGCTGGTACTCAGCCCGGTGCTCGGCCCCCCGGACGCGGCGGCGGCACCGGCATCGCTAGTCGAGCTCGCCGCGCCGGCCGCCGCCACGACCGCGCCGACCGTCGGGCCGGGCCGGGTCGTGCCGGGCGGCGGCACGGCGGTCCCGGTGACCGCGGTCCCCTCGGCCGACCGGCCGTTCACCGCCGCCGCCTACGACACCCCGCGCCGGGTGGCCGCCGGGCTGGGCATCGGTGACGACCGGTTCGTCGCGGTCAACCGTGCGCACGGGGTCACCTTCACCGGCCCGGACCAGCGGATCGACGGCCGGCGGGTGTTCGCCCCGGCGGACTGGTCCGGGGTGTGGACCGCGCAGTCGGGCGACTCGTACTGGCGGATCCACCTCGACCGGTTCGCCGACCCGGCGCGCTACCGGGCCGCGGTGGCCGGCGACCCGAGCCCCGATCGGATCTTCCGGGTCAGCGAGCACCGGGCGGCCGACCCGTCGAAGCCGGTGGAGCCGACGCCCGGTGAGCCGGAGCCGGCCAAGCCGGGTGAGCCGAAGCCGGGTGAGCCGAAGCCGAACGAGCCCACTCCGATGCCGACGCCGACCCCACAGCCGACGCCGGGCACGACAGCCCCGGCGCCGACCACGGACGCCGAGCCGCCGCCGATCCGCGGCCCGCCGGCGACCGGGCTCGACTGGGGCGCGCTGCTGCGCGCCGGTGGCGGGTTGCTGATCGCGCTCGGCGTGCTCGGCGGCATCGTGCTGGGCATCCGGGCCCTGCGCGGCCTCACCAGCCGGATCGGGGTCGGTTGGGGCGCGGCGAGTGGCCGGATCCGGGTCGGTTGGGGTGCGCTGCGGGGTCGGGTCACGCTGGCCCGGGCCGCGACGGCGGTGGCCCGGCTGCGGGCGCTGGACGACGCGGCCCGGCGATCGGCGCGGCGGGCCCAGCGCGACCTGGTGCGCTCGGCCACCGAGGAGCAGCTGGGCTGGGTGGCCTGGCTGGCCGGGCGCAACGCCGTCGCTGCGACCCCGCTCACCCCGGCGGAGCTGGCGACCGGGCTCGCCCGGTCGCTGGGCGTGTCCGCTGTCACCGCCACCGAGCTGCTCGCCCGTGCCGCCCGGTTGCCCGCGCAGCGCCGGCTGGCGCCCACCGGGGTGCGCGCCGATGCCGCCTTCGCCGCAGCGCTGCGGCAGGTGGCCGTCCGGTTGCGCGCGGCCTACCCCCGGCTGGGCACGGCGGCCCGGGCCGCAGTGGAGTCCTTCCGGGTGCTGGACTCCGGGCGGCGCGCGGCCCGGGGCCGCGCCCGGGCGGCCGGGGTGCCGGACCGGGTCGTCGACCGGGTGCTCGGCCGGGCGGAGCGCGGTCGCGGCCTGGCCGGGTACCGGGCCCGGTCGGTGACCGGGCTCGGGTTGGACGTGCCGGTGAGCCGGCGGACCCGCGCGGCGCTGGCCCGCGCGGCGGCACCGGCCGTGGGCGCCGGGGTGACGCTGGCGGTGACCGGTCAGCCGCTGCTCGGGGCGGTGCTGGCGGCCGCCGGGCTGGTCGTGGCCGCCCGCGCGGTGTGGACGCCCCGGCAGACCCGCGGCCCGCCGGCCGGGAAGAAGGTGCGGGCGGCCGCCTCGGTCGCCGGCCGCCGGACGGTCTTCGGGGCGGCGCTGGCCGCGTTCGGCCCGGCCGCCTGGGACGCGCTGAACGTCGGGTGGGACGCGCTCGTCGCGCAGCCCGGCTACGGCGCGCTGAAGGCGTTGCTGGCCTCGGTCGTGGTGGCCGGCATGGTGCACCGCTACGTGCTGCGCCGGCAGTACCGCAACCAGGACTCGGGGCTGCAGACCAACCCGCGCCGCGCCGCGCGGCTGTCCGCGCTGTTCGCGTTCCTGATCTCCGGCGGCTACGGGGTGGTGCAGCAGTTCACCCTGGGCGCCAGCGGCTGGGTGGTTGCGGCGGTCGCCGCCGGCGGCGCCGTGGCGGCGTTCCTCAACGCGGTCCTGCAGAACAAGGAGACCGGCCGCACCCGGGTGCTCAAGGCCCTGGTGGCCGGCGCGCTCGCGCTGCCCGTCGTGGCGAGCCTGGGCTGGCTGGGCGCCACCGGCACCGGCGTGGGCCCGGGGGTGCTCAGCGCGCTGCTGATCTCGGTACTGGCCTACTCCTCGCCGACGTTCGTCGCCGAGTACCTCAACGTCTGGTATTTGGGCTGGCAGGCCCGGCGCGCCGAGCGTCGGCAGGCCGAAGCGCAGCGGCGGCGGGCCGACCCGAACGACCGGACCCGGGGTGACCTGCAGCGTCGCCTGGGCCAACTGCTGCTGGACGCGCTGAGCGTCGCGCCGGTCGACACCCGGCTGATCCTGTACAAGGCGCTGGACCCGGTGATCGCGGCGGCGGCCCGGTTCCTGATCGTGGCGGCCTGGCTGGCCCCGGGGGCCGACTCGCTGGGCGCGGTCGCGGTCCGGTTCGGGCTGGCCTCGGCGGGGGTCTGGGTGCTGGGCAAGCTGCGCGACCGCCTGGAGTACCCGACCTTCTACGGCTACCGCGGCCGCACCCCCCGCGACCCGGAGCGGCCGTCGCGGCTGCGCGGTGACCGGGTCACCCAGCGGGTGGCCGGGTTCGAGGCCGACGTCACCGAGGCGCTGACCGCGTTCGGGCTGTCCGGCGCGCGGGACACCGCGCTGGCCCGCGCGCTGGCCGACCGGATGTGGCGGCATCTCAGCGCGCGGATCGACCGGCGGGTCGAGGAGTGGCCGTTGCCGCCGCCGGCCGGCCGGGAGATCACCGAGGCCCGGCTGCGGGAGTACCGGGCCGACCTGCGGCGGCAGGAGCAGCACGTGACGGCCGTGCGGGCCGCGCTTCCGGTGCTGGCCGCCGACCCGGCGGTGCTCGCCCGGCTGGCCCGCGCCCAGCGCGGCCGGCACCGGGCGGGCGGCGGCGCGCAGTACGCGGCCAACGCCGAGTCGCTGGAGTTCGCGCTGGCGCTGGGCCAGGAGCTGTGGGTGCTGCTGCGCGCCGACCTCGCCCGGTCCGGGTCCCCGGTGGCCCCGGCGTCCGACCCGGCGTGGACGCGGGCGCTGGCCGAGGTGATCGCCGAGCGGGGCGAGCTGCGCGAGGCGTACCTGGCCGGGCCGCGGCGGGCCCTGCTGCAGGCGATCCTCCGGCACTACGACACCGTCGGTGACCTCGAGCACCCGAACCGGTTGTGGGCGAAGGCCGCGCTGACCCGGCTGGAGTTCGACCTGGCCCGCGAGGCCCTGCGCAGCCCGCCGCCCGAGCCGCTGCCCGCCGCCGCCGAGCTGCTCGGCCAGCGGGCGCGCAGCGCGGACGGCGACGCCGCCGCCGAGGCCGCGGCGCTGGCCGCCGGCCGCCCGGACGCCGACACCGGGCGCCGCGACCGCCAGCGCGGGCTGGCCGTCTCGACCCGGGTGGGGCACTCGCTGGCCCGGCTCACCCACGAGGCCGAGCTCGACCGGGTGCACCGGGACTGGCTGCGGCGGCGCTGGGCGGAGGCGATGCGGGGGGCCGGCACCGACCCGGCCCGGGTGCCGAACGCGAGCCCGGCCACGGTGCTGGAGCGGTTGCTGGCGGTGGCCGGCCGGCCCGGCACCCTGACCGCCGACCGGCTGCGCCGCGACCACGGCGGCACCCTGGCCTCCTGGGCGGACACCCTGGCCGAGCTGCGGTCGATCGGTGCCCTGAGCGGCGATCAGGAGCAGGGCTACCGGGTCGCCGAGGAGCTGGCCGGGCTGTGGCGGTCCGCGCGGCCGCGGCTGCGGCACGCGCTGCGCGCCGACGCCGCCGGCCCGCTCGACGCGCCCCTGCTGCCGGGGATGCCCGGGCTCGCCGCGCTGCGCGGACCCCGGTTGCCCCCGGCGGACACCGCAGCCGGGGGCACCGCCGCCTACCGGGCGCTGCTGGAGCTGCTGCGCGGCGCCGACCTGGCCTTCCGGCACTGGCGTGACGGCTGGGTGGACGATGCCGGGCTGGCGTGGCGCGCGTTCACCGGCCTGGGCCACCGGGCCCGGCACAGCGCCGGCGCGCTGGTCTGGCCACCGCCGGCCGACCACCCGGCGGCCGCGCTGCGCCGGGTCGCGAGGCTGGCCGGGGCGCCGGCCGCCGCCGGGCGCGACGCGGTCACCCGGGCCCGGCTGCGGCGGCTGCTGGCCCGGCTGCGGGGCGAGGTCGCGCGGGCCGACACCGGCTACCAGCGGGCCCGGCGCGCGGACTGGACGTTGTCCCGGCTCACCACCTCGCGTGGGGCCCTGGACCACGTCTACCAGCTGCGCGACGCCACCCGGGCCGGCCAGGTCGACGCGCACGCCGCGCTGGCCGAGGCCCGGAAGGCCGCGGCCGAGGCGCTGACCCGGATGGGCACCTACCCGCACCTGGCCGACCGGGTGTCGCGGGGCACCGAGCACATCCGCGCGGGCGCCCCGGGCGCCGACCCGCTGCCGCCCGCCGCCGAGCACTGGCTGCGGGAGATCACCCCCGAGCTGAACACCGCGTGGCGGATGCTGCACCGCTACCGCCCGGGCCACCCGCGCCGCGAGCACTGGCTGCGCGAGGCCTGGCTGGCGCTCTCCCGCCACGAGCTGGACCGCGAGTACGCCTGGAACGCCCGGCTGTACCGCACCTTCGGCGGCTGGCGGGCCATGGAGCGGGCCCGTCGCGCGGCCAACCGGCTGGTCAACGCGCACCCGGAGACCCGGATCCCGCTGGTTCCGCCGGTGCTGCCGTACTCGCCGGTGATCCCGCACGTCGACTGGCTGAGCCAGCCCTACGGCGCCGCCGCCCGCACGGTCCCGGGCCCGACCGGTCCCGGTGTCGCCGCCCGCACCTACCGGGGCCGGGGCAACCGGGAGAACCAGGACGCCGCGACCATCGCGGTGCTGCCCGACGGCACCCGGGTGCTGCTGGTCGCCGACGGCGCGTCCAGCTACCCCAACTCGGCCTGGGCCGCGCAGACCCTGGCCGCCGCGTTCCACCGCGAGCTCACCCGCACCGACCGGCCCGGCCGCACCCCGGCCGGGATGCTCGCCGACGCGCATGAGGCCGCCGCCGCCGCGCTGCGCGAGGGACATACCGACCTCAACCGGGCCGCGCGCACCCAGCGCCGCCCGCACGCCAACCACGGCGGCGCGGCCTACCTGGCCGCCGTGGTCACCGGCTCCGGGATCGAGCTGCGCGGCTCCGGCACCGCCCGGGCCACCTTCCTGGGCACGCTGCCGGACGGCTCGCGCCGCGGCCACCGGCTGACCACCGAGGACGACCGCGCCGGGATCATGACCAGCTGGCTGGCCACCGACTACCAGCCGCTGCCGGTGTCCACCTCGGTGCGCCCGGTGGTGCCCGGCCTGCTGGTGCTGGCCACGGACGGGTTGTGGCGCCACCTGTCCACCCCCGAGGCGATGATCGGGGTGCTCACCGACGAGGCCCATCTCGATCCGGCGCTGGCCGCCGCCCAGCTCGCCGAGGCCGCGCACCGGGCCGGCGGGGTGGACGACCTGACGGTCGCCGTGGTCCGGTTCACCCCGGACGGTCCGACGCTGGGCACCGCCACCGCCACGGGGCCGACCGGCCCGACCGGGCCGTCTGCTCCGACCGGGCCGATCGCTCCGGTGGTCCCGGGTGCGGCGACGCCGGGTGCGACGGTGCCGGCCGGTGCCGGTACGCCCGGCCCGCCCGGCGGCGGTATGCCCGGTCCGGCTGGGGGTGTGTCCCGGCCGATGGGCGTGCTGCGCGCCGCCGCCCCGGTGCTCGGGGTGCTCGCGGGTGTGGCCGCGGCGGTCGTGCTGGTCGCCGCGCTGACCACCCCCGGGCGGCTGCGGGCGCTGGGTGGCGACCCGGGGTGGCTGACCATGCGCCGGGGCCGGTTGGAGGTCGAGCTGGCCGCCCTGCTGGAGGAGCGCCGCCGGCTGCGGATCGAGTTCCTGCAGGGGCCGTGGCTGGACGTGCTGCGGCAACGGGCCGCCTCGGCCGCGCTGCGCCGCGACGAGGACGCCCTGCACCGGGCCGGGATCGAGCTGGTGCTGGTCAACCACGACCTGGCCCGGGAGCGGGACCGCGCCGTAGCGGCGGAGGCGGGTGCGTGCCCTGGCCGATCACCTCGCCGCCGGCCGGCCCACCGCCGCCGGGGACGACCTGGGCACCGTAGACCTGGCCCTGCTCGGCGTTCCCGGCCTGCGCGCCGCCCCGCTGCCGGTGCGGGCGGGCCCGGTTCGCCGAGGTGAGCGGGTGGTGGCCGCCGCGTACCCCAACACCCACCGCACGCTGACCGCCGGCCCGGTCACCTCGCACGACCCCGGCGACTTCATCGCCCACCTGCTCCTCGGCCCGGGCGCCAGCGGCGCGGCCGCGCTGGACACCGTGGGCCGGCTGACCGGCGTCGTCACCCTCGACCACGACGACGCCATCCTCATCGGGCCCGCGCTGATCACCACGTTCCTGCGGCACACCGGCCGGCTGCTCGCCCGCCGCCCGGTCCGCGCGGTCCGCCGGGCCGCTACAGCAGGCCGAGGCCCTTGACCGCTTCGCGCTCCTCGACCAGCTCGGCCACCGAGGCGTCGATCCGCTCCCGGGAGAAGGCGTCGATCTCCAGGCCCTTGACGATCCGGTACTCGCCGCCCGCGCAGGTCACCGGGAAGGACGAGATGATCCCCTCGGCGACGCCGTAGGAGCCGTCCGACGGGATGGCCATCGAGGTCCAGTCGCCGTCCGGGGTGCCGTTGACCCAGTCGTGGATGTGGTCGATCGCGGCGTTCGCGGCCGACGCGGCGGACGACGCGCCCCGGGCCTCGATGATCGCGGCGCCGCGCTTGGCCACGGTCGGGATGAACTCGTCCTTCAACCAGGACTCCTCGACCTGCTCGGCGGCGATCTTGCCGCCGACCTCGGCGTGGTACAGGTCGGGGTACTGGGTGGCCGAGTGGTTGCCCCAGATCGTCAGTTTCTTGATCTCGGACAGCGGCACGTTCAGCTTCGTGGACAGCTGGGCCAGCGCGCGGTTGTGGTCGAGGCGGGTCATCGCGGTGAACCGCTCGGCCGGCACGTCCGGCGCGGCGGCCTGGGCGATCAGCGCGTTGGTGTTGGCCGGGTTGCCCACCACGAGGACCCGGATGTCCTCGGCGGCACCGGCGTTGATCGCCCGGCCCTGCGGGGCGAAGATGCCGCCGTTGGCCTCGAGCAGGTCGCCCCGCTCCATGCCCTTGGTGCGCGGGCGGGCGCCGACCAGCAGTGCCACGTTGCAGCCGTCGAAGGCGACGGTGGCGTCGTCGGTGATGTCGATACCGGACAGCAGCGGGAAGGCGCAGTCGTCCAGCTCCATCGCGGTGCCCTCGGCGGCCTTGACGGCTTGCGGGATCTCCAGCAGCCGCAGCCGGACCGGGCGGTCCGGGCCGAGCAGCTGCCCGGAGGCGATGCGGAACAGCAGCGCGTAGCCGATCTGGCCAGCGGCGCCGGTGACGGTGACCGTGGTAGAAGACGCAGACATGGGAGAACCGTATCGGGTGGCCGGACTCACGATCGGGCGGGAGCGGGTGACACCTACCGCGTGCCGGTGTCTGTTCGCTCAGCGGGGGTGACCGGACCCCGCCCGATCATGCCCGGACGGCCCTGAGCCGGACCCTCCCGCCGGTCGGGGTGGGCCCCCCGACCGCTCACCCACCGGGCCGCGCCGCACGACCGCCGACATCGGCGGGGCTACCGCTGACCTCGCCGGAGCGGAGCGGGCGGCGCGACGGGGATTACTGTCTGCGACACTTCACTCGGTCGTGCGATCGTCCGCGGCTGCCCGAGCACCTCCCCGTGTCCGGCATCCGGCCGGACCGATGCCCCCCGGAGCTCCCCGTGTTCTTGGAAACTGTCGTCGTCGCCGGTTTGAACTGCGATCACTGCATTCGTTCGGTCACCGAGGAGATCGCCGAGCTCGGCGCCGCCGTACTCGAGGTGGACCTCAACTCCGGCCTGGTCACGCTGGTCTCCGAGGAGCCGGTCGACCCCGCCGAGCTGCGCGAGGCCGTGGAGATGGCCGGCTACCGGTTGCTGGTGCCCGCCCTGTCCTGATCGTCCGAGGGAAGGTGCCGCAAGCTGCCCGCCTGTGCGGCACTCGCCGCCGACGTCTCTCGGACTCCGCGTTGCTCGCCGATCGAGAGCGGCCAGAGAATCAGCCGGCCGGCACGCCCGGCGAGGGTCTGGCGAGACTGACCGGGTCGGCCAGGTAGCTCGCCGACCCGGTCAGCAGCGGTCTCAGCCGAGCGTGGCCTCGTCGAGTACCCGTTGCGCGCTGCGGGCCAGGGTCGGCACCACGTCGCCCAGCTCGGCGTTGCGGGCATCCTGGCTCTCCCCGCGCAGCGACCGGTTGGCGAGCTGCTGGTAGATCGTGGCGGTCTTCCAGCGGGCGAACGCCAGGTACCAGGTGATATCGGCGACGTCGAAGCCGGTGCGGTCGGCGTAGCGCCGCGCGACCTCGGCGCGCCGGGGCAGGACCAGCTCGGGCGGGTAGCGCACCCCACCGGTGACGGTGAACGGTTCGTCCGGCTCGGGCACGTACTGCAGCAGCGTGCCCAGGTCGATCAGCGGATCACCCAGGGTGGCCATGTCCCAGTCGAACACCGACTTCACCCGGTCCGGGGAGGACGCGTCGAACTGGCAGTTATCGATCTTGAGGTCGTTGTGCACGATGCCGTGCACCCGGGTGGTCGGCATGGTCGCGGCCAACCGCTCGCCGACCACGGTCATCAGCGGCTCGGCGTCCTCGGGCGCGGCCAGTTCCCAGCGGCGGGTCCACCCGGCCACCTGCCGGGCCACGAACCCGTCCGGCTTGCCCAGGTCGGCCAGGTCGCAGGCGGCAGGGTCGACCAGGTGCAGGTCTGCCATCGCGTCGGTGAGGGCGAACTGCAGCCGCGGGCCGAGCTGGTCGTAGTCGCGCATCGAGTCGGGCAGCCGGTCGCGGATGACCTCCCCGTCGCGGAACTCCATCACGAAGCAGTCCGCGCCGGCGATCGAATGATCGTCGGTGAACGCATAGGCCCTCGGCGCCCGGTCGTAGGCCCGCCACAGCCGGGACAGCACCCGGAACTCCCGGCGCATGTCGTGCGCGCCCGGCGCGATGGTGCCGAACGGCGGGCGGCGCAGCACCATCCGCCGGCCCTCCATCTCGATCAGGTAGGTGAGGTTGGCCCGGCCGTGCGGGAACTGCAGGACCTCCAGCGTCCCGGACAGCTCCGGCACCGCGTCCCGCAGCCAGTCGCCGATGGCGGCCCAGTCGAGCTGGTCGCCCTCCCGGACCGGGCTCACCCCAGATGGTTGGTCGCTACCCATGACGGGGACCGTAGTCGATGTGCGGGTTATCAGTGGCGCGCCGAAGCGGCGACAGGTAACGCCGGGCCGGCCCGCGACGAGATCACTGGTGAGGCAGTCGAGGATGACTGCCGGGACCGAGCGGAGAAGGCCGTGCTGACTGAGCCCGAGCGCAGGGCGTTGTGCGAGATCGCGAAGCACCTGCGCGCCGAGGACGAGCGGTTCGCCCGCTGCTTCGAGACGTTCCGGTTGGAGCTCCCACCCGCGTCGCCGACCCCGCCCGCGCGGGCGGGACTGCTGCGCCGCACCGTGCGTCGACTCGCCGCCGTGGCGCTCGTGGCCGCCGCCGTGGCGCTCTGGGTCGTGGCGTTGCGCGCCGACGGCATCGTCGCTCTGCTCAGCGCGCTGCTGGTGCTCCAGGCCAGCGCGATCCTGCTGTTCTGCGCGCTCGCCGTGCTGCCGGGATCGCGCGTCCGCCGGCTGCGTTCGGGCCGGTCGAGCCCGGGGCGGCGGCGCTCGGGGCGGGTGCGCTCGGTCCTGCCGACGCCTACCCGGACCAGCGGGCCCGGTCGCTGAGGTTCGCCACGCGCCCCGGCCGGCGCGGTTCGCTATGGTCGCCCGGTGAGCCTGCGCAACCCGTTCCGCGCCGACGACGGCGCCGCCCTGGACACCCTCCTGCCCGCCGAACCCGAGTCCAAGGGCATCAGCGGCCGGCTGATGCGGACGGCGGTGGAGCGGGCGCTGGAGGTCCAGCAACCCGCCGTGGTCGCGCACATCGCCAAGGTCCGCAAGGAGAAGCCGGAGCTGTCCCCGGCCCAGGTCATCGCCGGGCTGGACCGGCAGTTCCTGATCGCGGTCGGTGGCACCGGTGCCGCGGCCGGCGGCGCGGCCTTCGTCCCCGGTATCGGCACCGTCGCGTCGCTGGGCGCCGCGGCCGCCGAGGCCGTCGCCGCGCTGGACGCCTCGGTGCTCTACGCGCTGGCGGTCGCCGAGGTGCACGGCGTGCGGATGGAGGACGTCGAGCGGCGCCGGGCCCTGGTGCTGGCCGTCGTGCTGGGCGAGGGCGGCACCCAGCTGATGCAGAAGGTCACCGGCCGCAGGACCCAGTGGGCCGACGAGCTGGCGAACGTGCTGCCGCTGCCCAAGCTCGGCCCGCTGAACCAGATCCTGGTGCGCTGGTTCGTGAGGCGTTTCGCCCAGCGGCAGGGGGCGCTGGCGATCGGGCGGGCGTTGCCGCTGGGGGTCGGCGCGGTCATCGGGGCGGTGGGCAACCTGGCCACCGCCCGCGGCGTGATCCGGGCGACCGAGCGGGCGTTCGGCCCGCCGCCGGCGAGCTGGCCGGACAGGACGATCAGCGGCTGAGCCGGTCCCGGCACCCATCTGCCGGCCGGCGGCCAACGCCGGGCGGGTGGCCCCGACAAATCGACCGTCCGGTCATGCGGCCTCTCGGCGCGGCCGACGGTCGGTGCCGTGGTCACCGTCCGCCAGCGGACCGATCGGCGCCTCCGGGCTGCGGGCACACCCGATCGTGCGGCAGTTTCGCTCGCGGGAGTCCTGGGGCGAAGATGGGTGGATGGACGTGGTGCGGCGATTCGCCGAGCTGGTCGGTCAACCCGACCCACCGCTCGACCGTGCGGTGCTCGCGCTGGCCGCCGGCGCCGATCCGACGGTGGACATCGAGCACTGGTTGGCCGAGCTGGACCGGCTCGCGGCCGGGGTCACCGGATTGGACGGCCTGTTGCACCGGCTGTTCGTCGAGGAGCGCTTCCGGGGGAACACCGCGAGCTATCTCGACCCGCGCAACTCGCTGCTTCCGCACGTGCTGACCCGCCGGCTGGGCATCCCGATCACCCTGGCCGTGGTGTGCATGGAGGTAGGGCGCCGCGCCGGGGTGCCGATCGACGGGGTCGGCATGCCCGGACACTTCCTGGTTCGCCCGACCGGCGGCGACGCGCTGCTGGACGTGTTCGACGGGGGCACCGAGATGTCGCTCGCAAACTGCGAGGCGAAGTTCCGCGAGTTGGGCGGCACCGGGCCGTTCGGTCCGCACCTGCTGGACACCACACCGACCTGGGTGATCCTCGCGCGGATGTTGGAGAACCTGCGGGCGGTGTTCCGCACGCTGCGCCGGCCGGCCGGCTCGGAGTGGGTGCTGCGGATGCGGTTGGCCCTGCCCGGCGCGGGGATGGCCGAGCAGGTGGAGCTGGCGCAGGCGCTGGGCGTTCAGGCGAAATGGGTGGAGGGCGCACGGATCCTCGAGGCCCAGATTCCCGGGGCGCACCCGGAGATCGCGCAGAAGCTGGAGACCGCGGCCCGATCGCTGCGCGCGCACCTCAACTGATGCGCCTGTGATCACAGTGTTGTGATCACAGATACCGACAGGTAGTGTGGCCCGCGTCACGAGAGAGGCGCGGTCATGGCGGACCTGGACGTTCCGGTGCTGGTCGTCGGCGGCGGCGGGTGCGGCTTGTCCGCCTCGCTGTTCCTGTCCGACCTGGGCGTGGAGCACCTGCTGGTGGAGCGGCACGCCACTACCTCGCACCTGCCCAAGGCGCACTACCTCAACCAGCGGACGATGGAGATCTTCCGCCAGCACGGGGTGGCCGACGCGGTCTACGCCGTCGGAGCGCCGATCGAGAAGTTCGGCAAGGTCCGCTGGCAGACGTCGCTGGGTGGCGACGGCGAGCTCGACCGCAGGACGATCTTCGAGATGGAAGCGTTCGGCGGGGGCTCGCTGCGCGCGCGCTACGAGGCGGACAGCCCCGGACCAGCTGGCAACTACCCGCAGGTCCGGCTGGAGCCGTTGCTGCGTCGGCTGGCGACGGAGCGTGCCCCGGGCCGGATCCGCTACCACCACGAGGTGCTGGACTGGGAGCAGGTCGACGGCGCAGTGGTGGCCACCGTGCACGACCGGGACGCCGACACCCGCTACCGGATCCGGGCCCGGTACCTGATCGCGGCCGACGGGGGCAAGACCTTCGGTCCGCGGCTGGGGGTGGAGATGGTCGGCCCGACGAACATGCTCGACATGGTCAGCACCCACTTCTCGGCCGACCTGTCGGAGCACTGGGACGACGGGTCGCTGATCACCTGGTTCCTCAACCCGGAGGGCGAGAGCTCCTGGGGCGCGGGCGCGATGGTGCAGATGGGGCCCACCTGGGGTCGCGACTCCGAGGAGTGGGTGGTGCACTTCGGATTCCGGCCCGACGATCCGGAACGGTTCAACTCCGACGCCATCGTGCCCCGACTGCGGGAGCTGCTGCGCCTTCCGGAGCTGGACCCGACCGTGCACCAGGTCAGCCACTGGATCCTCGACCGGATCGTGGCCGAGCGATGGCGGATAGGAGACATCTTCCTGGCCGGCGACGCCGCGCACCGCCAGCCGCCGACCACCGGGTTGGGGCTGAACACCGGCATCCAGGACGTGCACAACCTGGCCTGGAAGCTGGCACAGGTGCTCGCCGGGCACGCCGGTGACGCCCTGTTGGACAGCTACCAGCTCGAACGCCTCCCGGTGAGCACGCACGGCGCGGACTGGGCGCTGCTGGCGTTCATGAACCATTTCGTGATCGACGCCGGGATCGGCCTGGTCCCGGGCGCCCCGGTCGAGGCCAACACCGAAGCCTTCCGCGCCCTGTTCTCGGACACCCCGATCGGCGCCGCGCTACGTGCCCGGGCCGAGGTGTGCATCGGGACGCAGGCCTGGGAGTTCCAGGCCCACGACGTGGAGCTCGGCTATGCCTACCCCGCCGAGGGCGCGCTGCTCGCCGACGGGTCGGCTGTGCCGGCGCGCGACCCCCGGGGCGGCCACTACGTTCCGACGACCCGACCCGGGCACCGGCTTCCGCACGCCTGGCTGGCCGGTCCGGACGGGCGGCCGGTGTCCACCCACGACCTGGTCGGTGACCAGGGGCGGTTCGTGCTGCTGATCGGGTCGGACGGCGGCCGGTGGCGGGCCGCCGCGGTGGACGCCGGCGCCAAGCTCGGGGTGGAGATCCCGGTGGTGGAGGTCGGTGCCGCCGGGAGCGCGGACTACCAGGATCCGGACGGCCGCTGGGCGGATCTGCGTGAGGTGTCGGAGGCGGGCGCGGTGCTGGTGCGCCCGGACAACCACGTCGCGTTCCGGTCCGCCGTCGACCCGGGAGACCCGACCGGCAGGCTCACCGACGCGCTCGCGTCCGTACTGGGCCGATAAGGAGGAGATCCCGTGGCAACCCCGAAGTTCGCCCATGTCGTGCTGCAGACCAGCCGGCGTGCCGAGATGGTCGACTGGTACTGCGCGCTGCTGGACGCCCACGTGGTGTTCCAGAACGACGCGCTGTCCTTCGTCACCTTCGACGAGGAGCACCACCGGATCGCGTTTCTCGCCCCACCTGTCCAGCTGGAGCCCAGGTCGCCGATGGCCGCCGGCATGCACCATGTGGCCTACACCTTCGCGGACCTGGGGGAGCTGCTGGACCGGTACGCCGCGCTGAAGCGGCGCGACATCGTCCCGCACGTGCCGATCCAGCACGGGGTGACCACCTCGCTGTACTACCGCGATCCGGACGGCAACTTCGTCGAGCTGCAGGTGGACAACTTCGCCACGCCCGACGAGGCCACGGCGTACATGACCGGGCCCGAGTACGCGGCCGATCCGGTGGGAGTCGGGTTCGACCCGGACCGGATGCTCGACGCGCACCGGAGCGGGACGCCGGCGGACGAGCTGCGTTCGCGTGCCTGGGCCGTGGCCACCAGCCCGGACCTGCCCGACCCGCTCGCGGCGCTCTCCGGCGCATGACCGACACCCTGCGCCGGATCACCGCCACCACAGTGGTGAACCAGGTCACCACCGAGATCCGCCGCTCCATCCTGGCCGGGGTCCTGCGCCCCGGCCAGGAGCTCTCGCTGCGGGATCTGGCCGGTCAGCTGGGGGTCAGCACCATCCCGGTACGGGAGGCGTTGCGCCGGCTGGAGGGCCAGGGACTGTTCATCCCCGGCACCGGGCGGGCCAGCGCACGGGTGGCCCCGCTGGACGCGGCCGACCTGCACGGGATCTACCGGCTCCGGCTGGTGCTCGAGCCGGAGATCGCCGGGCGGGCCTGCCGGCTGCTGCCCGGGACCGAGCTGGCGGAGCTGGCCGCCGTGGCCGCCTCGTTCGGGAACCCGACGGCCTCGATCGACGAGATCTACGACGCGCACCGGGACCTGCACCTGCGGCTGCTGGCGCCGGCGGCCACCGGGTGGGACCTGCGCACGCTGGACGCCCTCTGGCACGCGGCGGAGCGCTACGTCCGGCTGGCGTTCGGGGCCCGCGATGAGCGCGGCGACGAGCACCGTCGCCGTGAACATGCCCACGTCGAGCTGCTGGCCGCGTTCGGTACCCGCGAGCCCGCGCTGGTCGAGGAGCGGGTGCGCCGGCATCTGCGGGACAACGAGGCCATCGCCCAGGAGGCGCTCGCGCCCGTCCGCTGACGGCGCGACCGGAGAGGAGGACGATGCGACTGCTCAACAACGCCGGCCGGCTCGCGGTGCAGGTCGGCGCCGGCGCCCTGGACGTGGAGCGGGCCAGCGACGGCCGGTTCGCCGCCGACCCGCAGGCGGTGTTCGCCCGCTGGGACGAGTTCCGCGACTGGGCGGCTAGGCTCGATCCGGCCGGCCGCGCATCCGCTGATCCCCGGCTGGAACCGTTCGACGAGCCTGCCCTCGGCCCACCGGTGCCGCTGCCGCCGCAGGTCTTCGCGGTAGGTCTGAACTACCGCGAGCACGCCGCCGAGGCCGGCCTGGACCTGCCCGGCCAGCCCTTCGTGTTCACCAAGTTCCCCGCATCGGTGACCGGGCCCTACGCCGAGATCGAGCTGCCCTCGGACACCGTCGACTTCGAGGCCGAACTGGTGGCGGTGATCGGTCGCCGCGCCCACCGGGTGGCCGCGCCCGACGCCTGGGACCACGTCGCGGGGCTCACGGTAGGCCAGGACCTCTCCGACCGGGCACAGCAGCTGTCCGGTCCGAAGCCGCAGCAGTACAGCCTCGGCAAGTCCTTCGCCGGGTTCGCGCCGATCGGGCCGGTGCTGGTCACCCCGGACGAGCTGCCGGACCGGAACGACCTGGAGCTGTCCTGCTCGCTGGCCGACGGGCGGATGCAGCAGGCCCGTACCAGCGACCTGATCTTCCCGATCGCCGAGGTCGTGGCGTTCCTGTCGGGGATCGTCCCGCTGCTGCCGGGCGATCTGATCTTCACCGGCACGCCGTCCGGCGTCGGCTGGACCCGCGAGCCCCGGCGGACCCTCCGCCCCGGCGACGTGCTCGTCACCTCGGTGGCCGGGATCGGCGAGATGCGCCACCGGTTCCGGGCACGCTTGCGAACCCGGCGCTGACGCTCGCTCCGCTCGCTGCGGCTCACATGCGCAGTGGCAGTCCGGCGGCCTCGCGCTCGACCCGGTCGTCATGCACGTCGTGCACCTGGCGCAGCAGGGCGAGCAGGGAGAACGCGGTCGCGGTGAACACGACGAACACCCAGGCGAACTGGTTGATCAGCGCCGCGCCGAGCGCGATGAAGCCGGTGCGGGCGATCAGCGAGAAGACGATGCCGAACAGCAGCACCTTCTGCTGGTCGGCCCGGGGCACCGTGAAGCCGGTCATGATGATCAGGAAGACGAACAGGTTGTCGACCGACAGCGCCTTCCCGGTCACGTAGCCGGCGAAGTACTCCGCGCCCATGGCGGTGCCCCCGGCGAACCACACCACCACACCGAAGACGATCGCGCTCCCGACGTAGAGGGCCGACCAGACCCTTGAGCCGGACCCGCTGGTTGTCCCAGCTGACCGCGGGCTCGGTCGGGTCCAGGCGGATGGTGGTGCGTGCCGAGTAGTGGTTCTCCGTGGCGTCGGGCAGCCGCTCCTGCGGCGGGCCGAAGCCGTCGTACTTGGCGGTGATCGCGGCGGCGGCCGCCTCGGCCTCGGCCTCGTCGGTCACGATGACCGTCGCGGCCCGGAACTCCACGGCGGCCAGGTCGACCCACTTCTCGCCGCTCTCCACCAGGAACGAGCAGCGGCCGTCGTGCCGGATGCGGGCCACCTTCTTCGCCTTCGGTGGGGTGGAGAGGTAGACCTTGCCGTTCACCACCGCGAACCACACCGGCAGGCTGACCGGCCAGCCGTCGCGGCGCAGGGTGGTGATGATCCCGGTGTGCCCGCGTCCAGGAACGCCAACTGCTCGCTCTCGTCGAGCCGTACTCCCAGGTCGGTCCTCCGGTGATGGGCCGGCCTCAGGTCGCGGCGGCGACGACCCGGTCGGCGAGGGAGCGGTGGCTCCTTGCCGGATCGGGCCCGAACGGGCTCAGGCCGCAGGCTCGAGAATGCTGTGGTCGGCCAGCACGGCGCCGCCGTCGTCGAAGAGCAGCACGCCGTTGCACAGCAGGTACCAACCCTGTTCGGGGTGGCTGGCCACGATCCGGGCGTGTACACCCACGGGGTCGGTGCCGGAGGGGCAGGGAGGTTGGTGATCGCACATCGCTGTCGTCCGTTTCTCTGGGTGGCGCCCTGGGCGACCGGGTCCCGGCCATCCATCAGCACGTCCCCAGGGTGCCCTGGATGCCACCGGGACGGCTGGTGGTTGTTCCGACCGGTAGCCGGCGGGCGGCCGACGGCAGGCAGCCCGTGCCGGCGGCGGCGCCGCTGCGGTGAGTGGCGTCACACACGCCGCCAGTGGGCGCTGCGGGGGGCGGCAGATTCCCGGAGAAGAATTGTGGCGAGGATGTCGAGAACGGTCCGGCGGCTCCGTCCCAGGGTTGGAAGGCAGCCACCGGGGCCGCCCCGAACCCGAGGAGAACCGACATGAAGTACCTGCTGCTCAAGCACTACCGAGGTGCCCCCGAGCCGGCGAACAACGTGCCGATGGACCAGTGGACCCCACAGGAGGTCGAGGACCACTGCCAGTACATGGCCGCCTTCGCCGAGCGGCTGCAGAGCACCGGTGAGTTCGTCGACAGCCAGGCTCTGTCGCCGGGGGGCACATTCGTCCGATCCGACGGTGCGGGCCGGCGGCCGGTCACCGCCGGGCCCTTCGCCGAGACCAAGGACCTGATCGCCGGCTGGATGGTGATCGACGTCGACACCTACGAGCGCGCGCTGGAGCTCGCCGCCGAGCTGTCGGCCGCCCCGGGCGCCGGCGGCCGGCCGATCCACGAGTGGCTGGAGCTGCGCCCGTTCCTGAGCGGCCCGCCGACCGTCACCGAGTGATGGACGCCCTGCTGTCGCGGGAGCTGACGCGGCTCGCTCGCGTCAGTCGCGGTGGCCGTAGACGGTGCCGCGGCGGAACGCCTGGAGTGCGCCCGTCCGGGCGTTGGCCGTCGCTGCTGGTCGTCGCTGCGGATGTCAGGCTGTCCGGTGTGCAGGACGGGTACGGCCCGGCTCGATCGGGCGCGGGTTGACCCGGCGGGCCAGCTGCGCCGCGAGGTCGGCGACCGCCCGGTCGGCCTGGGGCAGGATGCCGACCAGTGCGTGGAACACGTGCCACAGGCCGGGATGCTCGCGGTAGTGCACCTCCACCCCGGCGGCCCTGGCCTTGGCCGCGAGGGCCCGGGCCTGGCTCACGATCAGGTCGTCGGCGCCCGTGTCGATCACCAGCGGCGGCAGGCCGGCCAGGTCGGCGTGCAGTGGCGAGACGACCGTCGTCGGCAGGTCCGGGTTGAGCCCGTCCAGGTAGGCGGTCAGGAAGCTGGTCACCATGGCCTTGGTGAGAACCGCGTCCTTCGTGACGTCGGGCAGGGACCCCAGCGCGTCCGGGCCGCCGTCGACGCCCGGGCAGATCAGACCGAGCACCCCTGGGACCGGGAGCTGCTCGAGCACCGCGGTGAGGCCGACCACCAGAGACAGCCCGCCCCCGGCCGAGTCGCCCGCCACCGCGATCCGCCGGGCGGGGATGCCCCGGTCGAGCAACTCCCGGTAGGCGGCGACCGCGTCCTCGGCCGCGGCCGGACAGGGATGTTCCGGCGCGAGCCGGTAGTCCAGCACGTACGCGGTGGCGCGCATCGCCGCGGCGAGTCGGGACGCGACGCCGCGATGGGTGCGGGCCGACCCGACCGTGTAGCCGCCCCCGTGCAGGTAGAGCAGGGTCACCTCGGGATCGGTGTGCTCGGGGGTCAGCCGTTCCGCGTGCACCCCGCCCAGAGTGGTGTGCTCCACCCGGACCCCGCGCGGCGCGCCCGGCCATGCCGTCACCGCTTCGAGCCGGCTCCGGACCCGGACCCAGTCCGGCTGCGGGCGGAAGGCCCAGCCGAACAGCCCGCGGACGAACGGCGCCACCATTCGGGGCGGTGGGGCTACGCGAAGTGCCATTTCATGCCTTTCTCAGCTCGGGGCCGGGCGACCGGCTGACGCGGGCGGGGCGCCCGGCGTGTCACAGCCCGCCCACCATCACGTCGTAGCGTGAGTGCCGGAGCCCGAACACGTTGAGATCCTGGTAGGCCGAGCCGAGCAGCCTGGGCACGGCGTCGATCAGGTAGGCGTCGGCGCCGATCAGGATGCGCGCGTGATTGCGCCGCACCCCCTTCAGAATCGTCTTCGCGGCGTCGGCCGGTGAGGTCCGGGTCACCTTGGCGAACTGGGTCGCCAGCCGGTCCACCTGCGACGGGTCGGCCGCTCGGGAGGTCTTGGCGATGTTGGTCCGGATGCCGCCGGGGTGCACGCAGCTGACGCCGACCTTGTGCCTGGCGATCAGCATCTCCTGGCGCAACGCCTCGGTGAACCCGCGTACGGCGAACTTGGTTGCGTTGTAGGCGCTCTGGGTCGGTGCGCTGACGAAGCCGAACGCGCTGGACACGTTGACCAGGTGCCCGTCGCCGGAGGCGATCAGGTGGGGCAGGAAGGCCTTCGTGCCGTGGACCACCCCCCACCAGTTGATCCCGACCAGCCAGTCCAGGTCCTCGTAGGTCATCTCCTCGACGGACGCCATCAGCCCCACCCCGGCGTTGTTGACCACCAGGTTGACCCGGCCGAAGTCCGCCAGCACCGCGTCGGCCTGGTCGTGCACCGCCTTGCGGTCGGACACGTCCACCTGGTAGCCCTTCACACTGCGGGCCTGGTCCCGGCAGGCGGCCACGGTCTCGGTCAGGCTCTCCTCGTTGATCTCGAACAGCGCCAGGTGCGCGCCGCGGCCGGCCAGGTCGAGCGCGAGCGCGCGGCCGATGCCCGATCCGGCACCGGTGATGACCGCGACACGGTCGGTGAAGGTCTTCACGACGAGGTGCTCCCCACGCTGGTTCCCTGCTTGTTCCCGAGCACCTGCGGCGGGAGCCGCACCGGGAAGGGCGGCGGGGTGTGGAACCGGTAGTCGCGGTCCAGGTCGAGCCGGGCGCTGCGCCAGTTCGACTCCAGCGTGGGAGACGGCCGGAACGGCACGTCGCCGTGCGCGTCGAAGTAGTAGCTGTTCGCCCGGGTGCAGTCGCCCCGGTAGAAGACCTGCCGGTGACGCCGGCCGAGCATCTCGGCGAGGAACCGCTCGTTCGCCTCCGGGCGCACCTCCACCGCGGTGGCACCGAGCTTCCCGGCGTGCCGCAGGCAGCGGATGATGTGCCGGGTCTGGTTCTCGATCAGTGCGAAGTAGGACGAGCCGTTGTAGCCGTACGGGCCGAGCACCATGAAGTAGTTGGGGAACCCGGGCACACTGACGCCTTCGTAGGCCTGGTAGCGGTTCTTCCCCCACCACGCGCCCAATTCGGTGCCGCCGCGGCCGACGATCGGGAACGGCGGCATGTTGTCCGGCTCGAACACCTTGAACCCGGTGGCCAGCACCAGCACGTCGAGCGGGTGCTCGGTGCCTTCGCGGGTCTTCACCCCGGTCTCGGTGACCTCGCTGATCGCGCTGGTCTCCAGGGTGACGTCGGGCCGGGTGAACGTGGCGAGGTACTCATTGGAGAACGTCGGTCGCTTGCAGCCGAAGCTGTAGTCCGGGGTCAGCTGCGCGCGCAGGACCGGGTCGGCGATCTCCCTGTCCAGGAACGCCCGGCAGGAGCGCTCCGCGAACCGGGCCAGCGGGATGAGGTCGGAGTAGTGGGCGCTCAGCGGGAAGATCTCGACGTAGGTCTGGCTGATCAGTCGGGTGGCCGACCGCAGACCGGGCACGCGTTCCAGGCCGGTCCGCCACCACCGGGGTATGGCGGTGTCGTGCTTGGGCAGGACCCAGATCGGGGTCCGCTGGAACACCGTCAGGTGTGCGGCTTCCTCGGCCACCGGCGGGATGAGCTGCACGGCCGACGCGCCGGTGCCGATCACCCCGACCCGCTTGCCGCGCAGGTCCACCTCGTGGTCCCAGCGCGCGGTGTGCATGGTGATGCCGGTGAACCGGTCCAGGCCGGGGATGTCCGGTGGCTGGGGCTTGTTCAGCACGCCGGTCGCGCTGATGACGTGACGTGCGGTGATGGTGCGCCCGTCGCCGATCGTCAGCCGCCACCACTGCCGGTCCTCGTCGAAGCGGGCCTCGACGACCGCCGAGTCGAACCGGATCCGGTCGCGGATCCGGTAGCCGTCCACCAGTTCCTCGGCATAGCTGCGCAGCTCCGACCCCGGCGCGTAGACCCGGGACCAGTCACTGCGCTGCTCGAAGGAGAACTGGTAGCTGGCCGACGGGATGTCGACGGCCACGCCGGGGTAGGTATTCCAGTACCAGGCCCCGCCGACGCCGCCGCCCTCCTCCAGGACGACGTAGTCGGTGATGCCGGCCCGGTCGAGTGCCCGGGCGACGCCGATCCCGGAGAAGCCCGCCCCGATCACCACCGCCTCATGGTCGAGCCGGTCGGTCGCCTCGGTCCTCGGCTGCGTTGCCGCCATGCCTGTTCCTCCGTCGCTCTTGCGCGTCGCTTGTGGGGTTGCCTGGGGGTGAGTGACTATCGGGTGGCGAACTCGTAGTCGCGCAGCGGGAACCGCTGACTGCGCCAGATGGTCTCCAGGGTGGGACTGGGCCGCAGCGGCACGTCGCCGTTGGCGTCGAAGTAGTAGCTGTTGGCTGAAGCGCAACTGTCCTGCCAGAAGATCTGGTTGCGGCCCCGCCGCAGCATGCCGGCGAAGTACTCGTCGTTGGCCCGGGCCGTGACCTCGACCAGCGTGGCCTTGCGCGAGCGGGCGTGACGCAGGCAGCGCACGATGTGCCGGGCCTGAGTCTGCACCAGGTTGAAGTAGGACGAACCGTTATAGCTGTACGGGCCACACATCATGAAGTAGTTGGGGAAACCGGGGACGCTGACGCCCTCGTAGGCCTGATGGCGGTGCTCGGCCCACCACTTGCCCAGGTCGGCGCCGGCCCGGCCCAGTACCGGGAACGGCGGCATGTTGTCCGGCTCGAACACCTTGAACCCGGTGGCCAGCACCAGCACGTCGATCTCGTGCACGGTGCCGTCGTCGGTGACCACCCCCCGGGGCTCGATCCGGGCGATCGGGGTGGTCTGCAAAGTGACGTTGGCCCGGTTGTAGGTGGCCAGGTACTCGTTGTGGAAGGCCGGACGCGTGCACCCGAGCGCGTAGCGCGGGATCAGCTTCTCCCGCAGGTCGGGATCATGGATCTCGCGCCGCATGTAGTCCAGGGCCCGCCGCTCGAATGCCGCGACGAACGGCAGCAGGTGCGGGAAGTGCGCGGCCAGCGGGAACAGCACCTCCACCAGGGACTGGCTGGCCAGCCTGGTCAGGCCGAGCAACCCCGGCACGCGGCGGAGCATCAGCCGCGCGGCGGCCGGGATCGCCGCGTCGGCCTTGGGCAGACACCAGATCGGGGTGCGCTGAAACACCGTCAGGTGCGCGACGTCCGCCGCGACGGCGGGGATCAGCTGGGCCGCCGACGCACCCGTGCCGATCACCGCGACGCGCTTTCCGGACAGATCCTGGTCGTGGTCCCAGCGGCTGGTGTGCATGGTCAGCCCGGCGAAGTCGTCGACCCCGTCGATGTCGGGCTTGCGGGGTTGGGTGAGGACTCCGGAAGCGTCGACGAGGTGTCGGGTGGTGATCGGTCCGCCGGTGGTGTCCAGCCGCCAGACGTGGCGCTCCTCGTCGAAGCTCGCCGCGTCCACCCGCGTGCCGAACCGCGTCCGGGCGTGCAGGCCGTAGCGGGCGGCGCACTCCTCGGCGTAGCTGCGCAGTTCCGACCCCGGGGCGTACACCCGCGACCAGTCGGGCCGCTTCTCGAACGAGAACTGGTAGCTGAACGACGGGATGTCCACCGCGACACCGGGGTAGGTGTTCCAATACCAGGTGCCGCCGAAGCCGCCGCCTTCCTCGACGATGAGGTAGTCGGTCAGGCCCGCCTTGTCCAGTTCGATGCCGATCCCGATCCCCGCGAAGCCGGCGCCGACGATGACGATCTCGTGGTCGGTCTCGTCCGATGACATCATGGTCAGCCCTTCCCGTTCGGTGGCCGGCCTGCGGCCGAGGCCGGTGCCGAGCCGTTGAGCGCGCCGACCGCGGTCCGCGCGGGTGCCCGCTCGATGATGTAGTCCGAGAGCCGCACGGTCGCCAGCGCAGCGGCGTAGTCCGTCGCCGGTCCGGGATAGACCGTCGGGTCGAACCCGCCCGCGGTGACGTGACGTCCGTCCCTGATGCCGTCGGCCCGCCACACGGTGTTCGCCAGGCGCGTGCGCAGCGTCCGGTGGTAGGTCCGCTGCGCGTCGTCGCGGACGTCGAGTGACCGCAGCGCCCCGGAGGTGATCTCGCCGATCGCGCGCACGGTGTAGTCGATCCGGGCGTCGAGATAGATCAGGTCCGAGCTGCGCTCCGGGCGCGGACCGGGTCCGGGCACGAGGAACATGTTGGGGAAGCCGGCCACGTTGACACCCTTGTAGGAGCCGGCCCGGTCGGTGTGCCCGCGCGACAGCGTCCGCCCGTCGTTGCCGACGATCGGGAACCGTGCGCCGGGCCCGGCCACGTCGGACCCGGTGGCCAGCACCAGCACGTCGACGTGGTGCTCCAGCGCGTCCGCGGTGCGGACTCCGGCCTCGCTCACGGTGGCGATCGGCCAGTGCAGCAGCGTGCAGTTCGTGCTGCCGAGCGCCGGGTAGTAGTCGCTGGACACCAGGGTCGGTCGCCCGCCGGCCCGGTAGGTCGGGCTCAGCAGCCGCCGCTCCCACGGATCGCCGACCTGGCGACGCAGGTGTGCGGTGGCGACCCGCTCGATGGCGGTCGTCAGGGCCGGCCGGACCAGCCTGTTCACCGACCACGGTTCGTGGGCGCAGAGCACGGCGTACCGCGCCGTGGCCTGGCTGAACGGCACCGTGCGCAGCAGCGCCCGATCCCAGGCGGCGCCGGCGTGCGCCGGCCAGGGCAGCGTCCAGCGCGGCGTGCGCTGGAACACCTTGACCCGCGCGGCGTGGGGCACCAGTTCCGGCACGAGCTGGACCGCGCTGGCCCCGCTGCCGATGACCCCGACCCGCTTGCCGGCCACGTCCACGCCGTCGTCCCAGTCGGCGGTATGGATCGTGGTGCCGCCGAACCGCTCGACACCCGGGATGTCGGGGATACGGGCCACCGGGACCGACCCGAGGGCCACCACCACGGCGCGGGCGGCGAACGACTGCCCGGCGTGGGTCTGCGCCACCCAGCGCGCGTCGGGACGGTCGTACTCCAGCCGTACGGCCTCCTGGTCGAAATGGATCAGCCGGTCCAGGGCGAAGTGGCCGGCCAGCCGCCGTGCGTAGTCGCCGAGCTCATTCGCCGACGGGCGAACGGCCGTCCATTGCGGCCGGCGCGGGTCATGGTTGAACACGTAGGGGTAGAGCATCGACGGGATATCGCACGGCGCACCCGGCAGCCGGCGGCGAGGCGGCTCGCCGACCGTCGCGTTCCGTTCCAGGACGATGACGTCCCGGATCCCGGTGTTCAGCAGCCGCGCCGCCGTGCAGAGTCCGCTGACACCGGCCCCCACGATCATGACCTCGTGGGTCTGCGGGTCCGGAGTGCGGCGCTTCGTCCGGGCGCCCGTCATGCTGCGGGCTCATAGGCGAGCGACTCGGTCCAGGACGGCTTGGGCTTCAACCACCGGCGCGGGTAACGGTTGGTGATCGCGACCAACGGGTCGCCCACGTACCGGTGGAACGGGTGGTGCCGGTCCATGACCATGTTGCCGTAGTACTTGACGGCCTGGTAGATGGGGTTGCGGGGGGTGGTGGGGCTCTTGTCGCCGACCTCGCCGAAGCGCCGGATCGCCCGGTACAGCTTCTCCTCGGGCAGACCGATCCCGATGATCTTGTCGCGGGTACTGGACAGCAGCGGCGCGAACTGGACCAGCCCCATCAGAACCGACGGGGTCAGGAACGTCGCGACGGTGTTGATCACCAGGTGGCGGGTCCGGGGCATGCCCAGCACCTCCAGCAGGTGGAAGTCCACCGCCAGGTGCCGGGACTCGTCGGAATTGATCTTGGCGAACGTCTCGTGACAGACCGGATCCTTGACCTCGTCGAGCAGGAACTTGAGCAGCGCCCCGTCGAGGGCCACCTCCAGCATCGGGATCAGGGTGCCGAGCACCCCCAGCGACATCTTGTCGACATTCTTGTCGAGCCACTGCATGATCAGCCGCAGCTGGACGGTGGGCTCGGGGAACTCATCCTGCTCGAGCATCCCCCACCGGTGCATCAGCGCCAGTTCGGCGTTGGCGTGCCGCTGCTCCTCGGCCTGGAAGTAGCGGTAGATCTCCTTGAGGTACGGGTCCTCGACCTTCAGCTCCAGGGCCTTGAAGCCGCAGGCGCCCAGGGCCTCGACCCAGACCACGTCGGCCATGAAGTCCTTGAGCATCGGCCGCTGCTCATCGGTGATGAGTTCGGCGCCGGGGGCGTTCCAGTCGATGTCGGCCAGTGCCCACTGGCGGTCCTTGATCTTCTGCAGCATGTCGTCAGTGGCGATCGGCATCGGAACCTCCCACGGTGAGTTCCCGGGTCTGCCCCGGGTCGGGCATGAGTCGTGAAGTCAGCTGGTTGAGCGCGCCCATCAGGGCGGTGTAGGGCCCCGGAAGTAGGCGTTTGAACCGCCACAGCACCCGGGCTTCGAAGTGGGGGAGCACGTGCAGGGTGCCCTTGTCGTATGCGTCGAGCGTGGCCCGCGCGATCCATTGCGGGGACCGCCCGGCCCACCGCATCGCCGTGTCGGCGAACTCGACCAGCGGGCCTTCGATCCCCTTGGCGTCGCGGGCGATGTTGGTCCGCACGAAGGCCGGGCACAGGACCGAGACCCGCACCCCGGAGCCGGCCAGTTCTGCGGCCAGCGTCTCGGACAGGGCCAGCACGCCGGCCTTGGTGACGTTGTAGCCGCTCATCCGCGGGATGGCCGCGAAACCCGCCCCGGAGGACACGTTGATGATCCCGCCGCGGCCGATGCGGCGCAGTTTCGGGACGAAGACGTCGCAGCCGTAGACCACGCCCCACAGGTTGACCCCGAGCAGGCGCTCCCAATCGTCCATCGAGTTGTCGCCCACGGGCAGGCCGCCGACGCCGATGCCGGCGTTGTTGACCACGAGGTCGACCGGGCCGTCCAGGCGCTGCTCGGCGGTCGTGGCGAGCGCGGTGACCTGCGCGTGGGACGCCACGTCGCACTGCACCGCGATGCCGCGGTCGCGGCCGAGCAGGGCCGCGGTGGCCTCGGCCCGGTCGAGGTCGATGTCCGCGCACACCACCTGACCACCGCGAGCGGAGAGTTCCAGCGCCACGGCCCTACCGATGCCGCTACCGGCACCGGTGACGACGGCACGGGATCCGTACGAGGGTTTGTGGCGGTCGGGCGCGGTAGCTGGCACGGGACTCCTCCTGAACGCGGGCTTCGTCGATCGCGCGGTGGGCTGCGACGGTGCTTACGAATTTACTGTAATGTGTAAAAATGTAAACGGTCGGGTGGAGCGAGTCAACCGCTATACTCGGACCAGCAGCCTCCGTCGAGTGTCGGAGGCGGGCGCCAGCCGGCCAGAGCGCACCCGGAGGACGACTCTGAGATGGGAGACGTAGCCACTCGGGTCCGCGCCCGCGTGCTCGACGCCGCAGTGCAATGCCTCGCCGCCGGAGGCTTCGGGTCGGACCGACTGCTCACGTCGATCTCGAAACTGGCCGGCCTGTCCCGGCCCACGGTGTACAAGTACGTCGGCGACCAGGACGCCATTATCGATGCACTGCTCGAGCGCGAGCTCACGGTCTTCATCGAGCGGCTGCGCCCGGTGCTGGAGCAGCGTCAACCCCGCGGCGAGCAGATCGTCAACATCCTGGTGTTCGTGGTGCACTACGCCCGCGAGCACCCGCTGCTCGGCGGTGCCGCCGCCGACATGCCGGAGAAGATGCTGCCGTGGTTCACCACGAACGCCGCAAAGGTGATCGAGCGGGTGGAGCCCGTGGTGTACCCCTACTTCCGCCGCTACATCGGCGACGGTGAGCTGCCGGACGTCGACCCGCGGATCCTGATGGACGCCGTCGGACGGATGGCGCTGTCGCTGGTGTTCACCTCCGGGATCGTCGATCTGCGCGGCGAGGCCGCCGTGCGCGACTACGTGAGCACCATCGTCCGAGCGATCGGCGGCCGCCCGACGAGCGGGATGGCGCTCACACCCCGGACGGCATCGTGGACTTGATCCCGGCTGGTCGGTGCGGGTAGGCGAGGACGCGTTATCGCGCCCTGGCCGTCGCTGTCGTGTCCGGCGACTACGCCCGGTCGATGCCCAGAGCGGCCAGGGCCTGGCGGGTTCCCTCTTTGAGTAGGTCGTCGGCCAGTCGACGGTCGGCGAGGGCGCGGCTGAGCTGCAGTGTCCCGATCAGCGAGGCGACCGCGTTCAGGGTCGCGGCGCGAGCGGAGGCCGGGTCGTCCGGGGCCAGGCGGGCGGCGAGATCGTCGACGATGGTCATCAGACCGTGGGTGTAGGCCTGTTTGACCGCGTCGCCCGAGCGTCCGATCTCGTCGAGCAGGGCGGCCGAGGGGCACCCCTCGCCGGGGTGGTCGCGGTGCTCGGGAGAGAGGTACTCGCGCACGATCTGCTCGACTCCACCGCGCCCGGGTGGCCGGTCGCGGAACTGGGCGGCCTGCTCGCGTAGTTGCTCGGCGACCACGCCGGCCGCCAGGTCGTCCTTGGAGGCGAAGTGGGCGTAGAAGGCGCCGTTGGTCAGCCCGGCGTCCTTCATCACCGTGGCGATGCCCGAGCCGTCGATGCCGTCCTGCTTGAACCGGCGGCCCGCCACCTCGAGGATCCGCCGCCTCGTCGCCTGCTTGTGCTCCGAGCCGTACCGCACCACACGATCCTCCACCTGTCCGGGGCCACCGCTTGCCAGCCGGCCACGCTGGTCTTATGGTAGTAATATTACGATCGTAATTGCAACAGAAGGAGGTCAGACGATGGCGATCGACAGGCCGGTGGCGCTGGTGACGGGCGCATCCACCGGGATCGGCCGGGCAGCAGCCCGTGCGCTGGCCGAGGCGGGATACGACGTGATCGGCACCAGCCGCCGCGCCACCGGCGTCGACCCGCTGGACGGGGTGGTCTTCGTGGACCTCGACGTGGCCGACGACAAGTCGGTGACCGGTGCGGTGCAGTGGGTGATCGAGCGGTTCGAGCGGATCGACGTGCTGGTCAACAACGCCGGCATCGGCTCGGCCGGGGCCGCGGAGGAACGTTCGCTGGCCCAGGACCGGGAGGTGTTCGAGGTCAACGTGTTCGGTGTGCTGCGCATGACCACGGCCGTCCTGCCGCACATGCGTGCCCGGGGCGGCGGACGCATCATCAACATCTCCTCGGTGCTCGGCCTGATCCCCGCGCCGTACGGGGCGGTGTACTCCGCCTCGAAACACGCGCTGGAGGGCTACTCCGAGTCGCTGGACCACGAGGTCCGCGCACACGGTGTGCGGGTGCTGCTGGTCGAGCCCGCCTACACCCGGACCGGCTTCGACGCGGGCATCACCGGGCCCGACAACCCGCTATCGGCCTACGCCGACCAGCGACGCCTCGCCGAGGACGTCCTGACCACCGGCATCGAGAAGGGCGACGCCCCGGCCGTCGTGGCCCGGGTGATCGTGAAGGCCGCCACCGACGCGAAGCCGAAGACGCGGTACACCGCCGGTCCGGTGGCGGCCCAGGTCAGCACGCTGCGGCGGCTCGCGCCGTCCCGGCTGTTCGACCGGCAGATCCGCAAGGTCAACAAGCTCGCCGGCTGAGTACCCGGCACCGATCGAGAACGAGGAGCACACGTGAATGCCACCCCCGGGCCGTCCGGCCTGCACGACCCGCTGACCCTGCCCTGCGGCCAGGTGCTGCCCAACCGGATCATGAAGTCCGCGATGAGCGAGGCCCTGGGCACCAAGGGCAACGCTCCGGACGGCCGCCTGGACCGCCTCTACGCCACCTGGGGTCAGGGCGGTTACGGGCTGCTGGTGACCGGCAACGTGATGGTCGACCGCGCGCAGCTGGGCGAGCCGGGCAACTTGGTGATCGAGGATGAGCGCGACCTCGACGCGCTGACCCGCTGGGCAAAGTCCGCGCACGGCGGCGGCGCCCCGATCTGGGTGCAGCTCAACCACCCGGGACGCCAGTCCAACCCGCTCGCCCTGGGGCACACCCCCGTCGCCCCGAGCCCGATCCCGCTGAACCTGCCCGGCGCGGCCACGCCCCGTGAGCTCACACCGGTCGAGATCGAGGACATCATCGAACGGTTCGCCACCGCCGCGGCGGTGTGCGAGACCGCCGGGTTCGACGGCGTGCAGGTGCACGGCGCGCACGGCTACCTCGTCGCGCAGTTCCTGTCCCCGCTGGCCAACCGGCGCACCGACGAGTGGGGCGGAGACCCCCAGCGACGGATGCGCTTCGTGCTCGAGGTCGTGCGCCGCATCCGCTCCCGGGTATCCCCCGGCTTCGCGGTCGGGATCAAGCTCAACTCGGCGGACTTCCAGCGCGGCGGGTTCACCGAGGACGAGTCCCGAGCGGTGGTCGCCGCGCTGGCGGGCGAGGGCCTGGACATGATCGAGATCAGCGGCGGCAGCTACGAGTCACCGGCCATGACCGGCTCGGCGGCCGCCAGCACCCGGGCCCGGGAGGCGTACTTCCTGGACTACGCCCGCACCGTGCGCGATCTGGCCGGCGACCTGCCGCTGGCGGTCACCGGGGGGTTCCGCACCCGGGCCGGGATGGCGGCGGCGGTCGAGTCGGGGGAGTGCGACGTGGTCGGGATCGCCCGGCCCACCGCGACCACCACCGACGCCGCGGCCGCAATCCTGTCCGGGCAGGCCGAGGTCCTCACCGCCCACCAGGTACGCGCCGGCATGCGCGGCGTGCTGGGCAAGATCACCGACCTGAAGGCCCTCGACGGGCTGCTCGACATCGGCTGGCACGCCGACCAACTGCACCGCGTCGGCGCCGGGCGGCAACCCGACCCGCGGCGGGGACGGCTGGCCACCACGGCGGCGCTGCTGCGCCGCAACGGCCGGGCGACGTTCCGCCCGAAGCGCGGCCGGTGAGTTCGGTGACCCACCCGAGAACCGGCGACTTCCTGACCATCGACGCCGTCGAACGCCCGGTCGGGGGAGTCCTGCGGTGGCGGCGGGCGATGCGGGCGGTACTGGCCGGCGGGCTCGACGGGCTGCGCGCCGCCACGGTGAACCACACCAACAACGGCACGCACGCGATCGTGCCGCGGCTGGTCCCCGGCGGATGTGCCCTGGTCGCGGCCTGGGACTCGGCCGAGGCCGCCGCCTCGGCCTGGCACGGACCACTGAGCGCGGCGCTGGAAGGCCGGGGCCGGTTCAGCATGGACGGGGAAGTGGCCCGGGTGCGCCGGCAACACGACGGCGACACCTGGCACGGCTGGGCACCCTCGGCGGCCGGCGCGGAACCGCTCACAGTCGACGAACCGCTGGCAGTGGTCGTGCACGGCGTGCTGCGGCCCGGCCACCTGGCCGGCTTCCTGCGCAACAACATGCACGCCGCCAGCCGCGCCGCGCACCACCCCGGGCACCGGGGCAGCGTGGACGTGTCATCGAAGCTGCCGTTCGAGCACACCTCGATCAGCCTCTGGAAGACCGTCGCGCTGGCCCAGGACTACGCCTACGCCCCCGGCGGCCACGCCCACGCGATGAAGCACGCACTGACCACCGACACCCACCAGACCGGCGTCTTCCTGCGCGTACGCCCGCTGGCCGCCACCGGAAGCCTCGGCATCGACGCCGCCGCCTTCCCCCACCTGCCCCCGGCCGTACGCGGCCGGCTCGGTACCGACGCAACCACAGGAGCGAAACGATGACCAACGCCCAGGATGCCCCTTCCACCTGGCAGCACACCTCGACCAAGACGCTCGACGTCGGCGGGCTCACATTCCACTATCGCGAGCTCGGACCCCGGGGCGGGATACCGCTGGTGTTGCTGCACCACTTCACCGCGGTGCTGGACGACTGGGACCCGCGCCTGGTCGACGGCGTGGCCGCGCACCGGCACGTGATCGCCTTCGACAACCGGGGTATCGGGGCGACCGGCGGGAAGGTTCCGCACACGGTCGCGGAGATGGCCGCCGATGCCACCTCGTTCATCCGCGCCCTCGGCCACGACCACGTGGATCTGCTCGGCTTCTCCCTGGGCGGCGGGGTCGCGCAGGAGGTCACGCTGACCAACCCGGACCTGGTGCGCCGGCTGATCCTGACCGGCACCGGACACCGCGGCGGCGGCGGGCTGAGCAAGATGCCGCTGATCGTCGGGAAGGCCTACCTACAGGCCGCCCTCACCCGCCGGGACCCGCGCTACTTCCTGTTCTTCAACGGCAACACGACCGGCAAGCGGGCCGCGACCGACTACCTGACCCGCCTGCGCGAGCGCACCACCGACCGCGACACACCCATCTCCCACCAGGCCCGCATCGCGCAGCTGAAGGCCATCCGGGAGGCCGGCCTGGGCGAGCCGCACGACCTCAGCAAGATCACCCAACCGACGCTGGTGGCCAACGGCGACAAAGACTCGATGGTCGCCAGCAGCCAGTCCCGTACGCTGGCCGAGCGCATCCCGAACGCCGAGCTGATCATCTACCCCGACTCCGGGCACGGCGGCATTTTCCAGTACCACGAGCGGTTCGTACCGGAGGTGCTGAAGTTCCTCGCCGCATGAGGTACGACCTGAACGGCCGTACCGTCGCGGTCACCGGTGCCGGCGGCGGCCTCGGGACCGCGCTGGCCGAGGCGCTGCGGGCCGAGGGCGCCCGGGTCGCGCTGCTGGACCTGGATGCCGACCGCCTCGCGGCCCAGGCCGCGCGCCTCGGCGACACCCGCGCGGCCCGGGCCTGGGCCGCCGACGTCCGCGACCTGGACAACCTGACCACGGTCATGGGCCGGGTCCGGGAGCACTTCGGGCGGCTCGACGTGGCCGTCGCCGCCGCCGGCGTCCTCGGCCCGGTCACCGCGCTGAGCGCGGCCACCGCGACCGACTGGGACCGGGTGATCGAGGTCAATCTCGGCGGGGTGTGGCGCACCTTCAAGGCCGCCGCACCCCACGTCACCGAGCGGCGCGGGCACCTGATGGCGATGTCCTCCATGGTCGGCTACATCCACCCGCCGATGCTCGGCGCCTACGCGGCGAGCAAGGCCGGCGTCGGGGCACTCTGCGACTCCCTGCGCCTGGAACTGCGCACCATCGGGGTGACCGTGGGCAGCGTGCACCCGATCATCTTCCGTACCCCGATGATCGGCGACGCGCTCGACAGCCCCGCGGCCGTCGAACTCGTCAACGGCTTCCGCGGCGTCTTCCAGACCGTGCCGTTACCGGACGTCGTCGCCGACATCATCCGCGGCCTGAAGCGACGCTCCGCCCGGGTGGTCACCCCGCGCCGGCTCCAGGTCGCGGCCCTCGCATCCGGCCTCGCCCAAGCCGTGGCCGAACGTGCCTACTTCCGGCCCGCGGCCGTCCGCCGCGCGGTCGAACTCGGCGGCGTTCCCGCCGTTGCGCCCGACGGGACGAGATCGGCGGCCGGGGAAGCATGAATGAAGGCAATGTCCGTTCGCAGGCGGCCTACCAGGACTTGTGGTTTCAGTCTGGCGTCTCCAGGGTCCTGCAGAATCCCCTGGTCCAGTCCATGAGCCAGTCCACGCAGGCGGGAGTGCTGGCTGTGCTACTGCTCAATCCGAAGCTGGAGTTGTCTCAGACCGAGCTGGCCGAGCGTCTGGATGCGCCGCTGACCAGCGTGGTCGATGAAGTGCATCGGTTGGAGCGGGTAGGCATCCTGGCGAGCCGCTCGGTCGGGCGCACCCGCCTGATCCGGGCCGGTACCTCGGTGCTCTCATCGAGGTCGTGGGGTTGGCGGTATTCGGTTCCTGGGCGGCGCGCTACCTCGGCGAGCCGGGGCCGGAGCCGGCGGACATCGATGTGCTGGTCGTGGTCGAGAACGCCGGGGGTGAACCGGGACCCGATCTACGCGGCGGCGGACCGGGCCGGCGAGAGATTGGGCCGGCCGGTCAATCCCACCGTGGTGACTGCGACGCGCTGGGCTCGGCGAGGCAGAGGCGCGGACGCCTTCCTCGACGAGGTCGCAAGCCGGCCGATCGTCACGGTGCCGATGGTCGCGGAGGCCGTGTCATGAGCAATCGGTCGCAGGGTGCCCTGGAGAAATTGAAGCGCTACTTGGGAAACGTCACCTCGAACGCGTGACCGGCGCCCGGGCCGACGGCGCTTTCATCGGAGAGGCGCTGCTGGCCCAGCAAGGACTTCGCCCCACCCAAGCTGGTGGCCACATCGCGGTCGTCGACGCGGTACGGGCCCAGTTCGCCGGACCTTTCGGCGCGCTGAACTCGCTGCGCCGGCGACGCAATGAACTGGAGTATCCGAGCTTCCCCGGCGAGCACGTTGAGCCGGATGAGGTCACGGCGGCCGTCGCCACGACGGGCGGACCATGAGGCGCCGCAGAGAAGCTCATCGAGCACCTGAGCGTCTTCTCGTAGCGGGCAGAGCCGCGGCCCAGTTGTGGACTGAGATCGTCCCAGTGCTGGGAGTGGGCCAAGGTGAGCGGTTGTCGAAAGTCATCACCGCTGGTCAGATAGAGTGCCCCCGGCAGGATTCGAACCTGCGCCACCGCCTCCGGAGGCCGGTTGACCGCGTGAGCTCGGCGGCGCTGACGTGGTCTACCTGGGCATTTTCAGTTTCCCTGGTTTCCCTCGCGACCTCCTCTAGGTGGCTGGTGTCTTTCGCGTGGCGGTCGCCCGGTCCGGCGGCCTGATGCGGGAGGATCGGTGGGTGACGCTGGGGCGTGCTGATCATCAGGGTGATTTGTTCGACGAGGTGGCCCGGTTCTGTGAGGAGACGCTG
>JAJCYC010000208.1 GCA_029263115.1 Pseudonocardia sp. | reverse complement strand
TCGGTCCAGGCGGCCAGCACGTCGTCGGCCGCGCCCGGCTCGGCGTATACGTGCCGGGCGCGGGGGTCGCCGCCGAGCAGTCGCACCCCGGCCCGCAGCACCGGGTCGGTATCGACGTCGATCTTGTGCTGCTCCGGGACGGTGACCATGCCGTGGTCGGCGGTGACCACCAGCAGGCCGTCCGCCGGCAGCGCCTCGGCGACCAGCGCCGCCACCCGGTCGATGGTGCTCAGCTGCAGTCGCCAGGCCAGCGTCCCGGGGCCGTAGAGGTGGCCCAGCGCGTCCAGGTCGGAGTGGTAGCCGTAGACGAACCCCGGCCCGGGCCCGCGCAGCGCGGTGATCAGCTCCGCCGCCAGGTCGCCCAGCGCGTGCACCCCCCGGTAGCTGCCGCCGCGCAACGTCGCCCTGGTCAGGCCGGAGCCGGCGAACTCCCGTGCCGAGACCACCCGCACCTCGGTGCCGGTCGCCGCCGCGCGCTGCAGGGCGGTGTCCAGCGGCTGCACCTGCTCCGGGGGCAGCTCCTCGCGCTGATCGACCTGCTTGCCGTCGCGGTGGGTGGTCCACTTCAGCGCGTCCAGCAGCTCCCCGTGGCCGGCCTCGAAGCTGATGCCGAGCACCCCGTGCGCCCCCGGCGGGGCACCGGTGCCCAGGCTGGCCAGGCTGACCGGCGTGCTGGACGGGAACCCCGCCGTGAGCCCGTCGGCCCCGCCCGGCCCGGCGCCGGCCGACAGCGAGGACAGGAACGGCGCGTCGGCGGCGTACTCACCCAGCAGGTGGCTGCCCAGGCCGTCGATCAGCAGCAGGCACACCTGCCGGGCCGGTTCGATGCCCAGCGCGTTCGGCATGCCCGGCGCACCCAGCGCGGCCAGCAGCGACGGCGTCAGCTCGGCCAGCGAGCGGCTGCCGTAGGCGGGCAACACCAATTGGTCCATCCGACCAGGATGACAGGTGCGATGACCGTGACCGAGCAGTTCGATCTCCATCCCCGGCACATCCGGCTGCCGATCGACTACGCGGCGGCCCACCGCGACGCCACCGAGCTGCAGGTGGCGGCCAACACCTGCGTCCCGCGGCATCCCGGGCGACCAGCAGTGCCGCCTAGCGACGGCGTGGCCGCCCAGGAGCCCCACCAACGGGATCGTGTCGAGCACCGGGATCGCCGGGCTGAACCTCGGCGGCGGCATCGGGCACCTTGCCCGCCGCTGCGGCTTGCCGTCGACAACCTCGTCTCGGCCGACGTCGTCACCGCGGACGGCGCCTTCGGGCCCTTGACGGATTCTCAGGCGGCTCCGGTCGACGGCGCGTGCGCCAGGAGGCTGGCGTAGGCGATGTGCCCGTAGAACCGCCCGGAGTCCGCGCGGTGCTGCGCCTCGGCCCGCAGTGCCGTGGCCGTCGGTGGCGAGATCGTTGCGCTCGCCTGCAGCGCTCGGACGCCGACGTCGATCATGCTGGGCAGGTATGCCGGCGAGTCCAGCTCGACGTAGCCGTGGCTACGCAGCTGTCCTGGTTCGAAACCGGCGTCGCGGACGAGCCGCGGCAGCCGCCGCACGAGCCAGGGATCGTGGACGAGTCCGCTGATCGCGGCGTCGACGCAGGTCTGCAGCGGGTCATTGGCGCCGACCGCGACGGTTGTCGTGGCGTAGTCTCCGTCGTAGATCAGCAGGTAGCCGCCGGGCCTGAGGACCCGGCGTGCCTCGCCGAGCGCCCGCTCGGGCGTGGGCACGTGACACAGGGTGGTCGCGAACACGACGCCGTCGAAGGACTCGTCGGCGAAGGGCAGCGATCGCCCGTCGGCCACCTCGAACCGCAGCGCCGGGACGCGCCGGCGCGCCAGCTCGACGAAACCCGGGATCGGGTCGACGCCGACGGCCTGCGTGACGCCGGGTAGCTCGGCGACCAGCGCGGTGATGATTCCGGTGCCGCAGCCCACCTCGAGGACGCGGGCTGCGGCGATCTGTGGCGCTCGGGACAGGAAGTCCCGCCACAGAGCGCGTTGGCGCGGGTCGGCGGCGCGGATCTCGAAGCGTGCGGCCAGTGCGGAGACGGCGTCGTCACCGAGTTCGGAGGCCCGCGCGTACGGGTCGCCGGACGTGGTCGGTTCGTAGGTGTTGGAAGCTGTGGTCGTCATGGGGCGAGCGTGGCCCGCCGACCCTCGGAATACCCTCGGACCGGATCGGGCAGCAGCCCGGCGAGGAACTCCTCGATCGGGCGTAGCACGCTCTCGCTGTCGCCGAACCACGGCCAGTGGTCGGCGCCGTCCAGCTCCACATAGCGAGCCTGCGGGATGTGCGCGGCGAGGTATCGGCCGTTGTCCGGGTGCACCCACTGGTCGTCGCGGCGATGCAGCACGAGCGTCGGCGCGGCGATGCCGGCAAGCAGGTCGCGCACGTCGAGGGTGGCGGCGAAGTCGAGGATGGCCCGGGCGGCGGCGGGGCTCGTCGAGAGCCGCAGCAGCCGGCCCAGCCACTCCATCAGCGACTCGTCCGGGCCGGCGCTGGGCACCGACCGGCGGATCCCGCGACCGGTCGTCCACCCCTGTTCGAGGCCGGCCTTGTACTGCTCGAAGAACTCGCGGCTCCAGCCTGCGGGGTAGTCGGCGGTGGCGAGCATCCGGGCGAAGGTGCCGAACAGGACCAGGCCGCGGACGCGTTCGGGTGCCCGGGCGGCGAGCGCGACGGCGGTGGGCCCCGAGCCGCAGCTGCCGACGAGGACCGCACGCTGGGAGCGGGCGTCGTCCATGACGGCCCGGATGTCGTCGGCTCGCTCGGCCAGGCTCACGGTGGGCGGTGCGGGGTCGGACATCCCCATGCCCCGTCGGTCGAACACGATCACGCGGTGACCGCGGGCCAACCGGCGGAGGAAGGCCGCGTAGCGCGGCTCCTCCCAGCCGATCTCCATGTGCGAGAACCAGGCATGCGCCACGACGAGGTCGAGGCCTCCCTCGCCGAGGACCTGGTAGGCGATCGTCGCGTCGCCGCTGCGCGCGAACCGGGTCTGCGGTGGTCGCGGCGCCACTGTCACCGGGGGCCGCGCCGGTGGGAGCACGGCCTCCACCGGGGCGTGGCCGAGGACGGCAAGGTAGGCCCGTTCGGTCTCCGCGAGCGGGCGCACACCCAGTTCGGCGCCGAGGACCCGCCGGCACCGCTGGTAGGTACGCAGCGCCAGATCCTGATCGCCGCACGCGTAATGGCCGAGCATCAGCAGCCGGTGCGCGCGCTCCCGGGCCGGCTGAGCCTCGAGAACCCGCTCGGCGTACTCCACCGCGCGCATCGGCCTCAGGGCTGTGAGGCAGTCCTCGGCGAGGTCCAGCAGCAGCTGCAGGTGACGCTCCCCGTAGAGGTCGCGCAGCGGGAACGCCCACTCGGCGTAGGGCTCGTCGGCGAGCAGGTCACCCCGTACCAGGCCCAGCGCCCGCTCCCTGAGCTCGATCCGCTCAGCGAGCGCCGGTGCCGCCGCCGCTCCGGAGAGCAGCTTGTCGAATCGGTCCGCGTCGAGCTCGATGTCCTCTATCGAGAAGCGGTAGGCACCCGGCTCGCTGCGCAGCAGCCGGCGGACGTCACCGACCACCGGAGCCAGCTCGGCGCGGACAACGCACACATACGCCTCAAGTGTCCGCACCGGGTCCTTGGGCAGACGGTCGCCCCACAGGAGGTCCGCAATCCGGTCCTTGGACACAGACTGGCCCCGGTGAACCAGAAGGATCTCCAGCACCTGTTTGGGCTTGCGGCCAGCGAGCTCCCGCGGGCCGAGCACTCGGTCCCCTGCCGAGACCTCGAGTGGGCCCAGCATGCCGACGGACACACCGCAGCGCATCACCGGGACAGGTTAGCCGCTCGCGGCCGGTAGCCCCACCATCCGGCCGGTCGGGTCGATGCAGGGCGGGGCCACGTCCGGTAGGTCGCACGCGACCCTCCAGGAGCGACAGTGCCAAGGTCGGGCCTTCTCGCCGAGGGGACGACCGGTGGGTGCGACCGAGATCGCCGGGCTGAGGATCAGCTTCGGCGGGCGAGGGTGGGTGGGCGCGCAAGGAGCCCCAGCCGCACGTCGGCTTGTACTTGCCCGCATGACACGATCGCTGCCGTGGACGAACGGGTGGCGGTGGTGACCGGGGCGGCCCGGGGGATCGGCGCTGCGGTGGTGCATCGGCTGGCCGACGCGGCCGACCCGGGTTGGCGGGTCGTCGCGGTCGACTCCTGCGCGGACGACCCGCGGCTGCGCTACCCGCTGGGCACCCGGGCCGAGCTGGACGCGGTGGCCGCCGCGCACCCCGGGCGGGTGCTGCCGGTGGTCGCCGACGTACGCGACGAGCCGGCGCTGGCCGCCGCCGTTCGGTTGGCCGTCGAGGAGTTCGGCGGGCTGGACGCCGCCGTGGCCGGGGCCTGCGTGATGGCCGGCGGTCGGCCGCTGTGGGACACCGGCGACGCCGACTGGGACGTGCTCTACGAGGTGGGGCTGCGCGGGGTGCTGCACCTGGCCCGGGTGGCGGTGCCGGCGCTGCTGGCCCGCCCGTCGCCGCGGTCGGGCAGGTTCGTCGCGCTGGCCTCGGCCGCGGCCCACCACGGGCTGTGGCACCTCGCGCCGTACAACGCGGTCAAACACGGGGTGGTCGGGCTGGTCGCCGGGCTGGCCGCCGACCTGCGCGGCACCGGGGTCACCGCCACCGCGGTGTCCCCGGGCTCCACCGACACCGCGATGCTGGCCGCCACCGCCAAGCTCTACGGCATGCCCTCGCCGACCCCGTTCGGTGACCAGCAACTGGTGGAGCGGCTGCTCGCGCCGGACGAGGTGGCCGCGGCGGTGTGCTGGCTGTGCGGCACCGACTCCTCGGCGGTCACCGGCTCGGTGCTGCACGCCGACGGCGGCTTCCCCGGATGACCCCCGAACCACCACTACCGGTCGGGTTCGTGCTGCGGTTGGACCGGCGGACCCGCCGGCTCGACGGCGGCGCGGCGCTGCTCGGTGGGTCCCCGGGGCGGCTGCTGTTCCTGGCGTCGGCCGCGCGGCGGTTGTTCGACGACGACGCGGTGACGCTGGTGGTCCGGGACCGGGCCGGCGCCACGCTCGCCCGCCGGCTGTTGGACGCCGGGGTGGCCAACCCGGTGGCCGAACGGTTGCCCGCGGCCCCCGGCGCGGCGGACGTCACGGTGGTGGTGCCGGTTCGGGACCGCCCGGACGGCGTCCGTCGGCTGCTGGCCACCCTGGCCGCCACCGCCCCCGGGCTGGCCGAGGTGATCGTGGTCGACGACGGCTCGCGCGACGAGGTGGCCTGCCGCGCGGCCGCCGGGCTCGACCCGGCGCGCGGCGTCCCGGATTCGGTGGACCCGGATGCGGTGGACCCGGATGCGGCTCGGGTGCGGGTCCTGCGCCATCCGCGCTCGCGCGGCCCGGCCGCCGCGCGCAACACCGGCCTGGCCGCGGCCACCACGGACCTGGTCGCGTTCCTCGACTCCGACGTGGTGCCCCGACCCGGTTGGCTGGAACCGCTGCTGGCGCACCTGGCCGATCCGGGGGTCGCGCTCGCCGCGCCGCGGATCACCGGCCTCCCACACCCACGACCCGGCTGGCTGGCCCGGTACGAGGGGCTGCGCTCGTCGCTGGACCTCGGGCCGGACCCGGGTCCGGTGCTGCCGCGTTCCCGGGTGGCCTACGTGCCCAGCGCCGCGCTGCTGGTCCGCCGGGCGGCGGTCGCGGCGGGGTTCGACGAGCGGATGCCGGTCGCCGAGGATGTCGACCTGGGGCTGCGGCTGCACGCGGCCGGCTGGCGGATGCGCTACGAACCGGCCTCCCGGGTGGCGCACGAGCACCGCACCGCGCCGGTGGACTGGTGGACCCGCAAGGCGTTCTACGGCACCGGGGCGGCGCCCCTGGCGGTGCGCCACCCCGGGTCGGTACCGCCGGCGGTGCTGGCGCCGTGGACGGTCGCGGCGCTTCTGCTCGTCGCCACCCGGCGCCCGGGCCCGCTGTCGGCCGCCGCCGGGGTGACCGCGGTCGCGGCGCTGCGCCTGCGCCGCACCCTGCACCGGCTGCCCCGTGCCGGCCCGACCGCCGCCCGGTTGACCGCGGCGGGCCTGCTCGGGGCGGTGGCCCAGGGCGCGGGCCTGCTCACCCGGCACTGGTGGCCGCTGACCGCGCTGGCCTGCCTGGTCTCCCGGCCGGCCCGCCGGGTGGCGGTCACCGCCGCGCTCGCCGACGGCCTGCACGACTGGTGGGCCCACCGCCCGGAGCCCGGCCAGCCCGGCCTCGACCCGGCTCGCTACCTGCTGGCCCGCCGGCTGGACGACCTGGGTTACGGCGCCGGGTTGTGGCTGGGGGCCTGGCGGGCCCGCTCCGCGGCGCCGCTGCTGCCGATGATCACCGGTCGCCGCGCCGCGCGGTCTACAGCACCGCCATCAGCATGATCATCGTGCCGAGGCCCATCGCGGCCTCGGCCGTCGTGCGCGGTCGCCGGACCGGGGTGCCGTCGACGGTCCGCCGGGTCAGCGCGCAGATCGCGGCGAGCAGGAAGTAGCAGGCCAGCAGCCAGCCGGCCAAGGCGAACAACCCCGCCGACACCGGGCCACCGGCCGAGCCGATCACCGCGGCGGCCTGGCCGCCGTGGTCGTGCCCCGCGAGCTGGTAGGTCGGCGCTGCCACCGCCGGGCCGGCGGCCGTCCCGCCGGCGACCGCCCCGGCCGTCCCACCGGCGACCGCCCCGGCTGCGGATCCGCCGGCGACCGCTCCCGGCGCGTAGGCCAGCCCGGCCACGCACATGTAGGCCATCGCCGCGCCGCCCAGCAGATGGCCCAGGTGGCCCGGGGCGGACGAGGCCCACGACGAGGTCTGCCACGCCGGCGATCCCGCTCGGCCGCGCACCCGCTCCAGCACGGGCCACGCCGCGACCAGCGCGAAACCGCCTGCCCACCACGGCCCGTGCACCAGGTGCGGTCCGATGCCGCCCATCCCGACCGACATCACCGCCATCCCGGCGGCCATCAGGGTGGCCGGGGCGTCGCGGTGGCGCAGCCGGTAGGCCGTGACCATCGCGAACACCCCGGCGAGGGTGACGCCGAGCCAGGCCGGCATGGGTGGCTCCCGGAGTCGTCGGACGGTACGCGGTCGACTCCCGACGTTAGGGTGCCCTGGCCTCGGTGACCACCGGGCACTCGGGTGACGCGCGGTGGACCGCCCGGGGCGAGGTCGGCGGCGGCTGGATACGCAGCGTGCGGAGGTCGCCCGACCCGCCCGACCGGCTTGGTCCGAGCGGGTGATTTCGCCCGACCCTCGAACCCGCGGCAGCGGTTCCACGGGCGGCGACGGACCGCGACCGCGGCGCGGACCGTCATGCGCCGCGCACGCACCCGAACCCTCTGCCACCGGGCGGCCGCCGGCCCGGCCGCGCGATCTTGCGGGGCCCGATCAACGGGGGTTCGATGTGTTGGCCGCCACACGGTTGTGGACGGCACTGCGTGGCGTCCGGACACAGCGACCGTTCGCCGGTCGCCACCGCGGTTCGTCCCTCGACAACTGCGCGCCCACCACGGCGGCGCGGTGAGGAGTAGAGCTCATGGCACAGGTCCGGGTCACCGTCGACGGCGTCGAGTACGCCGATGACGTCGAGCCCCGCATGTTGCTCGTCCAGTACCTCAGGGAACGGCTCGGCAAGACCGGGACGGTCATCGGGTGCGATACCAGCAACTGCGGTGCGTGCACCGTCCATCTCGACGGGCAGAGTGTGAAGTCGTGTTCGGTGCTGGCGGTCCAGGCCGACGGCAGCGAGGTAGCGACGATCGAGGGCCTGGCCCGGGACGGCCAGCTGCACCCGGTGCAGCAGGCGTTCCACGACAACCACGCGCTGCAGTGCGGCTACTGCACGCCCGGCATGATCTTGCAGGCGATCGACCTGCTCGGTGACAACCCCGACCCGTCCGAGGACGAGGTGCGCCACGGCATCGAGGGCAACCTCTGCCGCTGCACCGGCTACCAGAACATCGTGCGCGCGGTGCGCGACGCGGCCCAGAAGATGAAGCCGGGCGCCGGCGCGGTACCCGACTCGGTCAACGGCGCAGCCGCCGCCGCGCACTCCTCCGCCTCGATGTCCGGGGGCGGCAGCTGACATGACCACCACAGCCGAACCGACGACCCCCACCACAGAGGTCGGCCGCGCGCGCACCCGCAAGGAGGACGCGCGGCTGATCACCGGCCGCACCCGTTACACCGATGCGATCACGCCGCACGGCACTCTGCACATGTACGTCGTGCGCTCACCGTTCGCGCACGCCACGATCACCGGCATCGACGCCTCGGCCGCCCGGTGGTCCCCCGGCGTGGTGGGCGTCTACACCGCCGCAGACCTGGGCATCGAGGCGGTCGGGCTGCCGCATGTCTGGCCGCTGTCCCCGGACGAGAAGGCGCCTCGGCGCCCGCTACTGGCCGATACCACCGTGCATTTCGCCGGCGAGGGCGTGGCGGTGGTGGTGGCCCGGTCGGCAGCCGCGGCGCGCGATGCCGCCGACCTGGTCGAGGTCGACTTCGACTCGTTGGAGCCGGTGCTCGACATGGAGGCCGCGATCGCCGAAGGCACCACCCTGGTGCACCCGGACCTCGGCACCAACAAGAACGCCACCTGGGTCCTCGACTCGGCGGCGGCGGGTACCGGTGGCAGCGTCGACGAGGCCATTGCCTCGGCGGAGGCCGACCCCGACTCGGTGGTGGTCCGGCGTCGGTTCCTCCAGCAGCGCCTGATCCCGGCGTTCATGGAGCCGCGGTCGGTCGTGTGTGACCCGTCGGGTGAGCAGCTCACGCTGTTCGCCTCGACCCAGGTGCCGCACATCCTGCGCACGATGACCACGGTCACCCTCGGCGTGCCCGAGAGCAAGATC
>JAJCYC010000207.1 GCA_029263115.1 Pseudonocardia sp. | reverse complement strand
CTCGTCGAACGCGCCCTGGCCCCAGCGCAGGAACTGGTAGCGCTCCTTGTTGCGGCTGTACTCGAACTCCACGTTGCGCTCGAAGGCGTCCGGGCTGCCGAACACGTCGATGATCACCGAGTGGTCGATCACCAGCTCGGCGGGCGCCAGCGGGTTGACCTTCGCCGGATCACCGCCGAGTTCGGTCACCGCCTCGCGCATGGTGGCCAGGTCGACCACGCACGGCACGCCGGTGAAGTCCTGCATGATCACCCGGGCCGGGGTGAACTGGATCTCGGTGTCCGGCTCGGCGGACGGGTCCCAGCCGGCCAGCGCCCGGATGTGGTCGGCGGTGACGTTGGCGCCGTCCTCGGTGCGCAGCAGGTTCTCCAGCAGCACCTTGAGGCTGTACGGCAGCCGGGCGGCGCCGTCCACGGCCGACAACCGGAAGATCTCGTGGTCGGTGTCGTCGACCGCCAGGGTGCCCCGGGCGCCGAAGCTGTCTGGATGTGCGGTGGCTGCGTCCACTGTGTTTCCTTCGGGGTTTCCTTCGGGTCTCACGTCGCGTCCTCTCCTGCGTGCGCCGGGCGACCGGTCGATTCGGGCCGGCCCCGGGTGGTGGTACGGGGGCGTCACACGGAGTGTGTCGCACCCCGCTCTTCGGGTGGCCAGGAGGCCCTCGGCTCAAACAGTACGCGCGTACTGTTTAGATGTCGACCCTCCCGTTCGACTCAGGTCGGAGGCGCGATCTCGCCCGACCCCCGAAAGACCAGGAAGGTGGGCACCAGCCGCACCGACCGCGCTGCCGGTCAGACCGTGCACCACCAGCCCTGGATCCTCCGCGATGCCGAGCGTGCTCCGCTCCAGTCCGGGCTCGACAGCGCGACCAGCCGGCCGGGGCGCAACACTCGCCCGGGCCAGCGCCAACTGGGCATGCCCATCTCCGCCGCCCCGGGCAGGGACGACCCCGGCTGCGATCGGCGTCCCGGCCCCCGGTCGCCGGGTCGTCGTCCGCCAGGCTGGACGGCCCCGGTCGTGGCAGGGTGACCGGGTGGCCGACGACCGTGTGGCGGCCCGGGAGCGGCTGGCCGCCGCCCGCCGGGTCACCGTACTGAGCGGGGCCGGGGTGTCCACCGACTCCGGCATCCCGGACTTCCGGGGTCCCAGCGGAACCTGGACGCTGAACCCGGCCGACCAGCGGCTGGCCACCCTGAGCGCCTACCGGGACGACCCCGGGGTGCGGCGGGAGTCGTGGCGTCGCCGGCTGGCCCACCCCGCGTGGACCGCCCGTCCGAATGCCGCGCACCACGCGCTGGTGGCCCTGGAGCGGGACGGACGGCTGCAGGCACTGCTCACCCAGAACATCGACGAGCTGCACCAGCGGGCCGGCAACGACCCGGCGCGGGTGATCGAGCTGCACGGCACGGTGTACGGCACCGAGTGCCTGGGGTGCGGGTGCCGGGGGCGGATGGCCGATGCGCTGGACCGGGTGCGGGCCGGCGAGGTCGACCCCCCGTGCCCCCGGTGCGGCGGCATCCTCAAATCGGCCACGATCTCCTTCGGCCAGGCTCTGGACCCGGATGTGCTGACCCGCGCCCGGGAAGCGGCCGAGACCGCCGACCTGCTGTTGGCGGTGGGCAGCTCGCTGACCGTGCACCCGGCCGCCGGGCTGGTCGGGCTGGCCGCCCGGGCCGGCGCCGACGTGGTCATCGCCAACGCCGAACCGACTCCGTACGACGAGCTCGCCCTGGCGGTGCGCGGTCGCCTGGCGGAGGTACTGCCCGAGCTGGTCGGCTCTGACTAGGCTACCCGCCAGGTTTACCCGCTTCCGAAAGGTGTAGTAGCCATGCAGGTGCCCCTGACCGTCTCGGACTTCCTGGCGCGGGCGCGGACCGTCTTCCCCGACGCGACGGCCGTGGTCGACGAACCCGACCAGCCGGCGGACGCCGTACCCACCACCACCTACGGCGAGCTGGCCCGCCGGGTCCGGGCCTGGCAGGCCGGGCTGGACGGGCTGGACATCGCCGAGGGCGAGCGGGTGGCCGTGGTCAGCCACAACTCCGCCCGGTTGATGGAGCTGCTGCACGCCGTGCCGGGCAGCGGCCGGATCTGCGTACCGATCAACTTCCGGCTGCGCCCGGACGAGGTGCGGTTCATCGTCGAGCACTGCGGCGCGTCGGTGCTGCTGGTCGACCCGGAGCTGGACGAGTCGCTCAAGGACGTCACCGCCCGCCACCGGTTCGTGCTCGGCACCGAGACCGAGTCGCTGATGCGCTTCGACGTCGAGCCCCGGCCCTGGTCATCGCCCGACGAGAACGCCACCGCCACCATCAACTACACCTCGGGCACCACCGCAAGCCCGAAGGGCGTGCAGATCACCCACCGCAACATCTGGATCAACGCGGTGACCTTCGGCATGCACACCCGCGCCTGGGAGCGGGACGTCTACCTGCACACGCTGCCGCAGTTCCACTGCAACGGCTGGGGCATGCTGTACACGATGGCCGGTCTCGGCGCCAAGCAGATCATCATTCGCAAGATCGACGGCGCGGAGATCCTCCGGCGGATCGACGAGCACGGGGTGACCTTCCTCTGCGCCGCGCCGGCGGTGGTCGCGGCCGTGCTGGATGCGGCGAAGAACTGGGACGGCGAGATCCCCGGTCGCGGCCGGGTGCGGGTGGTGTGCGCCGGCGCGCCGCCGCCCAGCCGCACCATCCAGCGCATCGACGAGGAACTGGGCTGGGAGTTCCTGCAGATCTACGGCCTGACCGAGACCTCGCCGCTGCTCACCTTCAACCGGCAGCGCCCGCAGGACGACGACCTGTCCAGCGAGGAGCGCGCCCGCAAGCTCAGCCGGGCCGGAGCTCCGGCGCTGGGGGTCTCGTTGCGCATCGCCGACGGCGGGGAGGTGCTGGCCCGCTCGAACGTGGTGATGGAGGGCTACTGGAACAACCCCGACGCCACCGGCGAGGCGCTGGAGGGCGGCTGGTTCCACACCGGCGACGGGGGCACGATGGACGACGAGGGCCACCTGACGATCTCCGACCGGAAGAAGGACGTGATCATCACCGGCGGCGAGAACGTGTCCTCGATCGAGGTGGAGGACACCATCTTCAGCCACCCGGCGGTCGCCGAGGTCGCGGTGATCGGCGTGCCCAGCGAGAAGTGGGGCGAGACGATCAAGGCTCTGGTGGTGCCGGTGGCGGGCGCTGAGGTGACCGAGGCCGAGGTGATCGCGCACTGCAAGCAGCGTCTGGCCGGATACAAGGCCCCCACCTCGGTCGAGATCCGGGAGGAGATCCCGCGCACGGCCACCGGGAAGATCCAGAAGTTCAAGCTCCGCGAGCCGTACTGGGCCGGCCGCGACCGTCAGGTCGGCTGAACCGGCGGGCGCCACCCGGCACTGATCGACCCCGGGTGGTGTCCCGGAGTGCGCGAAGTGTCCCCCGAGTGGGCTGTCCGCCGGCATAACCTGGTGTCGCTGCCGCAAGATCGGTGCACAGGGTGAGATCGTCCGCACGTTCCTGGTTCACGGACGTGTGGAGGCTCGGTCGTGCGGTCGCTCCGCGTGCAACTGCGGCGGGTGACGGTACTGGCCGTGCTCCTGCTCGGCATGCTGCTCGCCGGGTCCGGCGTCGGCGTCGGCCAGCCGCCCCCACCGCCCACGCCGCCGCCCAACCCGAGCGACCAGCAGCTGGACCAGAGCAAGCGCGACATCGCGGGCAAGGCCGACGAGGTCGGCCGGCTGTCCAGCGAGCTGACCCAGGTGCAGGCCGAGGCGGACCGGTTGGGCGAACAGCTCGGGGCCCGTCAGGAGATCGCCAACCAGGCACTGGCCGACCTGGAGCTGGCCCGGGACGCCGCCGCCGTCGCCGCCGCCCGGGCCCAGGCCACCCGGGCCGAGGCCGCGGCGGCCTCCGTGGCGATCGAGCAGACCCAGCAGCGGGTGGACGAGTTCCTCGCCGAGATCTACCTGCGCGGCGCCGACGCCGGCTCGCTGGGACTGCTCGAGCAGGCCGCGAACCCGGGTGAGGTGGTGGAGCGGGCCGAGGCGTCCGAGGCGCTGGCCGCCGAGCAGCGCGCCGCCCTGGAGAGCCTGCAGAAGGCCCGGGTGGCCAAGGTCAACGCCGACTCGCTGGCCCGGGCCGCCAGCGAGGACGCCCAACGCAAGCAGGCCGCCGCCGACGGCGCGAAACGCTCCGCCGACTCGGCCGTGGCCACCGCCACCGCCCAGGTGGAGGCCGGGCTGGCGCAGCTGCGCGCGGTCGAGGCCCGCCGGGTGGAGATCGAGCGGCAACTCGACGCGCTGAGCGCCCGGGACGCCGGCCTGCGGGCCCAGCGCAAGCGCTACCTGGACTACCAGGAGGCGCTCGCGGCGGCCGCGCGCGCCGAGCAGGCCGCCGCCGCGGCACGGGCCGGCCGGGCCGGACGTTCCGGCGCGGTGGGTGGGCTCCCCGAGGTGATCGACCGGGCGCTGTCCCAGCTCGGGACCACCTATGCCTGGGGCGGCGGCAACCGCAACGGCCCCACCCGGGGAATCCGGGACGGCGGCGTCGCCGATCGCTTCGGCGACTTCCGCAAGACCGGGTTCGACTGCTCCGGCCTGATGATCTACGCATTCGGGGCGGCCGGCATACCGCTGCCGCACTACAGCGGGTACCAGTACAACGCCGGACGCAAGGTCCCACTGGCCGAGAAACGACCCGGCGACATGCTCTTCTGGTCGACCGGCGGGCGGATCCACCACGTGGCGATGTACCTCGGCGGCGGGAAGATGGTGGAGGCGCCGTACTCCGGGGGCAAGGTCCGGGTGACGTCGGTGCGCACCGACGGCCTGATGCCCTACGTGACCCGGCTGATCTGACCGGTGGGCTTCACCGGGGTCATACCCTCGGCGCGGTTCGCTGCACGCAGTAGGCCCGGGGGAGCACCCTCCGGCGGAGGGAGTACGCGGTGACCAACCCGGAGCAGGCGGGCGGCTCGATCCCCGCTACCGCGGCGGCGACCGGTGCCGGGCAGACGGCCCCGGCGCAGGCGGGCGGGCCGTCGAGCCCGGCCAAGGAGGGCGAGCTGCTCGAACGCACCGTGTTCGAGATCAAGCGGATCATCGTCGGGCAGGACAGGCTGGTGGAGCGGCTGCTGGTCGGGCTGCTGGCCAAGGGGCATCTGCTGCTCGAAGGCGTGCCCGGGGTGGCCAAGACCCTGGCCGTCGAGACCGCCGCGAGGGTGGTCGGCGGCTCGTTCTCCCGGTTGCAGTTCACCCCGGACCTGGTGCCTGCCGACATCCTGGGCACCCGCATCTACCGGCAGGGACGCGAGGAGTTCGACGTCGAACTGGGCCCGGTGGTGGCCAACTTCGTGCTCGCCGACGAGATCAACCGGGCGCCGGCCAAGGTGCAGTCGGCGATGCTGGAGGTGATGGCCGAGAAGCACCTGTCCATCGGTGGCAAGACCTTCCCGATGCCCGACCCGTTCCTGGTGCTGGCCACCCAGAACCCGATCGAGAACGAGGGCGTCTACCCGCTGCCCGAGGCCCAGCGCGACCGCTTCCTCTTCAAGATCATCATCGAGTACCC
>JAJCYC010000206.1 GCA_029263115.1 Pseudonocardia sp. | reverse complement strand
CAGCGTCTCCTCACAGAACCGGGCCACCTCGTCGAACAAATCACCCTGATGATCAGCACGCCCCAGCGTCACCCACCGATCCTCCCGCATCAGGCCGCCGGACCGGGCGACCGCCACGCGAAAGACACCAGCCACCTAGCGTCGGTGTTGCAGGCCGCCACGATCACACCGGCCACACCGGTGGTGGCGCCGATCGTGTTCGACACGAACCAGGGAGCCGCGCCCACGCAATGGTCGTGCGTGGCGTCGGCGGACCATCCACACTGGTCGAAGAAGCAACGAGGAGGCACCGTGCTGTTCAAGACCCGAGTCACGTGCATCGGGCCGAGTCCAGCCGATGTGCGGATCATCGGCACGCTCGCGTCGGCTCCGGCGAAGGGCGGTCCGTACAAGAACGTGGCCAGGTCGGATAAGACACAGCGGGTGAACGTTGACGGCACCGAGACGGTGTTCCACACCCCACCGCAGGGCGACCCGAAGGTGACCGAGAGCGCCTGGTATCGCGGCCAAATCACCGCCCAAGTCGTGGTACCGGTTCCGAGTGGAACCTGGACGGCGACCTCGGACGAGGTCCACGTCGAGACCGGCCGATAGGAGTGAACGTGGACGATCCGCGATTGAGCGACGAGCCTCGCTGGGCCCCGGACCGCAAGACGGTCGACTGGTGGATGGGAGCAGCCAGCGATAAGCGGATCGTGGAGCCGCTTATACGCGAAGTCCGCGAGCGGGGCACCGACATCACCTACGACACCGACACCTACTGGCACCTGCTCGCCGACGTCGCCGTACGGCTGGTCAACGAGGACATGCCCGTCATGGTCGAACTGCAGATCGCCTCGGCCGCCAAGACGAAGAAGTGGCTGGAAGAGAACCCGGACTCCATCGAGGCATCGCCGGAAAACGCGCGCTGGAGAGCCTCCGTCGCCTGGCTCCCCGACCCGGAGACGGTCCGATGGTGGACAACCATCGCCACCGGCGACCGGATCGTGGAATCCCTCGAAGAGGAGGTCAAGCGCCGAGGCGGCCACCTCGAACCGGACTCCGATGCCTACTACCACTTCGTCGCCGACGTCGCCGTCGAACACCTGTATTTCGAGCTTTACGAGACCGCGAAGGAATGGGGCACGGACGTGGGGCGGAAGAGCGGGAACGAGCAGACCACCGGCGGGTGAGCGGGCCGAGCCCGTGCGTCGGGCCCCGGCCGATCGCGCGCTCAGACGTCTAGGCTTGTCACACGTCCAGGAAGCGTACGTCCCTCGCGTTGCGGGTGATGAAGCTGCGGCGGGACTCCACGTCCTCGCCCATCAGGATCGAGAACAGTTCGTCGGCGGTGGCGGCGTCGTCCAGGGTGACCTGCATGAGCAGCCGCACGGTCGGATCCATGGTGGTCTCCCACAGCTCCTTGGCGTTCATCTCGCCGAGGCCCTTGTACCGCTGCACGCCCTCTTCCTTGGGCAGCTTCTTGCCGGCGGACCGGCCGGCCTCGATCAGCCCGTCGCGTTCCCGGTCGGAGTAGGCGAACTCCGGCTCGGAGCCCCGGCCGCCCCACTTGATCTTGTAGAGCGGCGGCTTGGCCAGGAAGACGTGCCCGTGCTCCACCAGCGGACGCATGAAGCGGAAAAGTAGGGTGAGCAGCAGCGTCTGGATGTGCTGGCCGTCCACGTCGGCGTCGGCCATCAGCACGACCTTGTGGTAGCGCAGTCGGGCCAGGTCGAACTCGTCGTGGATACCGGTGCCCAGCGCGGTGATGATCGCCTGGACCTCGGTGTTCTTCAGCACCCGGTCGATCCGGGCCTTCTCCACGTTGATGATCTTGCCGCGGATCGGCAGGATGGCCTGGAACATCGAGTCCCGGCCGGACTTCGCGCTGCCCCCGGCGCTGTCGCCCTCGACGATGTAGACCTCGGAGCGGCTGGGGTCGGTGGAGCGGCAGTCGGCCAGCTTGCCGGGCAGCCCGCCCAGGTCGCCGGCGGACTTGCGGCGTACCAGCTCGCGGGCCTTGCGCGCGGCCATTCGGGCCTGCGCGCTGGACACCGCCTTGTTGATGATCACCTTGGCCTCGGCCGGGTTGCGGTCGAACCAGTCGGCCAGCCACTCGTTGGAGACCCGCATCACGAACGACTTGACCTCGGTGTTGCCCAGCTTGGTCTTGGTCTGGCCCTCGAACTGCGGCTCCTTGACCTTGACCGAGACGATCGCGGCCAGGCCCTCGCGGATGTCGTCACCGGTGAGTGCCGGATCCTTCTCCTTGATCAGCTTCTTGTCCCGGGCGTACCGGTTGACCGTGGAGGTCAGCGCCGCCCGGAAACCCTCCTCGTGGGTGCCCCCCTCGTGGGTGTTGATCGTGTTCGCGAAGGTGTAGACCGACTCCGAGTAGCTGGAGTTCCACTGCATCGCCACCTCGAGCTGGTGGGCGTCGCCGGCGGCTTGGAAGGACACGATCTTCTTGTGGATCGGGTCCTTGCTGCGGTTGAGGTGGGCGACGAAGTCCTCCAGCCCGCCCGGGTAGCAGAAGATCTGCTCCTTGACCTTGGCGACGTAGCCCTCCGCGTCGGGCTCCTCGGCCTGGCCGTTGTCACCGTTGCGCTCGTCGCGCAGCGCGATGGTCAGCCCCTTGTTCAGGAACGCCATCTCCTGCAGCCGCCGGGAGATCGTCTCGATGTTGTAGTCGGTGGTCTCGAAGATCATCTCGTCGGCCCAGAAGGTGATCGTCGAACCGGTCCTGCGGGTGGCCTCACCCTTGATCAGCTTGCCCGGTACCGAGCGGGTGTACTGCTGGCGGTACACCGCGCCGTTGACGTGGATCTCCACGTCCAGCCTGCTGGAGAGGGCGTTGACCACCGAGACGCCGACCCCGTGCAGCCCGCCGGACACCGCGTAGGACTTGTCGTCGAACTTGCCGCCGGCGTGCAGCCGGGTGAGCACCAGCTCGACCGCCGGCACCTTCTCCACCGGGTGCATGTCGACCGGGATGCCCCGGCCGTCATCGACCACCCGCACCCCGCCGTCGAGCAGCAGCGTGACGTCGACCCGGGTGGCGTGGCCGGCCATCGCCTCGTCGACCGCGTTGTCCACCACCTCCCAGATCAGATGGTGCAGGCCGCGCTCGCCGGTGGAGCCGATGTACATGCCCGGCCGCTTGCGGACCGCCTCCAGCCCCTCCAGGACGGTGATCGAAGAGGCGCTGTAGCCGTTCGGGGATTTCTGGGTGCTCCTGGGCGCGGCCACGGGTGGTGTACGTCTCCTCGGCTGGGTGTGAAATCCGGCAGTGGCGCTGGGGGCGCTACCGGGCCGCTGAACGGGAAATCCGGGACCCGCGGCGGTCTGCCTTCCATAGTACTGGTCGACCCGACGGGGAAGGCGTCTAGGACACCCCTGGAAAGCACGCAGAGCGCCGTTCGGCGACCAGTTTGGGTGGCGAGCCCGGGAATGCCGCCTCACGAGGTGTCGCGGAGTCACAGCGGGCGCCCCCGGGGAGACCGACGCGGCACCTGGCGCCGCCACGGTGGCACCGACCCCACGCGCTCGGGAACGGATGTGCCGAAATCGGTACATCGCCGGGCGGCGACGACCGGGAGAGCCGACCCCGACGGCCAACTCCACCGGCCCGCCGGCCTGGGTGCACCGTCGCGGGAGGCACCGGTGGACGGAGGGTCCCGCTCAGCCGTAGGTGTCGCGCGGGCCCCGCCCGCGCACGGTGCGCGGGCCCTTGCGCCAGCTCGGCGCGACCGGCCCCTGCACCTTCATGGTGCGCACCACGCCGGCGCCGACCCCGGCCGCGATCCGGGCGAGCAGTTGACGTTGCAGGGTGCGCAGCTGGGTGGCCCAGGCGGTTGAGCTGGCGGCCACCACCAGCTCACCGTCCCGCAGGCTCACCGGGGTGGCGTGCTCGGCCACGTCGGCGCCGACCAGTTCGGCCCACCGGCCGAACACCGATGCCGAGGTCAGCGGTTCCCGCCAGCCGCGTTCGGTGGCCATCCGGGCGGCGAGCCGGCCCAGCGGCTGGGGATCCCGGTCGTCGGACCTGGCGCCCGACCATCGGCGCCGGGCCCGGCTGTCGCCCCCGGTGCGCCGCCAGCGCCCCTTGGCCACCTCGCCGGGCCGCCGGCCCCGGGCGGTCGCCGCGTCCTGGGCCGCGCGCAGCACCTCGTGCGCCAGATCCCGCCCGGTCGGGCCGGCAGGGTCGGCCGAGTCGCGCGGGCCGGTCGGGTCGTCGCCGGTGGCCGAATCGGTCAAGTTGGGGTTGCCATCCCCAGGGCTGAGGACAGCCTCACCATCCAACGACCGGTTGAGTGGTCGACCTCGCGCGACCAACGGTTGCTGAGAACGATCGTCCCCAACTGATCCCGAGTTATCCACAGTATCCACAGTGTTGTCCACACCTGTCGGGTTCGCGGCCGACCGAGCTGAGGACGGCTGGGCACGGCCATCCTACCCGCGTTGCCGCAGCTCACCGGGGGTCACCTCGAACCAGGCGCCACGCAGCGTGTCCGGTACATCGTCCGGTACCGCAGCGGTGACCAGTACCTGCTCGGCGCCGGACGCACGCCCCGCCAGCGCCCGCCGCCGGCGGGTGTCCAGCTCGGCGAAGACGTCGTCGAGCACCAGGATCGGATCTGTGGATCCGCCGTGCACACCCCCGGACACGTCCGCACGCAACAGGTCGAACGACGCCAGCCGCAAGGCCAGCGCGAACGACCAGGACTCACCATGGCTGGCGTACCCCTTGGCCGGGCCCTCACCCAGCCGCAGCTCCAGGTCGTCGCGGTGCGGGCCGACCAGGCACACCCCGCGCTCGATCTCCTGGCGGCGGGCCGCGGCCAGCGCGGCGGCCAGCGCGTCCTCCAACACCTCCTGGTCGTCGGTGGCAGCCACGTCGGGCACGCTGGCCCGGTAGTCGATCGCGGCGGGCGCGGACTCCGGCGCGAGCTCGGCGTAGGCCCCGGCCAGCGGCCGCGCCAGCTCGGCGACCAGCCGCAGCCGCCCGGCCAGCAGCTCCGCGCCGTGGTGGGCCAGGTGCCCGTCCCACACGTCGAGCGTGCCCAGCTCGCTGAAGCGGGCATCGACACCGCCGCGGGAACCAGCGCCGCGGGTCCGGGCGGTCTTGAGCAGCGCCGAACGCTGGCGCACCACCCGCTCGTAGTCCGCGCGCACCCCGGCATAGCGCGGCCAGCGCGACACCAGCAGCTCGTCCAGGAACCGTCGGCGCTCACCGGGATCACCGCGGACCAGCGCCAGGTCCTCCGGGGCGAACAGCACCGTGCGCACGATGCCCAGCGCCTCCCGGGCCCGGGGCACCGGCGAGCGGTTCACCCGCGCCCGGTTGGCCTTGCCCGGGGTGATCTGCACCTCCACCGACAGCTCGCGACCGTCGCGCACCGCAGTGCCCCGCACGATCGCGGCATCCGCGCCGCGGCGGACCAGCGGCGCATCGGTGGCGACCCGGTGCGACGAGAAGGTGGCCAGATAGCCGGCGGCCTCGACCAGGTTGGTCTTGCCGACGCCGTTCGGCCCGACGAGCACGGTGACCCCCCGCTCCAGGGTCAGCTCCGCGCTCGGCCAGGACCGGAAGTCGGTGACCGCCAGTCGGCTCAGGTACACCCCGGTGTGCTCAGCCGGCGGCGGCCGGGCCGGCGCCGGCCTCGGGCGCCCCACCCGGACCGGCTTTGCGTACGGCGTGCCCGCCGAACTGCTGGCGCAGCGCCGCGACCGCCTTCATCGCCGGGGAGTCGTCCTGGCGGGAGACGAACCGGGCGAACAACGCCGCGGAGATCACCGGCGCGGCCACCCGCTGCTCGATCGCCTCCTCGACCGTCCAGCGGCCCTCACCGGAGTCCTCCACATAACCCTCGATACCGGCCAACTCCGGGTCGTCCTTCAACGCCGCGATCATCAGATCCAGCAGCCACGAGCGCACCACCGTGCCCCGCGACCACGCCTGGAACACCCCCGGCACGTTCTCCACCAACGGCGCGGCCGCCAGCAACTCGTAGCCCTCGGCGTAGGCCTGCATCAACCCGTACTCGATGCCGTTGTGCACCATCTTCGCGTAATGCCCGGCACCGACCGGGCCGGCGTGCGCGAAACCCTCCTCGCGCGGGCCCTCCGGGCGCAGGCTGTCGAAGATCGGCATCGCGCGCTCGACGTCCTCCGGCGCGCCGCCGCACATCAACCCATAGCCGTTCGCCCGGCCCCACACCCCGCCGGACACCCCGCAGTCCAGGTAACGCACCCCGTGCCCGGCCAGCAGCGCGGCGTGCTCCAGGTCGTCGGTGAACCGGGAGTTCCCGCCGTCGATCACCAGGTCGCCGGCGTCCAGCAACTCACCCAGCGCGTGCACCGTCTCCCGCGTCGGGTCACCGGCGGGCACCATCACCCACACCACCCGCGGCGCGGTCAACGCCCCCACCAGATCCGCCAGGCTCGACACCCCCGACGCCTCGGAATGGGAGTCGTAGCCGATCACCTCGTGGCCGGCGGCGCGCAGCCGCCCGGCCATGTTGCCGCCCATCCGACCGAGCCCGACCAACCCGAGCTGCATCGCGGTCCCCCTGCTTGTCCGGTGTGGGTGTGTCGGGGCCGACGCTACCCGGGCAACCGTACCGGCATGAGCAGGTGCAGGTACCCGCTCACCGCGCCGGGGGCGTCGTTCGGGGACACCGGGCGGACCAGCGCCGGCCGGTTCGGGGTGGTGAACGACATGTGGGCCCGCTCGGTGCGCAGCGCGGCCAGCCCGTCGAGCAGGTAGCCGGGGTTGAACGCGATGGTCAGCGGCTCACCGTCGAGCTCGCAGGCCAGCTGCTCCTCGGCGCTGCCCTCGGCGCCGTCGCTGTCGCCGCCAGCGGCCAGTCGCAGCGAGCCCTCGGTGAACTCCATCCGCACCTGTGCCGCCCGGTCGGCGACCAGCGACACCCGCTTGATCGCCTCGATCAGGGGCGCGACGTCCAGCACCGCGGCCGAGGTGTGCTCGGTGGGCAGCAGCTGGCGGTACTTGGGGAACTCCGCGTCCAGCAGCCGGGTGGTGGTGCGCCGACCGTTGCCGGCCAGCCCGAGCATGCCGTCGCGGTCGGCCAGCGCAAGCTGCACGGCGTCCTTGCCGGTGAGCGTCTTGGCCGCCTCGGCCAGGGTGCGCGCCGGCACCAGGACCGCGGTGTCGATGCCCGGATCACCCGGGGTCCACTCCAGCTCGCGCACGGCCAGCCGGAACCGGTCGGTCGCGGCCATGGTCAGCTTGCCGCCGGACAACTCCACCCGGATACCGGTGAGCATCGGGAGCGTGTCGTCCTTGCCTGCGGCCACCGCGACCTGGGTGACCGCCTCGGCGAACACGTCCGGGGCGATCGAGCCGGCCAGCTCCGGCATGTCCGGCAGCTTCGGGTAGTCCTCCACCGGCATCGTCGGCAGGCTGAACCGCGCGTTGCCGCAGACGATGGTCGCCCGGGCGCCGTCGACCACCACGTCCACCGGGTGCGCCGGCAGCGACTTGGTGATGTCGGCCAGCAGCCGCCCGGACACCAGCGCCCGGTCCGCCTCACCGACCGAGGCGTCGATCCGCACCCGGGTCGAGACCTCGTAGTCGAACCCGGACACCACCAGCGACTCGGAGTCCTCGGCCGAGCGGGCCTCCAGCAGCACCCCGCCCAGCACCGGAATCGGGGGCCGGGCGGGCAGGCTGCGGGCGACCCAGGCGACCCCGTCCGCCAACGCGTCACGTTCGACCCGGAACTTCATGGCACGACCCTCCACCGGAACACCCTCTTGGAGGCCACCGTAGAGCGTCGACGCGTGGGCCGTCACCCCAGGGCGGCCACGTCCGGTTCGGGTGGCGGTGGTCCCTGGCCGGTGCACAGGCTTGTTGCTGTTTGAGTACTTGGATAGGAGAAGAACAGCAGTAGTAGTAACGGTTGTGGATTCTGGGGACGGCCACCGTCGGTGGTGCTCCGGCGGCGTGTCGGACTGGGGACAGCTAGGAGGCCAGCCGGGGGACAATCGGGTCCGGCGGTGGACAGGTGGCCCGAGTTCGGAGTTGTGCACGCCGGCGCAGCGATCGATCCACCGCACCGGGCCGGACGCTCCACCTCTCGTCCACCGCATCCTTCAGATCTATCCACAGGTTTGTCCCCAAGTGTGGGTGGAGGGTTGCCGGGAGGTAACACAGTGCTACGAACACGCGCCGGGTCCCAGTGGATCGAGTCGCGTTTCGGCCGGCTCGCTGGAGTGTTGGCGGCCGCTCGGGCGATTACCCAGAGTGGTCGACAGGGGGTTGCCGACGCGGCGCACGGTGGTCGTGCCGGTGGACAAGGGCGTGCCGGACCCGGGGCGAGGCGTTCAGGACGTGCCGGACTGGCGGCCGGTCAGCTCGGCGGGGCCGACCCCGGCGCGGGTCGTACGCGGGTCCCGTGCGCGGGTTGCACGGGGGTCGCGTGCGCGGGTGGCGTGCGGCGGGAGTCAGCCGCGGGCGCGCTGCTTGATCCGTGCGGTCAGCTCCTGGACCTGCTCGAAGGTGCGCCGCCGCTCGGTGATCTCTTTGCGGATCTTCTTGTCCGCGTGCATGACCGTGGTGTGGTCGCGGCCGCCGAAGGTCTGTCCGATCCGGGGCAGCGACAGGTCGGTGAGCTCCCGGCACAGGTACATCGCGATCTGCCGCGCGCCGGCGACCGCCTTGGTCTTGCCCGGCCCGCACAGCTCGTCCATGGTCAGCTCGAAGTACTCCGCGCACACCGCCATGATCGTCGGCGCGGTGATCTCGCTCTGCTGGGAGTCCGGGATCAGGTCGCGCAGCACGATCTCGGCCAGCTGGGTGTCCACCGGCTGGCGGTTGAGCGAGGCGAACGCGGTGACCCGGATCAGCGCGCCCTCGAGCTCCCGGATGTTGCGCTCGATCCGGGACGCGATGAACTCCAGCACCTCGGCCGGCGCGGCCAGCCGGTCCTGTGCGGCCTTCTTGCGCAGGATGGCGATCCGGGTCTCCAGCTCGGGCGGCTGGATGTCGGTGATCAGCCCCCACTCGAACCGGGTGCGCATCCGGTCCTCCAGGGTCTCCAGCCGCTTGGGCGGCCGGTCCGAGGACACCACGATCTGCTTGTTGGCGTTGTGCAGGGTGTTGAAGGTGTGGAAGAACTCCTCCTGGGTGCCTTCCTTGCCCTCCAGAAACTGGATGTCGTCCACCAGCAACACGTCGACATCCCGGTAGCGGCGTTGGAAGGCCACCTTCCGGTCGTCGCGCAGGCTGTTGATGAAGTCGTTGGTGAACTCCTCGGTGGAGATGTAGCGCACCCGCATCCCGGGGAACAGCCGTTCGGCATAGTGCCCGACGGCATGCAACAGATGGGTCTTGCCCAGCCCGGACTCGCCCCAGATGAACAGCGGGTTGTACGCCCGGGCCGGCGCCTCGGACACCGCGACCGCGGCGGCGTGGCTGAACCGGTTGGAGGCGCCGATGACGAACGTGTCGAAGGTGTACTTCTCGTTGAGCCGGCTGGTGCGACGCGCCGGTGCCCCGGACGGGCCGGTGGACCCGGCCGAGTAGGTCGGCCAGTTCGGCACCGGCTCCGCATCGCCGCCTGGGCGCTCACCGTCGCGGGGGTCGAGCTCGCCGTTGCGGCCCGGCGTCGCGCCGTTGCCCGGAGAGGAGGCGGCTTCGCCGGCGCTGTAGCCCCGCTGGTTGGCCCAGCCGGCCCGGCCGCCACCGTTCGGGCCGGCATCGGGCGGGCCGAACGGCGAGCCGGGATGGCCGTTCGAACCGGTGGGGTCGACCGCGCGCATCCGGTCGGTGTCCTCACCGGAAGGCCGCGGAATCTCGGTGCCGTTGGCGGCGCCGGCCGGATCCACCACCACGGCGAGGGTGACCGGCGTGCCGAGGTGGCGGCCCAGCGCCTCGCTGATCGG
>JAJCYC010000205.1 GCA_029263115.1 Pseudonocardia sp. | reverse complement strand
TTTGCCGTCGCAGCCGGCCACGAGCCGGGCGACCTCCTCGATCCGCTCCGCCGGGACCTGGGATTCGGCGGCCGCGAACTCGAAGGTGTAGTCGGCGTAGTCAGCCTCTAGGGCATCGAGGAACGCCTCGAACGTGCCGGGCGAGTCAGGGTGGCGCTCGCGCAGGTAGACGTCCCAGTTGAACCAGCGGCGCAGGTAGGGCTCGTCGATCTGCCGGGTCCTGAGCAGGTAGGAGGCGATGGCCAGCAGCATCGCGGCCTCGCTGCCCGGCCACGGCGCCAGCCACACGTCGGCGTGCGAGGCGGTGTTCGACATCCGGGGGTCCACCACGATCAGCTTCGCCCCGGCCTGCTTGCCCTCCATGATCCGCTGGGCGTGCGGGTTGAAGTAGTGCCCGGTCTCCAGGTGGCTGGAGAACAGCAGGATCACCTTGGCGTTCGCGTGGTCGGGTGAGGGCCGGTCGTAGCCGCCCCACAGCGTCTGGCCCAGCCGCGCGCCCGACGAGCAGACCTGGGTGTGGCTGTTGTGCCCGTCGACCCCCCACGCCTGCAGCACCCGCTCGGCGAAGCCGTCCTCGCCCGGCCGCCCGACGTGGTAGGCCACCTCTTCGTGCCGGCCCTCGGTGATCGCGGCCCGGATCCGCCCGGCGATGTCGTCCAGCGCGTCGTCCCAGCTGACCTGTTCCCACCGGCCGCCGCCACGCTCGCCGGTGCGTCGCAGCGGGTGCAGGATCCGTTCCGGGTCGTTGATCTGGTTGATCGTGGCCGGGCCCTTGGCGCAGTTGCGCCCGCGCGAGCCGGGGTGGGCCGGGTTGCCCTCGACCTTCTTCACCGACAAGTCTTCCTTGTCCACGTAGGCCAGCAGCCCGCACGCCGACTCGCAGTTGAAGCAGGTGGTCGGCACCAGCATGTAGCTGTGCGGCACCTTGCGCGGGTGTGCCCTGGCGTCGTACTCGACGTGGTTGTCCCAGTCCGCCACCGGCGGGTAGTTGCGCAGGTGCTCATGGGACCGGGATCCGGGCAGCGGATGCCCGACCGTCGGGGCGGACGGGGCCCGCTGGGGAACGGTCTCGGTCATCTGATGCGAACCTCCGATGTGGTGGGGGAGGGATCCGGGGCTGATGGCGAATCGGTCAGGAGAGCGGCACATCCTGGCCGGCGCGGACGAACACCGACTCGTAGGCCAGCAGTGCCGCCTGGACGGCCAGGCCGGCCGTCGCCACGAGCCCGCCGGCTCCGCCGTTCCAGCCGGGCACCGCGACCGCGGCGGCGGCGACGACCGGCGCGACCCCGCCGGCCCAGAACAGCCGTGCGTAGCGGCCGTGGGTGACCATGTGCGCGGCCGCGGCGGCGGCCTTGCTCGAGTGGGTGCCGAGGTACTCCAGCAGCAGCATCAGCACGTGCAGCACGGTCGCCATGACGAACACCCGGTGCACCAGCGCGAGCTCGGCCGACGGGGTGCCGGCCACGAACCCGGCCACCGCGAGCGCTCCGGCGCCGACCATGACCGCCTGGGCGATCAGGTGCCACAACAGCAGCGGCGACTGCCACAGGTCCCGGCCCTCGGCCTGGCCGAACAGGAACGCGGTGTACCCGGCGACCATCACCCCGGCCGGAACGCCGAGTACGGCCAGCACCGTCCACACCGTCCCCGACGGGGCCAGCAACCCGGTCTCGGTGCCGATGCCGTAGAGCAGCCAGAGCCCGGACACCGCGGCGTGCAGCCCGAGCGCGTAGGCGCCGAGCACCAGCCAGGATCCGAAGTTCGACTTGAGCAGGATGTACAGGAACCGCTCCGGGCGCTTGAGGTCCCAGACCAGCAGCGCGCCGGTCACCGCCGTGCCCAGCACGCCCAGCGCCGGCGCGACCACCGTGGTGAGCCCCCCGAGGTCGATGCCCAGCAGCAGGGCCAGCGCGGCGACCAGCAGCGCGCCACCGCCGACCCCCTTGGCCCACAGGTAGGTGGTCACCCGCCAACCCCACGGCCGGGGATGCGCGATGTTCAACGTGGTGAGCGCACCGGAGACCGGATCGGCCGGCAGGTCCGCGCTCACCGCGAGGCGGTGCGGGTCGGGGGAGGAGTAGACGTACGAGGCGTCCACCGGGGCGGCCAGCGGATCCAGCACCGCGCGCTCGGCGCCGAGGTAGAACACGTTCGGCCCGGTGTTCTGCTCGGGGGAGCGCACGGTCACCGGGTTCTCCCGGATCAGCCGGGAGATGCCGCTGGCCGGGTCGTCCAGATCACCGACCCAGATGGAGTGCGTGGGGCACACCACCACGCAGGCCGGCTCGTAGCCCTCGTCGATCCGGTGGGCGCAGAAGTTGCACTTCGCTGCGGTGTTCGTGTCAGCCTCGAGGTAGATCGCGTCGTACGGACAACCTTGCATGCAGCTCTTGCAGCCGATGCACCGGTCGGCGTCGAAGTCGACGATCCCGTCCTCGCGCTTGTACAGGGCCCTGGTCGGGCAGATCTTCACGCACGGCGCGTCCGTGCAGTGGTTGCACCGCATCACCCCGAAGTCGCGGGTGTTGTGCGGGAACGCCCCCTGGTCGACGTACTTCACCCAGGTCCGGAACTGCCCGACCGGCACCTGGTGCTCGGTCTTGCAGGCCACCGTGCATGCGTGGCACCCGATGCAGGTCCGCTGATCGATGGCGAATCCGTACCGCACCACGCACCCCCTGTCCTGGCCGGTCACCGATCGGGCCTACGGAGGCCGCCCAGTCTGACATAGTCCGAATGTGCGTACAAGAGGTAGGCTGGGCGTCGCCGGGGTCGAGCGGTGCGCATGTCCGGGTGACGAGGGTGAGGGGAGCGGGGCGTGGACGAGAGCGATGGCCGGTCCGGGGTGGACGGCGGGTTCGAACCGGACTACCGGTTCACCCTGGCCAACGAGCGCACGTTCCTGGCGTGGCAGCGGACCTCGCTCGGGTTGCTGGCGGCTGGCGTCGCGGTGGTCCAACTCGCCCCGGAGTTCGCGGTCCCCGGCGCCCGGTACGCGATCGGGGCCCTGCTGGCCGCGCTGGCGACGGTGACCGTCGGGGGCGGGGTACACCGCTGGCGGCAGGTCGACCGGGCGATCCGGCTCGGAGCCCCGCTGCCCCGGCACACCGTGCTGCCCTGGGTCGGCGCGGCGCTCACGCTGGTCGCGGCCTTCGTCGTGGTGCTGGTGGCGCTGCGGGCCGGCGGACGGTGACCGGAGCCCGCCGGGCGCCGGGGGACGGCCTGCAGGCGGAACGGACGGCGCTGGCCTGGACCCGGACCTCGCTGGGTGCGCTGGTGAACGGAGTGCTGGTGCTGGTCCGGGACCTGCCCCACCATGCCGGCTGGCTCCGGTTCGTGCCGCTGGCGCTGGCCGTGGCGCTGGCGCTGCTCACCGCGGTGATCGCCCGCCGTCGACAACGTGCGCTGGCCGCGGACCGGACGCCCGCCCGGGCCCCGCGCGGCGAGGTGCACCTGCTCGGTGGCTGCGTGCTCGCCCTCGTCGTCACCACCGCCCTGGTGTTGGTGCCGTGGGGCCCGTCGCCGGTCGGCCGGTGACCCGGATCGCGGCCGATCAGCCCAACGGGTCGGACTCCGGGGTCAGGATGCGCCCGGTCAACGCCGCGGACTGCGGCGGCACGTCCCGGGCCAGCGCGGTCAATCCGGCGGGCCCGGGCCTGGTCGAGCACCGAACGCAGCACCAGCGCCCCGGTGGTGTCGATCCGGCCGAGCCTGGACAGGTCCACCGCCAACCGGTCGCCGTCCGGGTGCGAGGCCAGGGCGTCCAGCAGGGTGCTGTCCAGCCGCTGGGCGGGCCCGGCCATCGACAGGGCGACCCGGAGCCCCAGCCCGAGGGCCACGTACGCCGGGCTGCCCGGCGTAGGCCAGTGACTGCGGCACCCCGACCATGGCCACGCTGGCCCCGGCCAGCACGTCGCGGGGCACCGATCGACGCCGGTCCCAGCGCGGGTTCGTCCCCATATCGGCAATAGTACGGACATTTGGCCCGGCTCGCCGAAGGCGCCTACTCCCCGGTCGCGATGAAGACGTTCTTGACCTCGGTGAACGCCTCCAACGCGTCCGGGCCGAGCTCGCGGCCCAGCCCGGACTGCTTGACCCCGCCGAACGGTGTCCAGTAGCGGACCGACGAGTGCGAGTTGACCGACAGCGTGCCGCTGTCCCAGCCCCGCACCATCCGGAACGCCCGGCCGAGGTCACGGGTCCACAGCGACCCGGACAGCCCGTACGGGCCCTCGTTGGCCAGCCGCAGCGCGTCGGCCTCGTCGTCGAAGGCGACCACCGAGACCACCGGGCCGAAGATCTCCTCCCGCCAGTGGCGTGCGGTGGGCCCGCCGGGCTCCAGCACGGTCGGCGGGAACCAGAACCCGGGGCCGTCGGGTGCCTCACCGCGGTAGGCCACGGCGACCGTGTCGTCCAGGTAGGACGCCACCCCGGCCCGGTGCGCGGCGGAGATCAGCGGGCCCATCGACACCGACGGGTCGGCCGGGTCGCCGCACCGGAACGCCGCCACGGCCGGCTCCAGCAGCTCCATGAACCGGTCGAGCACCGGCCGCTGCACCAGCAACCGGGACCGCGCGCAACAGTCCTGCCCGGCATTGTCGAAGGCCGCGCCGGGCGCCGATGCCGCGGCGGCGGCCAGATCGGCGTCGGCGAAGACGATGTTGGCGTTCTTGCCACCCAGCTCGCAGGTCACCGGCTTGATCTGGTGCGCGGCCAGCCCGAGCACGTGCCGGCCCACCTCGGTCGACCCGGTGAACACGATCTTGCCGACGTCCACGTGGCGGACCAGCGCCTCGCCGGCTTCGGCGCCGCTGCCGGTCAGCACCTGGAAGACACCCTCCGGGATGCCGGCCAGGTGGGCGACCTCGGCCAGCCGCAGCGCGGTCAGCGGGGTCAGCTCCGCCGGCTTGAGCACGACGCAGTTGCCGGCGGCCAGCGCCGGGGCGAACCCCCAGGCCGCGATCGGCATCGGGAAGTTCCACGGGACGATCACCCCGACCACGCCGATCGGTTCGCGGAAGGTGATGTCCACCCCGCCGGGGACCGGGATCTGCGCGCCGAGCAGCCGCTCGGGTCCGGCGGAGAAGTAGTGCAGCACGTCCCGGACGTTGCCCGCCTCCCACCGGGCGTTGGCGATGGTGTGCCCGGAGTTGCGCACCTCGATCCCGGCCAGCCGCTCGCGGTCGTCGTGCACCGCCCGGGCGAACGCCCGCAGCAGCTCGGCCCGCTCGCCCGGCGCGATCGCGCGCCATCCGGGGAACGCCGCCCGGGCCCGGCCGACCACCTCGTCGACCGCCGCCGGGTCGGCCCTCGGCACGGTGGCCAGCACCGTCTCGTCGACCGGGCTGATCACGTCGTGGGTGGCGCTCACCCGGACCCCTCTCGTCGTCCGCCGCTCGTAGATGACCAGTGTGGACCGTCCCCCATAACGGTGTCGGCGGTGACCGTTGCAGACCAGGGAAGCCGCCGGACGGTGAGGTTGCTCCGGACGGGCGGAATGTCTGCTGTCCGGTCGGCCGGGGGACAGGGCGCCGAGGGTGAGCGCCTCGACCGGCCCGTCGGACCGGCCGCATAGACTCGGGCCGTGGCTGGTCGGATCCGGGATGCGGACATCGCGCAGGTCCGTGAACGGGCCCGGATCGAGGAGGTCATCGGCGAGTACGTGGCGCTGCGCCGGGCCGGCGCCGGCTCGCTGAAGGGCCTCTGCCCGTTCCACGACGAGAAGACTCCGTCGTTCAACGTCCGGCCCACCCACGGCACGTTCCACTGCTTCGGCTGCGCCGAGGGTGGCAGCGTCATCGACTTCGTGATGAAGATCGAGCACCTGGGATTCGTGGAGGCCGTGGAGCGGCTGGCCGACCAGGTGGGCGTGCGGCTCACCTACGAGGGCGGCGGGTCGTCGGTACAGCGCGACCGGGGCACCCGCAGCCGGCTGCTGGATGCCAACCGGCGGGCGGCGCAGTTCTACGCCGATCGGCTGCGTACCCCGGAGGCCACCCCGGCGATGCGGTTCCTGACCAGCCGGGGGTTCGACGCCGCGTCGGCCGAGCAGTTCGGCTGCGGCTACGCCCCGGCCGAGTGGGACGGGCTGACCAAGCACCTGCTGGCCGGCGGTTTCGGGCTGGAGGAGCTGATCAAGGCCGGGTTGTCGAAGGAGGGCCGGCGCGGCCCGATCGACCGGTTCCGCCGCCGGCTGCTGTGGCCGATCCGCGACCTGGGCGGCGACGTGGTCGGGTTCGGCGCGCGCCGGCTGTTCGACGACGACCCGATCGAGGCGAAGTACCTCAACACCAGCGAGACGCCGGTCTACCGCAAGACGCACGTGTTGTTCGGGCTCGACGTGGCCAAGCGGGAGATCGCCCGCCGGCGCCGGGTGGTGGTGGTGGAGGGCTACACCGACGTGATGGCGATGCACCTGGCCGGCGAGCCGACGGCGGTCGCCTCCTGCGGCACGTCCTTCGGCACCGAGCACGTCGGGGTGCTGCGCCGGCTGATCGGTGACGACTCGTTCGACCTCGGCGAGATGATCTACCTGTTCGACGGCGACGAGGCCGGCCAGGCGGCGGCGATGAAGGCGTTCGACGGTGAGCAGCAGTTCGTCGGACAGACCTTCGTCGCGGTCGCCCCGGACGGGCTGGACCCCTGCGAGCTGCGGCAACGCTCCGGCGACGCGGCGGTGCGCGATCTGGTGGCGCACCGCGAGCCGCTGTTCGAGTTCGCGATCCGCCGGATGCTGCGCGAACACAACCTGGACCGCCCGGAGGGCCAGGTCGCCGCGCTGCGCCAGACGGTGCCGGTGGTGGCCCGGATCAAGGACCGGTCGCTGCGTGAGCGCTACGCCAGCCGGCTGGCCGAGTGGACCGGCTGGGCGGAGCTGGACATGGTGCGCCGCCGGGTCCGGGAGGAGGCCGGCGAGTCGGAGGATTCGCGCCGGGCCGGCCGCCGTGCGGGGTCGATCGCCGGGGCCCCGCCGCCGGCGCGCAACGACCCCCGGCTGCACCTGCAGCGGGAGGCGCTGAAGGCGGCCCTGCAGTCGCCGGCGGTGGCCGGCCCGGCGTTCGACGAGCTACCCGCCGAGGGGTTCAGCCACCCGGCGTTCGCCGAGGTCAAGCTGGCCATCGACGAGGCCGGCGGGGTCTGCGGGGAGGCGCGCGGGCAGGCCTGGCTGGAGGCGGTGTCCACCCGCTGCACCGAGCAGTCCCGGCGGCTGGTCACCGAGCTGGCGGTGGAGCCGCTGGAGTTGCCGCGCCGGGGAGCCGAGGAGGGCCGCTACGTGGGCAGCGTGATCGCCGGCGTCAGGCTTGCGCTGGTCGAGGCGCAGATCGCGGAGCTGAAGGGCCGGCTGCAGCGGATCAACCCGGTGGAGGACGCAGAAGCCTCGCACCGGCTGTTCGGAGACCTGGTGCCGCTGGAGCAGTACCGGATCGCGCTGCGGGAGAAGGCCGAGCGATGAGATCCGGGGTGTCGGCGACCATCGGGGAGGCGTGGTGCGGCTGATCGAACGACTGCTCGGGCGGCCGGTGCTGCCGGCCGGTCTGGCCGGGTTGCTGGACCCGGACGAGCACGTGCTCGCGGTGGCGGCGATGCCGGCCGAGGAGTTGCTGGCCGCCACCTCGCACGGGATCTGGCTGCCCGAGCGGCGCCGGGTGGGCTGGCACCTGATCAGCCGTGCGGGTTGGGCGGACGGGCTGCTCACCCTGGTCGAGGCGACCGAGGAACCGGCCGGGGCCGCCGTCCTGCTCACCGACCTGGCGCCGCGCCGGCTGCGGCTGACCGAGCCGGGCAAGGTGCCCGAGGTGGTGCGCCGGCGGGTCGACGACTCGATCCGCACCCGCCACCACCGCGACCTGCCCGGCGGCGGCGCCTGGTTCGTGCAGCGCAAGGTCGCCGGCCGCGACGGGTTCCAGCTGCAGGTGCGGGCGGACCCGGGCACCGATCCCGACCTGGTCCGCCGGGTCGCCGCCGAGGTGGCCACCGCGCTGCCCCCGCCGCCGACCGAGCCGCCCGCTCGATGACACCGCCGATGACCGGGGCGCCGCCGACCGGGCCGCCGAGCCGATGACCGTCAGCTGGGATCCGGCCGCCTACCTCGCGTTCGACGATCACCGCTCCCGCCCGTTCCAGGACCTGCTGTCCCGGATCGGGGCGACGGCGCCGCGCCGGGTGGTCGATCTGGGCTGCGGCCCAGGGCACCTCACCGGGCTGCTCACCGCCCGCTGGCCGGCGGCAGAGGTCGAGGCGTTGGACTCCTCTCCGGAGATGGTGGCCGCCACCCGCGACCGGGGCCTTCCGGCCCGGCTGGCCGACGTGCGCGACTGGCGGCCCGGTCCGTCCGACGACGTCGTGGTCACCAACGCGGTGCTGCAGTGGGTCCCGGGACATCGTGCCCTGTTGGCCGAGTGGGTCGGCCTGCTCCCGGCCGGCGGCTGGTTCGCCGTGCAGGTGCCGGGCAACCTGGGTTCCCCCTCACACACGCTGATCCGTGAGCTGCTGGCATCGCCGAGCTGGCGCGGCCTGGTCGAGCCGCGCGCCGAGCTCGGGGTGCACACCCCCGCCGAGTACGCGGACACCCTGGGCGAGGCCGGCGCGCGGACCGACGTGTGGGAGACGACCTACCTGCACCGGCTGGACGGGCCGGACCCGGTGCTGGCCTGGGTGACCGGTACGGCGCTACGCCCGGTGCGTGCCGCCCTGGACGACGACGAGTGGGACCGGTTCCGCGCCGAACTCGCGCCCCGGCTGCGCGCGGCATACCCCGCGCGGGCGGACGGCACCACCTGGCTGCCGTTCCGTCGGATCTTCGCGGTCGCCCACCTCGCCTGAGCGAGGCTCAGCTCCGGTGCTGGCCGTTGCCGTTGCCGTTGCCGTATGGGGCGGGCGAGCGACGCCCGGCGACGGCCGCGCTCACCGTGTCCACCACCTTGGCCTTGGCCACACCCGCGGCGCCCTGCACCGCCGGGTGGTCGGCCACCCGCCGGTAGGTGCGGGACATCTGCTCGTAGCGCTCACGGCCGGCCCGGGCGCCGAGCACGAAGCCGGCTGCCGCGCCGAGCACGAACGGGATCATCACGACTTGCTCCTTCGGGACGGCTGAGGTGACGGCTCGGACTCATCTTGCCGCGGTCGCACGTCCGGTGCTCGACCCCGGGAGGCCCCGCGGGCGACAACGGGACGTGCGCTATCGTTGGCAGCGCCGGTGGCGATGCCGCCCGGCCATAGCGGTCCTCCGTAGCTCAATTGGCAGAGCATGCGACTGTTAATCGCAGGGTTACTGGTTCGAGTCCAGTCGGAGGAGCAAAACCAGCAGGTCAGAGGCCTAAAGTCTCGCTGCATCTCAAGATCACCCGGCGCTTACCCGGCGGAAACGCCGTCATCGGGGTCGTCCTTCTTCGTCTCGCGGTAGGCCCGATCGAGCGCGTCAGCCGCCTCCTTTCCGGCGGCCCGCCGGCCCAGGTAGCGGTCCTGGTCGCTGGTGTCGGTGATCAGGGTGATGTCGAGCATCGCGTCCACCCCTCTCAGGCCGACTTCGCGGCGGACAGGGTGCGGATCTCGTCGGCCCGGAAGGCGACGCCGTTGCGACCGTTGTTGGCCCAGGGCAGCGCCACGAGCCGATCAAAGCATCTGATGCCGGGGGAGAGGGTCTGCCGGTGAAGCGAGACGAGGAGATCATGGAGATCCTGGAGGCGTTCGATCTCACGGGCAGTTACCGCGCCGCAGCCGAGTTGGCGGGGTGTGATCACCACACCGTCGCCCGGTATGTGGCGCTGCGCGAGGCCGGTCAGCTACCGGTCGCCCGGGAGAACCGGGCCCGGCCGATCGACGAGTACCTGGACAAGGTCGAGGAATTGGTCGCGCGCTCGGACGGACGGGTCCGCGCCGACGTGGTCCACGAGCGGCTGGTCGCGATGGGCTTCTCCGGCGGGGAGCGCACCACCCGGCGCACCGTCGCGGGGGTCAAGGCCCGGTTGCGCGCCGGGCAGCGCCGGGTGTTCCGGCCCTGGGTGGTCGAGCCGTGGCTGTGGCTGCAGTGGGACTGGGCCGAGGGCCCGCGGGTGAACGGGCGTCGCACGTCGTTGTGGTGCGCGTGGCTGGCCTGGTCGCGGTTCCGGGTCGTCCTCGCGGTCTGGGACCGCACTCTGCCCGCGATCGTGGCCTGCATGGACACCACGCTGCGCCGCCTGGGCGGGGTCCCGACCGACGCGCTGACCGACAACGAGCGCACCGTCTCGGCCGATCACGTCGCCGGGATCGCGGTGCGGCACCCGGAGATCGTCGCGGTCGGGCGGCACCACGGGATGACGATCCGCACCTGTGTCCCGGCGGACCCGCAGTCCAAGGGAGGCTCGGAGGCGACGGTGCGGATCGCGAAGGCCGACCTTGTGCCCACCGCGGCGAACCTGTTGGAGGACTACCGCACGTTCTCCCAGCTCGAGACGGCGTGTCGGGAGTTCTGCGAGCAGGTCAACTCCCGTCCGCATCGGGAAACCCGCTGCGCATCCTCGCCCACCAGGCCGGACGCGACATCAACAAGCCCACCGTCGCGCGAGTGAGACCCACAGCCTGCAACCCGGCACCTCGGCCTGGTCCGGCTTCGGGATCGCCGCGACGCCCAACCCCGAACCGGACCCGGCAGGGCTCGACCCGGCAGGAGAACCGTCATGAGCGCGGTCGCCGGGTCGGTGCCGGCCTCGGGCGGGGACCCGCTCGCCGAGGCCGTCGCGCTCACCCGCAGGTTGAAGCTGCCCCACATCCGTCGCCACCTCGTCGAGCTCGTGCCGACCGCGCGGGCGCAGCGCTGGGACCATGCCGAGCTCGTCCGGGTCCTGCTCGCCGAGGAGGCCGCCGGCCGTGACGCCACGAACCTGCACACCCGGCGCCAGCGGGCCGGGTTCCCCGCTGGAAAGACGTTGCACGACTGGGACGCTGCCGCGTCCTGCATCCCGCGCCCCACCCAGGACGCCCACATCTCGCTGGAGTGGGTCGCCCGGCGGGAGAACGTGTGCATCTGCGGACCGTCCGGGACCGGGAAGTCCCACTTCTGCGAGACGCTCGGGCAGGCTGCGGTCGAGGCCGGGATGACGGTGGCCTGGTTCACCATCGAAGACCTCGGCGCACTCGTGCGCCGCCACCGCGCCGACGACAGCATCACCCGCGCGCTGGCCCGGCTGATCCGCACCGACCTGATCATCGTCGACGACATCGTGCTGCTGCCCGTCTCCCCGGACGCCGCGGAGGGGTTCTACCGGCTCGTCGACGCCGCCTACGAACGTCGCTCCCTGGCCGTGAGCTCGAACCTCCATCCGTCCGGGTTCGACGAGATCATGCCCAAGACCCTGGCCACCGCCACGGTCGACCGGCTGCACCACGCCTACATCGTCGTCACCGACGGTGACAGCTACCGGCTCGCCCAGGCCACCTCCGGCAAGGGAGTCACCGCCTTGAACTGACCGAGCACGACCGAGGGCGGGACTCATCTGGCCGCCGTCGGGGAGAACTATCTGGCCACCAGTGGGTAGATCTCCTGGCCGCCAGCGGGGAGATCCAACTGGCCCTTGACAGCCCCGGTGATTCGTGAGTCGGCGAGTTGATCTCGGTGCTGAGCCGGTGATCCTTTTACGACGCTGTCGACATCGAGCCTGTATGGACCGCTTGAAGCCGTCAACGACCCTGATCGGATCGCCGATGAACCCCCGGCCGCACTCGGCGCATGCCAACAGCATCCGTGTCATCGGTTACTCGTCGAGCGCCTCAATGGTGATCACTGTGGTAGCACTGCGTGACCAACACGGGATTGTGAGGGGCGCGACAGCGTGGCGGGCGAACGGCAAGCAGCGTCGGCAGTACCCCGAAGGAACAGTCGATGGCTGAGGTCGACCAAGATGCGTTGCACCAGCTCCGCGAGGAGGCTGAGGACATCCGCGACGAGCCACTGTCCTCCGAGGCGCGATGTCCGCGAACGGTGTCAGGTTCCGCACATCGACCCCGAGGCCGGCGAGGGCGAGTTCGCCCGGCTGGGCACGATCGTCGGCGCGGACGAGCTGATGCCCCGCTGGACCGGCGAGATCTGGCGCGCGATCCCGGAGCGGGCCGCGCGCTCCGGCGAGCTGGCCGGGGGGCTGGAGCTCGACGACGTCGAGCGCTGGCTGACCTACGTCCCGCTGATGCTGGTCGGCACCCGGGCGCAGACACTGTCCGATCCGACCGCGACCGCCGGCTGCTCGCCCGAACGCTGCTGCCGGTGCTGGTGGCCTGACCCCACCCGTCCGTGGGTTCCGGCGTGGCCACTCCGGCCGGCCCGGCCCGGCTCTGACATTCTTCGGGTATGACAGACAAGGCACAGGCATCGGCGTCCACCCGCATCGCGGCTCCCCCGGAGGTGGTGTACGCCCTGGTCACCGATCTCACCAGGATGGGCGAGTGGAGCCCGGAGGCCACCGGCGGCGGGTGGGTCGGCGGGGCCACCGGTCCGGCCGAGGGCGCGAAGTTCAAGGGCACCAACGCCAACGGTGACAAGACATGGTCGGCGACCGTCACGGTCACCGAGGCCACGCCCGCGCGGCGGTTCGCGTTCCGCAACGGGATCGGCCCGGTGGTCTTCTCCGAGTGGGCCTACGACATCGCCCCGGTCGACGGGGGCGCCGCGTGCGAGGTGACCGAGAGCTGGCAGTTCGGCAACGCCGCGCCGGTGCTCAAGTTCCTCGGCCCCAAGTTGACCGGCGTGCAGGACCGGGTCGCGCACACCCAGACGATGATCGAGGCCACCCTGGCGAAGGTGAAGGAGACCGCCGAGTCCGGCGGATGAGCCCGGCGGCCCGGCGCGGTGATCGGTCCTCGCCACCGCCGCGCCGTCCGGGGTGATCCGCGCGCCCGAACGTCGAAGCCAGGAGGGCTGGACGCGGTTCACGCGGCGGGCGACAGCGGGGCCGGATCCAGCGGGGCCGGCGGGCGGAACTGGGTGTGGTATAGCTCCGCGTAGCGGCCGGCGCGGGCGAGCAGCTCGGCGTGGGTGCCGCGCTCCACGATCCGGCCGTCCTCGACGACCAGGATCAGGTCGGCCGCCCGGATCGTGGACAGCCGGTGCGCGATCACCACCGCGGTGCGGCCGGCACCGTCGTGGCGCAGCGCCTCGAAGGCGGTCTGCACGGCCACCTCGGAGGTGGAGTCCAGCGCGGCGGTCGCCTCGTCGAGCACCACCACCTTCGGCTCGGACAGCAGCAACCGGGCGATGGTCAGCCGCTGGCGTTCGCCCCCGGACAGCCGGTAGCCGCGCTCGCCGACCACGGTGTCCAGCCCGTCCGGCAGCCCGGCCACCAGCTCGCCCAGCCGGGCCCGGCTCAGCGCGTCCCAGATCTGCCCGTCGGTCGCGTCCGGGCGGGCCAGCCGCAGGTTCGCCGCGATCGACTCGTGGAACAGGTGCCCGTCCTGGGTGACGAAGCCGACCGTCTCGCGCAGCGACTCGAAGCTCAGGTCGCGTACGTCCACCCCGCCCAGGCGCACCGACCCGGAGTCGGTGTCGTAGAGCCGGGCGAGCAGTTGCGCCACGGTCGACTTGCCGGCTCCCGAGGACCCGACCAGCGCGACGAGCTGGCCCGGTTCGGCCCGGAACGACACGTCGTGCAGCACCTCCACCCCGCCCCGGGTGTCCAGGGTCGCCACCTCCTCCAGCGAGGCCAGCGACACCTTCTCCGCGCTGGGGTAGCCGAAGCGCACCCCGTCCAGCTCGACCGACACCGGCCCGTCGGGCACGGCGACCGCGTCCGGCTTCTCCTGGACCAGCGGCCGCAGGTCCAGCACCTCGAACACCCGCTGGAAGCTGACCAGCGCGCTCATCACGTCCACCCGGGCCCCGGCCAGCGCGGTCAGCGGGGCGTAGAGCCGGGTGAGCAGCAGTGCCAGCGAGACCACCGCGCCCGGCTCCAGCCGGCCGGCCAGCGCGTACCAGCCACCGAGGCCGTAGACCACGGCCAGCGCCAGCGCGGAGACCAGGGTGAGGGCGGTGACGAACAGGGTCTGGGCCATCGCCGTGCGCACGCCGATGTCGCGGACCCTGGCCGCCCGGGCGGCGAACGCGCCGGACTCCTCCTCGGGCCGGCCGAACAGCTTGACCAGGGTGGCGCCGGGCGCGGAGAACCGCTCGGTCATCTGGGTGCTCATCGCCGCGTTGTGCTCGGCGGCCTCCCGGCTGAGCCGGGCCAGCCGGGCACCCATCCGCCGGGCTGGCAGCACGAACACCGGGAGCAGGGTCAGCGCCAGCGCGGTGATCTGCCAGGAGAGGTCGATCATCACCACCAGGGTGAGCACCAGGGTGACCAGGTTGCCGACCACTCCGGACAGGGTGTTGCTGAACGTGCGCTGTGCGCCGAGGACGTCGTTGTTCAGCCGGCTGACCAGCGCACCGGTCCGGGTGCGGGTGAAGAAGGCCACCGGCATCCGCTGCACGTGGTCGAACACGGCGGTGCGCAGGTGCAGGATCAGGCCCTCGCCGATCGTGGCGGACAACCAGCGGCCGAGCACCCCGAACCCGGCCTCGGCCACCGCGATGGCGGCGATCAGCAGCGCCAGCCCGATCACCACGCCGGAGTCGACCCGGCCGATGATGGCGTTGATCACCCGGCCGGCGAGCAGCGGGGTGGCCACCGCGAGCACCGAGGTGACCACGCTGATCGCCAGGAACGCGGCGAGCCGGCGACGATGCGGCCCGGCGAAGCCGGCGATCCGGCGCAGGACGGTCCGGGAGAACGGCCGCCGGTCCCCATCCCTCTCCGGGACCGCGTGGACTGCCTGGTACATCGCGTTCCAGGCGGTGGATTCCATGTTCATCTCACCACGGTAGAACCTCAACTATTGTTCATGGCAACTGTCGTCACGGCGGGTGGTCGCGCTCGTCGTGCTCGTTCCCCGGTCCGTGCGGGAAGTGCGGCCCCAGCTGGTCGGCGAACAGCCAGCGTCGGGTCACGGACGCAGCGAGTGCGGCAGCACGGCGCCCCGGCGCAACGCCTCGGCGTCGATCGTGGTCGGCCGGTAGGGCAGCATCGCCAGCCGATCGGTCACCCGCCGCACCGGATCCTCGATCAGGGTGGGGCTTCCGGTGAGGAACGACCATTCGTGCTCGTCGGAGCCGTAGTGCAGCACGGTGGGGAACACCTCGCGGTAGCGCCGCAGCGCGGCGCGCAGGGTGTCGTTGCGCCACATCGTCGGGCAGCCCACCTGGCCGACCAGTACGCCGCCCGGGGCGAGGACCCCGGCCGCGAGCCGCAGGAACTCAACGTGATAGAGCCGGTTGTGCTGGGCGGCGGGGTCGTCCGGGCGTTCGTCGGGCAGGTCCACCACGACGACGTCGTAGCGCCGGTCGGTGCCGCTCAGGAACTGCCATCCGTCGCGGTAGTGCACGGTCACCGGCCAGTCGGCAGAATCCTCGTCCCGGTCGGCTTCCCGGTCGGCTTCCCGGTCGGCGTTGTGTTCGGCGCGGGCCAGTTCGGCATCGGTGTAGCCGTAGGGCAGCAGCCGGGCGCAGGCCCGCACGCACTCGGTGTCGATGTCCACGTGGTCCACCCGTTCGGCACCGGCGGACACCGCGAGCTGGCTGACCACACCCTCGCTGGACCCGATGACCAGCACCTGCCGCCGGTGCTCGGCCAGCAGCAGCGCCGGCACCAGCAGCGCCTCGTGGTAGGCCAGCTGGGTGGCCTCGCTGCTCTGCCGCTCGTCGTCGCAGAAGAGTGTGACGCCGTGCGCGGTGCGCCCGATCAGCACGTCCTGGAACGCGGTTCGGCCCGACCAGAGCACCTCGTCGACGTCCCACACCCGGCGCAGCCCGGTGGACAGCGGCTCGTGCACCCGGCGCGCCGGCCCCGAGGCTCCGCGCTCGACCGTGGCCCGGCGCAGCTCGGTGGCGGCCAGCGCGCGGGCCAGCAGCTCGGCGGCCAGCTCCGGGTCGGCAGCGTCACCGCAGGTGAACAGGTCGACGAAGGCGCTGCCGTGCTCCGGCCAGGTGTGCACCGACGCGTGCGACTCGGACAGCAGGGCCAGCACGGTGAGGCCCTTCGGCTCGAACCGGTGGGCGATCACCTGCAGCACGGTCGCCCCGGCCCGGGTCAGCGCCTCGCCGAGCGCGGCCCGCACCGCGGTCTCGTCGTCGAGCAGGAAGGGGTCCACCCCGGTCAGCTCGGCCAGGACGTGCCGGCCGGCGAAGGGCCGCTCGTTCACCGGGCGGCCCCCATCGGCGCGGTGTCGGCGTGGGTGTCGGCGTGGGTGTCGGCGTGGGTGTCGGCGCAGCGCACGGTCAGCGGCGGCAGGCCGTTGAACCCCACCGAGGCGTAGCTGGCGGTGTAGGCGCCGGCGGCCAGCAGCTCGACGCGGTCACCGGCGCGCAGCGTGGCCGGCAGCACCACCTCCCGGTAGAGCACGTCGTCGCCGTCGCAGGTCGGACCAGCCAGCACCGCGGTCGCCGACGGGTCGCCGTCCCGGGCGGTGCGCAGCCGGTAGCCGATCGCCTCGCCCTCGGTCTCGGCCAACCCGCCGTAGCGGCCCACATCCAGGTACACCCAGCGCCGGCCGTCGTGCCGGTGCGACACCCGGACCACCTCGGCATGCAGCACCCCGGCCTCGGCCACCAGGAACCGGCCGGGCTCGCAGGCCAGCTCCGGTGGGTCGTGCGGGAAGCAGCCGTGCACGGCCTGCCGGATCGCCCCGGCGAACTGGGCCAGCGGTGGCACCGGCTCGCGGTAGCGCACCGGGAAGCCGCCGCCGAGGTCCAGCAGCGGCAGCCGGGGCAACCCGGCGGCGGAGGTCACCGCCGCGGCGGCGGCGATCGCCTCGGCCCAGGCGGCCGGTCGGGTCTGCTGCGAGCCGACGTGGAAGCTCAGCCCCGCCGCGCGCAGGCCCAGCTCACCGGCCCGGCCGAGCAGCGCGGCCGCCTCCGCGCGGGAGCAGCCGAACTTGCCGCCGAACGGGGTCGCCGACCCCTGCTCGTCGACCGCCAGCCGGACCAGCACGCCCGAGCCGGGTGCCCGTTCGGCCAGCACCGCCAGATCCTCCCCGCTGTCGGTGACGAACAGCGCCACCCCGGCCGCGTGCGCGGCGCTGACGTCGGCCGGCGTGCGCACCGGGTTCGCATGGCAGACCGCGCCCGGGTCGGCCCCGGTGGCCAGTGCCAGGTCCAGCTCGCCGGGGGAGGCCACATCGAAGCCCGCGCCGCCGTCGGCGACCGCGGCCAGCACCTCCGGCGCCGGGTTGGCCTTCACCGCGTAGAAGACCCGGGCGCCGGGCAACGCCGCCCGCAGCTCGACCAGGCGGGCGCGGACCACGGTCAGGTCCAGTTCCAGGTAGGGGGTGGCAACGCTCACGGGCCCGAGTCTGCCTCGACCGGTCCGACGTCGCCCGGTCGGCCCGGCGTGATCTGGATCCGGGCACCGGGTGACCTGGCTCAGGACCGGCGCGACCTGGATCGGGGACAGCGGGTCCGGATCGAGCTGTCGGTCCGGATCAGGCTGGCGCGACCGGGGCCGGGCGACGAAGCTGGCGGAACATGGGCAAGCCGGGGCTGCTGACCGTGGATGACGACCCCGGGTGTCCCGGGCGGTGGCCCGCGAACTGCGGCGACGCTACGGCGAGCACTTCCGGGTGATTCGCGCGGACTCGGCCGGCGACGCGCTGGACGCGCTGCGGGAGCTGAAGCTGCGCGGCGAGGTGGTCGCGGCGATCCTGGCCGACTACCGGATGCCGCAGCTCAATGGCATCGCGTTCCTGGAGCAGGCGATGGACCTGTTCTCACGGGCCCGCCGCGCGCTGCTCACCGCCTACGCCGACACCGACGCCGCGATCCAGGCGATCAACGTCGTCGACGTGGACCACTACCTACTCCAGCCGTGGGACCCGCCGGAGGAGAAGCTGTACCCGGCCTGCGCGGGCCGCGACGTCTACATCGTCGGCGGGGCCAACTCGGCGGGCCAGGCCGCGGTGTTCTTCGCCCGGCACGCCGAGCGGGTGGTGCTGCTGGTGCTCGGGGAGTCGCTGCGGGCGTCGATGTCGCACTACCTGATCCAGCAGCTGGAGGCGATCCCGAACGTCTCGGTCCGGCCGCGCACGGTGGTCGCCGCCGCCGACGGCGGTACTGACGACGGGGGCACCGGGAACGGCTCACCCTGCGCGACACCGCCACCGGGGTGGAGGACAAGGTGGAGGCGTCCCACCCGTTCGTGTTCATCGGGGCGGCCCCGCGCACCGATTGGCTGGACGGGGTGCTGGCCCGCGACGAGCACGGGTTCGTGCGCACCGGCCCGGACCGGACGACCGTCGACGGCCGGCCGAAGGGATGGTCGTTGGCCCGCGACCCGTACTTTCATGGAGTCCAGCCTGCCCGGGGTGTTCGTGGCCGGCGACGTGCGCGCCGAGTCGGTGAAGCGGGTCGCCTCGGCGGTCGGCGAGGGGGCGATGGCGGTGACCCTGGTGCACCGGTACCTGGGGGAGCGGTGAACGCGGTCTCCCGCGACGAGCAGCGGGAGCTGTTCCTGTTCGCCGAGCTGTCCGACGAGCGGCTGGACTGGATCGCCGAGCACGCCGATGTGCTCGACGTGGCGGCCGGCGTGGACGTGGTGGTCGAGGGCGACCCGGCACTGTGCTTCCACCTGCTGCTGTCCGGCACCATCGCGATGAGCCGGCGGATCGGCGGTGACCCGGTGGAGACCGTGCGTACCGACCAGCGCGGGGTCTACTTCGGCGCGGTGCAGTTCTACCTGCGCGACGAGAGCGCCCGGTACTACCCGGCTTCGGTGCGTGCGGTCACCGACTGCGCCGTGCTGCCCTGCCGGCGGTGGAGTTCGACCTGCGGTTCCGGGAGTGGTACCCGATGGCGGTGCACCTGCTCGAGGGCATGGTGCTGGGTACCCGACGCGGCCAGGCGATCACCGGCCAGCGCGAGCGGCTGCTGGCGCTGGGCAAGCTCACCGCCGGGCTCACCCACGAGCTGAACAACCCCGCCGCGGTGCAGACGAGCGACCTGGAGGACGGGGTCGGCGACTGGTTCGACGATCACGGCGTGGCCGGCGGCTGGGACCTCGCGCCGATCTTCATCGGTGGCGGTCTCCGGGTGGCCGACCTGGAGCGGGTCGCCGAGGCCGCGGTGGGGGACTGCCTGGAGGCCGGGTTGCGCTGGCTGTCCTACACCGTGGAGTCCGAGAGCCTGCTGCGCGAGATCACCGACTCGACCGCGCGGATCAGCGCACTGGTCGGCGCGGCTAAGCAGTACTCCCAGCTCGACCGCGCGCCGTACCAGTGGGTGGACGTGCACGAGGGCCTGGTGGCCACCCTGGTCATGTTCAAGGGCACCCTGCCGGCCGGGGTGCGGGTGGTCAAGGAGTTCGATCGGACGCTGGCCGCGGTTCCCGGCTACCCGGCCGAGCTCGACCAGGTGTGGACCAACCTGATCGACAACGCGCTGGCCGCCTCCGGCACGCTCACCGTGCGCACCCCGCGCGACGGCGAGCACCTGCTGGTGGAGATCGTCGACACCGGTCCCGGGGTGCCGCCGGAGATCGTGAAGCGGATCTTCGAGCCGTTCTTCACCACCAAGGAGGTCGGCCAGGGCACCGGGCTCGGGTTGGACGTCAGCTGGAAGGTGGTGGTCACCCGCCACCACGGTGACCTGCGCGTCGAGTCGGTCCCCGGCGACACCCGGTTCCAGGTCCGGCTCCCGCTCACCGAAACCCGCTGACCGGCCCCGACTCACGACGTGCCCCGGCACTGTCAGGTCTGCAGGGGGCCGAGCTCGGCGACGAAGGTGGCCACGAAGTCGCGCCGGGAGACCACCGGGACGGCGGGGCGGACGACGAACTTGGTCAGGCCGGCGTCGACGAACCGGAGCACCTGCTCGCGCGAGCCGGACCAGCCCCGGGCCACCAGCCGCTCCGGGTCGGCGTCGGGGCGGCGGGCCCGGGCGGCGGCCAGCGCGGCCGGCCAGCTCGCCTCGACCGCCTCGTCGGGCACCACCAGCAGGTTGGTGCCGTAGTGGTCGTCCTCGATCTCCCGCCCGGCGTCGGCGGCGGCCCGCTCGATCTGGCCCCGGCAGTCCGCCGCCTCCTCCGGGGTGACGAAACTGGCCAGCCAGCCGTCGCCGAGCCGGCCGATCCGGCGCATCCCCACCGGCGCCCGACCGCCCAGCCACAGGTCCAGCGGCTTGGCCGGCGCCGGCCCCACCGAAGCTCCTTCGAGCTGGTAGAACTCGCCGCGGTGAGTCACCGGCTCACCGGTGAGCAGCGCCCGCAGCACCACCAGCGCCTCCTCGAACATCGCCGCCCGCCGGCCCTCGGGCACCGGGTACAGCGACCGGTCACCGGCCAGCGCCGGCTGCACCCCGAAGGCCGGCAGCACCCGCCCCGGGGCCAGCGCGGCGAGCCCGGCCAGTTGCGCGGCGACCAGCGCCGGGTTGCGCCCGGGCAGCACCAGCACCCCGGTGCCGAGCTTGAGCCGGCGGGTGCGCCCCGCCGCGTAGGCCAGCCCGACGATCGGGTCGACGGTGGACCGCGAGGAGGCCAGGTCGGACAGCCACACCGAGTCGACGCCTTTCGCCTCCAGCTCGTCCACCAGCTCGTCGAACTCCGGGCCGAGGCCGGAGCCGCCCACCGAGCCGCCCACCGGGCCCGACCCGTCCGCCGGGTCGGAGCGGCTCACCGGGATCGAACCGAGACCGATCCGCACCTTCATCTCCATGCGGTCGAGCCTAGGTGGCTGGTGTCTTTCGCGTGGCGGTCGCCCGGTCCGGCGGCCTGATGCGGGAGGATCGGTGGGTGACGCTGGGGCGTGCTGATCATCAGGGTGATTTGTTCGACGAGGTGGCCCGGTTCTGTGAGGAGACGCTG
>JAJCYC010000204.1 GCA_029263115.1 Pseudonocardia sp. | reverse complement strand
CAACTGGTACGTCCGGCGCTCCCGGGACCGGTTCTGGGCCGGTGACCAGGACGCGATCGACACCCTGCACACGGTGCTCGAGGTGACCTGCCGGGTGGCCGCGCCGCTGCTGCCGCTGACCACCGAGGTGATCTGGCGCGGGCTGACCGGCGGTCGTTCGGTGCACCTGACCGACTGGCCGGCAGGGTCCGAACAGCCCGGGGATCCGCCCGGCGAGCTGCCCGGCGACCACCTCCTGGTCGCCGGGATGGACCGGGTGCGGCAGGTCGCCTCGGCCGCCCTGGCGCTGCGCAAGGCCCGCGGCCTGCGGGTCCGGCTGCCGCTGCGCACCCTGGTGGTGGCTGCTCCGGACGCCGCCGTGCTCGAACCGTTCACCGACATCCTGGCCGACGAGGTGAACGTGCGGTCGGTCGAGCTGTCCGGCGAGGTGAACCGCTACGGCCGATTCGAGCTGACGGTGAACGCCCGGGTCTGCGGGCCGCGGCTGGGCGGAGACGTGCAGAAGGTGATCCGCGCGGTGAAGGCCGGCGAGTGGGAACAGGACGCTGCCGGGCGGGTGACCGCCGCCGGGATCGAACTGCTGGACGGCGAGTACTCCGAGCGGCTGGTACCGGGCTCGGACGTGGGCGAGTCGTCGGCGACCGCGGCACTGCCCGGAAGCTCCGGGCTGGTCGTGCTGGACATCGAGGTCACCCCGGAGCTGGCGGCCGAGGGACTGGCCAAGGACGTGGTCCGGCTGGTGCAGCAGGCCCGCCGGGAGGCTGGGTTCCGGGTGTCGGACCGGATCACGGTCACCCTGGACGGGCCGCCCGAGGTACTCGGTGCCGTGCGGGCCCGACAGGAGTTCCTGGCCGGCGAGGTGCTGGCCACCGCGGTGGCCTTCGGGCCGGTGACCGCCCCGACGCTGGTCGGCGCGGTGACCGGCGGCGCGCAGGTCCGGGTGCTGGTCGCGGTGTCCTGAGCGCGGGTGGTCCGGGCCGGACCCGCGGGTCGGACCGGGCTGGCATGCTGGCGGGGTGAGCACGACGCACAGGGGAGCAGCCGAGCGCTGGCGGTCGGTGCAGCAGGCCAGGGCGGTGCCGCCGGAGATCGTGTCGGCCGCGCCGCACAGCCCGTGGAAGCACGACCCGGCGCACTTCGGTGCGCCGGCCGACGCCGCGGACACCCCGTCGCGGCGCACCGCGCTCGGTCTGCTCGGCGGCACGCGGGGGCAGGTGCTGGACGTCGGATGCGGCGGCGGCTCGGCCTGCATCGCACTGGCCGATGCCGCCGGGATGCTGGTCGGGCTGGACCACGACCCCGGGATGCTCGCCGCGTTCGAGCGGGACTGTGCGGCCCGGGGTATCGCGCACCGCACGGTGCTCGGGGCCTGGCCGGAGGCTGCGGACCAGGCCGGACAGGCCGATGTGGTGGTCTGCCACCACGTCGGCTACAACACGCCCGAGCTGGCGCCGTTCCTGTCCGCGCTGACCACCGCCGCGCGTGGCGGGGTCGTCATGGAGCTCACCGCCCGGCACCCGATGGCCTGGCTGGACCCGCTGTGGCAGCGCTTCCACGGCCTGGACCGCAGTGCGCCGGCCACCGCCGACGACGCGGTCGCGGTGCTGGTCGAGCTGGGCATCCGGCCGTCGGCCATCCGGTGGGAACGGGGGGCCCGGCTGCCCGAGGACCCGGCGTGGGTGGCCCGGAGGCTCTGCCTGCCGCCCGACCGGGTGCCCGAGGTGGCCGCCGCGCTCGAGGACCTGCCCCGGCGGCCGCGATCGGTGGTCACCCTCACCTGGTGACCGGCTGCGGCCTGAGACCTCGTCCGGGGCGTGGTCGGGGCCGACCGCGGCGTGGCCGGCGTCAGGTCCTCGCCCGGTCGATCAGCCGGGACAGCACGATCACGCTCTCGGTGTGGTCGACGTTCGGCTCGTCCCGGACCCGCTCCATCGCCTGCTCCAGGTGCCGGACGTCGCTGGCCAGCAGGTGCAGCAGCGCGTCGGCCGCGCCGGAGACGGTGCACGCGCCGACCACCTCCGGCACCCGCTCGAGGCTGCGCCGCAGCTCGGCGGGCGAGACGGTTCCCCGGCAGTAGACCTCCACATAGGCCTCGGTGGTCCAGCCCAGCGCCGCCGGATCGATCACCGCGGTGAAGCCGCGGATGGCGCCGACCGCCCGCAGCCGGTCGACCCGTCGCTTGGTGGCCGGGGCGGACAGCCCGACCTGGCCGCCGATCTCGGCGAAGGTGGCCCGCCCGTCCCGCAGCAGACATCCCACAATGTGCTGGTCGATCGAGTCCACGAGACCTCCTGATGGAACAAATCACTGGTAGCAAACATAATGCACAACAAATCATAGCTCAAGGCGCAACAGACGCTGGTTGATTGCGTCTGGTGCCCGATCTATCGTCGGTGGCATGACCGTGTTACTGGAGACCCCGAGCCCCGCGCCCGTCGAGTCCCGCGCCCGGCGCCGCCGCTACCTCATGTGCCCGCCCGACCACTTCGGCGTCCGCTACGTGATCAATCCGTGGATGGATCCGGGGCGGGCGGTGGACCGGGGCCTGGCCCACCGGCAGTGGGACATCCTGCGCCGGACCTACCTCGACCTCGGCCACACCGTGGAGCTGATCCCGGCGCTGCCCGAACAGCCCGACATGGTGTTCGCCGCCAACGGTGGTCTGGTGATCGACGGGTGCGCGCTCGGGGCCCGGTTCGTGCATCCCGAGCGGGCCGGGGAGGCACCCGCCTACCTGGACTGGCTGCGCGTGGCCGGGTTGCGCCCGGTCGGGGCCGAGCACGTCAACGAGGGTGAGGGCGACCTGCTGGTGGTCGGTGCCGGCGCCGACCGGGTGGTGCTCGCCGGCACCGGGTTCCGCACCTCCCGGGAGGCGCACGCCGAGGTCGGACGGCGGTTCGGGGTGGCTGTGGTGTCGCTGCGGCTGGTGGACCCGCGCTACTACCACCTGGACACCGCGCTCGCCGTGCTCGACGACCGGACGATCGCCTACCACCCGGCCGCGTTCAGCCCGGCCAGCCGACGGGCCCTGCGCCGGCTGTTCCCGGACGCGGTGCTGGCCGGCGCCCAGGATGCTGCGGTGCTCGGGCTCAACGCGGTGTCCGACGGCCACCACGTGGTGCTGGCCGCGCAGGCCACCCGGCTGGCCGGGCAGCTGCGGGAACGGGGCTACCAGCCGGTCGGGGTGGACGTCTCGGAGCTGCTCAAGGCGGGCGGCGGGGTCAAGTGCTGCACCCTGGAGCTACGGCCGTGACGGCCCTCGACGACCGCCGTCCCCGGCACGGCGCCGGCCCGACGACCGCGCCCGCCCATCTGGCCCTGGCCGAGGCGCACGCCGCGCACAACTACCACCCGCTGCCGGTGGTGATCGCCGACGCCGAGGGGGCCTGGGTCACCGACGTCGACGGCAACCGCTACCTCGACTGCCTGGCCGCGTACTCGGCGGTCAACTTCGGGCACCGCAACCCCCGGCTGCTGGCCGCCGCCCGCGCCCAGCTGGACCGGGTCACCCTGGTCAGCCGGGCCTTCGGGCACGACCAGTTCGGGCCATTCTGCGCGGAGCTGGCCGAGCTGGTGGGCAAGCAGGCGGTGCTGCCGATGAATACCGGTGCCGAGGCGGTGGAGAGCGGTGTCAAGATCGCCCGGAAGTGGGGCTACGAGGTCAAGGGGGTCCTCGACGGCCGGGCCAACATCGTGGTCGCGCAGGGCAACTTCCACGGCCGGACCACCACCGTGATCAGCTTCTCCGACGACCCGGAGGCCAGGGCCGGTTTCGGCCCGTTCACGCCGGGCTTCCGGCAGGTACCGTTCGGCGACGTCGAGGCGCTGGCCCTGGCGATCGACCGGGACACGGTGGCGGTGCTGCTGGAACCGATCCAGGGTGAGGCCGGGGTGATCCTCCCGCCGCCCGGTTACCTCGAACAGGTCCGCGAGCTGTGCACCCGCCACCGGGTGCTGTTCGTCGCCGACGAGATCCAGTCCGGGCTGGCCCGGACCGGGCGCACCCTGGCCTGCCAGCACGACGGCGTGGTGCCCGACGTCTACCTGCTGGGCAAGGCCCTCGGCGGCGGCGTCGTCCCGGTGTCCGCGGTGCTGGCCGACCGCGAGGTGCTCGATGTGCTGCGCCCCGGCCAGCACGGCTCGACGTTCGGGGGCAACCCGCTGGCCTGCGCGGTCGGCCGCGAGGTGGTGGCGCTGCTGGGCACCGGTGAGTTCCAGCGACGCGCCGCAACGCTCGGTGGGCACCTGGCTGCCGAGCTGGATGGTCTGGTCGGGCACGGGGTGCTCCGGGTGCGCTCGATCGGGCTGTGGGCCGGGATCGACATCGACCCGACGCTGGGCACCGGCCGGGAGGTCTGTGAGCGGCTCGCCGCGCGGGGTGTGCTGGCCAAGGACACCCATGGCTCGACCGTTCGGCTGGCCCCGCCGCTGGTGGTCACCGCCGATGAGCTCGACTGGGCGGTCGACACCCTGCGCGCCGTGCTGCGCGAGCTGGCCGGCGGCCCCGGCTGACCCGTGGGGCGCCCGGTCCGCGCGGCACCCGACGGCGTGACGCCACGGATGATCCGCCTACCCGCCGCGGTCGGTGCTGGTCGGCCGCGGTGAGATGGTCCCCTGGGCGATGGCCGGAAGGGGGAGCGGCGGGTGAACTCCCTGGAGCTGTGGCTCGGCGTGGTGTCGGCCGTGGTCCTGGTCGGCGTCGTGGCGGTGCGTGCCTCGGTCCGGCTGGGTCTGCCGTCGCTGCTGCTCTACCTGGGCATCGGGATGCTGCTCGGCGAATCGGTGCTGGGCGTGCAGTTCGACGACACCGCGCTGACCGAGTCGCTCGGGCTGGCCGCGCTGGTGCTGATCCTCACCGAGGGCGGTCTCACCACTCGCTGGTCGGATGTGCGGCCGTCGCTCGGACTGGGCATCGCGCTGTCCACCGTGTCGGTCGCGGTGAGCATCGCGGTCACCGCGGCGGGCCTGCACCTGCTGCTCGACCTGGACTGGCGCACGGCATTCCTGTGGGGGGCGGTGCTGTCCTCCACCGACGCCGCGGCCGTGTTCAGCGTGCTGCGCGGGATCGGGGTCCGCAAGAAGCTGTCCGGTGCGCTGGAGCTGGAGTCCGGGCTCAACGACGCCCCGGTGGTGATAGCCGTGGTGCTGCTGGCCTCGCCGGACCCGCTGCGCTGGTGGAGCCCGGCGCTGGTGGTCTACGAACTGGCCGCCGGCGCGGCGATCGGCGCGCTGCTGGGGCTCGGCGGCGCCCGGGCGCTGCGCGGCGCCGCGCTGCCGGCCACCGGGCTCTACCCGCTGGCCACCCTGTCGGTGTGCGTGCTGGCCTACGCCGGCGGACAGCTGGCGCACGCCTCGGGGTTCCTGGCCACCTACGTAGCGGCGCTGATCCTGGGTAACTCGCGGCTGCCGCACCGCGCGGGCGTGCTCTCCTTCGCCGAGGGCACCGGATGGTTGGCCCAGATCGGGCTGTTCGTGCTGCTCGGGCTGTACGCCTCGCCCGGCGCGCTGCGCGGGGCGCTGCTGCCGGCCCTGGCCGCCGGGCTGGTCCTGCTGCTGGTGGCCCGCCCGCTGTCGGTGCTTGCCGCCGCGGTCCCGTACCGGGTGCCGTGGCGGGAGCAGGCGTTCCTGTCCTGGTCCGGGCTGCGCGGGGCGGTGCCGATCGTGCTCGCGCTGATCGCGCTGACCGCCAATCCCACCAGTCCGGACGCCCGGCTGCTGGTGGACGTGGTCCTGGTCCTGGTGGTGGCGCTGACCCTGTTGCAGGGCACCACCCTGCCCCGGGTGGCGCGGCTGCTCGGGGTGTCCCGGGACGGTGAGGCCGCCGAGATCCAGGTCGACGCCGCGCCGCTGGACGAGCTGTCGGCCGACCTGCTTCAGGTCCGGATCCCGGTCGGCTCGAAACTGCACGGTGTATACCTGCGGGAGCTGCGGCTGCCCACCGGGGCCGGGGTCAGCCTGGTCGTGCGCGACGGAGCCGGGTTCACCCCCGGCCCGGACACCCGATTGAAGGAGCGCGACCAGCTGCTGGTGGTCACCACCGCGGCCGCACGCATCCGCGCCGAGGAACGCATCCGGGCGGTCGACCGGGCGGGCCGGCTGGCCCGGTGGCGGGGCGAGACCGGCCAGGCCTGACGGTGCGTGGACAATCGTGGCATGAGCGACCTGTTCGAGCCGTATCGTCCCGCCGATGAGGACGATCCGACCGGTCCGCTGCCCGTCGTGCCGACCCCGCGCCCTCGTCGGGTGCTGATGCTCACCCTGATCGCGCTCAACGCCTGGGCACTCGACCTGGGCGCCAAGATCGTCGCGGTGCGGCACCTGGAGGGCCGGCCGCCGGTGACCGTGTTCGACGGGCTGCTCTACGTCCAGCTGGTGCGCAACGCCGGCGCCGCGTTCGCGCTGGCCACCGGCATGACCTGGCTGCTCACCCTGATTGCGGTGGGGGTGGTGGTGGCGATCTTCAGGGTGGCCGGCCGGCTGCGCTCGCCGGGCTGGGCGGTGGCCCTGGGGCTGGTGCTCGGCGGCGCGCTGGGCAACCTCACCGACCGGATGTTCCGGGCGCCGGGCCCGATGGTCGGTCGGGTGGTCGACTTCATCTCGGTGCTGGAACCGGACGGGTTGGCCTGGCCGGTGTTCAACGTCGCCGACATGGCGATCTGCGTCGGCGGCGCCCTGCTGGTGCTCCTCGCGCTGCTGGGTCGGGAACTGGACGGCACCCGCTCCCGCGACGACAGCCGCGACGAGTACGGCAACCGGATCGTGCGATGACGGCCCGGACATTGCCGGTCCCCGACGGGCTGGACGGCATGCGGGTGGACGCCGGGCTGTCCCGGATGCTGGGGCTGTCGCGCACGGTGGTGGCCGCCCTGGTGCAGGACGGCCAGGTGGTGTCGGACGGGCGCGCGCTGGGTAAGTCCGACCGGCTGGTCGCCGGCACCTGGTTGGAGGTCACCCTGCCCGAGCCGGCCCGGCCGGCGCCGAGCGAGCCGGTCGCCGCCGAGGTCGTCGAGGGCCTCACCCTGCTGCACAGCGACGACGACATCGCGGTGGTCGACAAGCCGGTCGGGGTGGCCGCGCATCCCAGTCCGGGCTGGACCGGGCCCACGGTGACCGCCGGTCTCACCGCGCTCGGCCTGCGGTTGTCCACCTCCGGGGCGGCCGAGCGGCAGGGCATCGTGCACCGGCTGGACGCCGGCACCACCGGGGTCATGGTGGTCGCCAAGTCGGAGCGCGCCTACACCGCGCTGAAATGGGCGTTCAAGCAGCGCGAGGTCACCAAGCGCTACCACGCCGTCGTGCAGGGCCATCCCGACCCGTCCCGGGGCACCGTCGACGCGCCCATCGACCGGCATCCCCGGCACGACTGGCGGTGGGCGGTGGTGGCCGGTGGTCGGCCGAGCATCACCCATTACGACACCGTCGAGGCGTTCCCGGCGGCCAGCCTGCTGGAGATCGGCCTGGAGACCGGTCGTACCCACCAGATCCGGGTGCACATGTCCGCGCTGCGCCACCCGTGCGTGGGCGACCTCACCTACGGCGCCGACCCCGTGCTGACCACCCGGCTCGGGTTGACCCGGCAGTGGCTGCACGCCCGTCAGCTGGGCTTCGCCCACCCCGCCGGCGGGTCGTGGGTCGAGTTCACCAGCGAGTACCCCGACGATCTGGCCCGGGCGCTGGACCTGCTGCGCGGGGACGGATGACCGGTCCCGGCCCGGGCCCGGGTAAGCAGGCTCCCGCATGGTCGGCCGGCCCGGGTGATCCCTGTTCGGGAAGGAAAGCGGACACGTGGCTGCCGCTTTCCTCCCCGAACGACGATCACCGCCGCAGCGGTGACCGATGACCTTGGCGGGTGGCTCCGGGGCGAGCGGTGGTTCGCGGCCGGTGGGTGGCCCGCGCGAGGGGGGTGGACCTGGCGGTCGGTCCCGGCACCTGTCGGCGCTGTTGGTCTGTGCGCTGGCGCTGCTCGCGATCGCCTGGCTGGCGGGATCCCGATCGGCGGGCGGGCCGGAACCGCCGGAGTCCGTCGACGCGGTACGCCTCGGGCCGGAGTCCGGCACCGCGGTGGCCGCCTACCTGGCGGCCCTGCCGGCCCGGCTGCCGCCTCCCGGGGCGCCCGAGGTGCCGGCGCTCGTGCAGTTCACGTCCCCGATGGAGGCCGCCGGGGCCGCGACCCTCGTGGCGGGCGCCCGATCGGTCACCGCGGTGTTCCGGGTGCCGCTGGAGCGGGTGCAGACCGCCCTCCGGTTCGAGCTATTGTCGCCGGTCGACGAGCCCGACCCGACGACCGCCGTCCGTCGCCAACTGGTGCTCGCCCAGGCGGCCGCGCGCCGGGACGCCGCCGCCGACGCGGCCCGGCTGACCGGCCGACCCGCCCGGGTCGCCGCCGCCGAGGCCGCCGCGCTGGCCGCCCGCGGTTGCCGCTGCGTGCTGGCGGTTCTGGTCACCGCCGACCGGTCCGGGCTGGCCGCGCTGGCCGCCCGGCCGGGGGTACGCGCGGTGGACGCCGCCCCGGTGGACACGCCGGTGACCGGCGTGGCGCTGTCCCCGCTGCTGCCCGAGCAGGCCGGCGTGGTCGGCCCGGTGCCCGACGACGGCCCGCTGCCGCCCGGCTGAGCCCGGTCAGGTCGGTGGTCGGTGGGCCGCCAGCAGCACCACCAGGTCGAGCTCGACCGGGAACGGGTCGTCCAGCCGCAGCACCGGACCAGCTGCGCCGGCCAGGTAGCGGCCGTCGTGGAGCCGGTGCGGCATGGCCACCGGGCCCGTGAGCTCGACGCGCAGGTAGTGCGGGATGCCCGCCTCGGCGTACAGCCTCGGCTTGATCGCCCGGTCGGTGGCCGCGCTGCCCGGGCTGACGATCTCGGCGACCAGCGCGACGTCGTCGGCGTCGAACACGGTGACGTCGTCGTCCAGGCGGGTCACCACGACGAGATCGGGGATCAGGATCCGGCCGGGCGCGACCCGGACGTTGACCGTCTCGAGCACCTCCATGCCGGACGGCCGCGCCGACTCCAGCGCAACGGCGAGCCGGAACGACAGCCGCTGGTGACGGCTGCCCGCGTACGGGCTCATCAGCAATGCTCCGTCGAGCAGTTCGACGTAGCGGTCCTCGGGCAGGGCCAGGAAGTCCTCCTCGGTCCACGGACCGTCGTGCACGAACCGGTCGTCCTGCTGCACGGACATGCGGCGCCACCTCCCGGGTACATCGTCGCATCCTGACGGGCTGGTCCGACAGTTCCGCCGGACGCGGCGATAGCACTGCCGGGCGATCTTGACCAGCGCGACACGCCGGACCGCCATGAGCTGGGTCTTTCCGACGACCCCCGCCCGATGCCCGGAACCGACGGGGGACGGCACTAGATTGGGCCTCTCGTCCCCGAAACCTGCCATCGTCGGCGGCCGGTCGACCGTGGTCCGGCCGGGCCGGGAAGGAGCCGTCTCGTGTCGTCGGCCGCGTCGTCCCAGGGGGACTCGTTCGTGCACCTGCACGTGCACACCGAGTTCTCCATGCTCGACGGAGCCGCCCGGCTGGACGACCTGTTCGCCGAGTCCGCCCGGATGGGCATGCCCGCGCTGGCGATGACCGACCACGGCAACGTGTTCGGCGCCTACGAGTTCTGGCGCAAGGCCAAGGCGTACGGGGTCAAGCCGATCATCGGCATGGAGGGCTACCTCTCTCCGGGCAGCCGGCACGAGCGCAAGCGCGCCACCCTGGGTCGTGCTGGCGCGTCAGCGCCGGTTGATACAGACAACCCGGGTGAGATGTACACCCACATGACGCTGCTCGCGGAGAACACCGAGGGCATGCACAACCTGTTCCGGCTCTCGTCGCTGGCCAGCCTGGAGGGCTACTACTACAAGCCCCGGATGGACCGCGAGCTGCTGGAGACCTACGGCAAGGGGATCATCGCCACCACCGGCTGCCCGTCCGGCGAGGTGCAGCGGCTGCTGCAGCGGGACCGCTTCGACGACGCCTGCCAGGCCGCCAGCGACTACCGCGACATCTTCGGCAAGGACAACTTCTTCTGCGAGCTGATGGACCACGGCATCGAGATCGAGCGCCGCGTCCGCGACGACCTGCACCGGCTCAAGAAGCAGCTCGACCTGCCCGGATTGGCCACCAACGACCTGCACTACACCTACGCCGAGGACGCCAAGCCGCACGAGGTGCTGCTGTGCGTCCAGACCGGCAAGACCCTCGCCGACCCGAACCGGTTCAAGTTCGACGCGCAGGACTTCTACCTGAAGTCGCCCGCGGAGATGCGCGCACAGTGGGACGGGGAGTTCCCCGAGGCCTGCGACAACACGCTGCTGGTCGCCGAGCGGGTGAACATCGAGTTCGCCGAGGGCCAGGACCTGATGCCCCGGGCGCCCGTCCCGGAGGGGGAGTCCGAGGAGAGCTGGCTGGTCAAGGAGGTCGAGCGGGGGATGCACACGCGCTTCCCGAACGGGTTCACCCAGCAGTACCGCACCCAGGTCGACTACGAGGTCGGCGTCATCATCCAGATGGGGTTCCCGGGCTACTTCCTGGTCACCGCCGACCTCATCCAGCACGCCAAGTCGGTCGGCATCCGGTGCGGTCCCGGGCGCGGTTCCGCGGCCGGGTCGCTGGTCGCGTACGCGCTGGGCATCACCGATCTCGACCCGATCCGCCACAAGCTGCTCTTCGAGCGGTTCCTCAACCCCGAGCGCATCTCGATGCCCGACATCGACATGGACTTCGACGAGCGCCGCCGCGGCGAGATGATCCGCTACACCACGGAGAAGTACGGCGAGGACCGGATCGCGCAGATCATCACCTACTCCACGATCAAGGCCAAGGCCGCGATCAAGGACTCGGCGCGGGTGCTGTTCGGCCAGCCCGGCTACGCGGTGGCCGACCGGATCACCAAGGCGATGCCACCCGCCGTCATGGGCAAGGACATCCCGCTCTCGGGGGTGTTCGACCCGGCGCACAAGCGCTACTCCGAGGCCACCGAGGTACGCGCGCTCTACGAGGCCGACGCCCAGGTCAAGGAGATCATCGACACCGCGCGCGGCCTGGAGGGCCTCAAGCGGCAGTGGGGCGTGCACGCCGCTGGCGTGATCATGTCGTCGAAGCCGCTGATCGACGTCATCCCGATCCAGCGTCGTGACTCCGACGGCGCCATCATCACGCAGTTCGACATGGGCGCCTGCGAGACGCTCGGCCTGCTGAAGATGGACTTCCTCGGCCTGCGCAACCTCACGATCATCGACGACGCGCTGGAGAACATCGAGCTCAACGGCAAGCCGCCGCTCGACATCGACGCTCTCGAGCTCGACGACGTCGCCACCTACGAGATGCTCTCCCGCGGCGACACGCTCGGGGTCTTCCAGCTCGACGGCGGCCCGATGCGCGACCTGCTGCGGCGCATGGCCCCCACCGAGTTCGAGCACATCTCCGCGGTCAGCGCGCTCTACCGGCCGGGCCCGATGGGCGCCAACGCGCACAACGACTACGCCGACCGCAAGAACGGCCGCCAGGAGATCACCCCGATCCACCCGGAGCTGGAGGAGCCCCTCAAGGAGGTCCTCGGCGAGACCTACGGCCTGATCGTGTACCAGGAACAGGTCATGGCCATCGCCCAGGTGCTGGCCGGCTACTCGCTCGGCAAGGCCGACCTGCTGCGCCGCGCGATGGGCAAGAAGAAGAAGGAGATCCTCGACAAGGAGTACGCCGGCTTCGCGCAGGGCATGAAGGACAACGGCTACTCCGCCGAGGCCGTCAAGAAGCTCTGGGACATCCTGCTCCCGTTCTCCGACTACGCCTTCAACCGCGCCCACACCGCGGCCTACGGGCTCGTCTCGTACTGGACGGCGTACCTCAAGGCCAACTACCCGGCCGAGTACATGGCGGGCGTGCTGACCTCGGTGCGCGACGACAAGGACAAGGCCGCGATCTATCTGGCGGAGTGCCGCCGCATGGGCATCACGGTGCTGGCTCCCGACGTCAACTCCTCGGTGCGCAACTTCGCGCCGGTCGGCACCGACATCCGGTTCGGGCTCGGCGGCATCCGGAACGTCGGTGTGAACGTCGTCGACGCGATCGTCGCGGCCCGCCGGGACAAGGGCGACTTCGCCGACTTCTCCGACTTCCTGCGCAAGGTCGACGCCGTCGTCTGCAACAAGAAGGTCATCGAGTCGCTGATCAAGGCGGGGGCGTTCGACTCCCTCGGGCATCCCCGCAAGGCCCTGCTGCTGGTGCACGCCGACGCGATCGACGCGGTGATGAGCACGAAGAAGGCCGCGTCGATGGGCCAGTTCGACCTGTTCGGCTCGATGGACGGCACCGGTGGCTCCGAGCTCGACTCGGTGTTCGACGTGAAGGTCTCCGACCAGGAGTGGGACCCCAAGCACAAGCTCGCCGTCGAGCGGGAGATGCTCGGCCTCTACGTCTCCGGCCACCCGCTGCACGGGGTGGAGCAGGTGCTCTCGGCCAAGACCGACACCCCGATCTCGGCGATCGTCGGCGGCGATGTGCCCGACGGGCACCAGGTCACCGTCGGCGGCATTCTCGCGAACGTCAACCGGCGGGTGAACAAGAACGGCGAGCCGTGGGCGTCGGCGCAGCTGGAGGACCTCGCGGGTGGCATCGAGGTGCTGTTCTTCCCGCGCTGCTACCAGGTGGTCGGCGTCGACGTCGCCGAGGACGCGATCGTGCTGGTCAAGGGGCGGGTCAACCGCCGCGACGACCGCGTGTCGCTGATCGTCAACGACCTGGCCCTGCCCGACCTCACGGTGGCCGGTGGCGGCCCCGCGGCACCGGTGAAGGTGAGCATGCGCACCGAGCTCGTCACCCCGCAGCGGGTGAGCAGGCTCAAGGAGGTGCTCAGTCACCACCCCGGCTCGTCGGAGGTGCACCTCGCGCTGGTCAACGGCTCGAGAACCACGGTGCTGCGCCTCGACGACGGCCTGAAGGTCACCCAGTCCTCCGCGCTGATGGGCGATCTGAAGGCCCTGCTCGGCCCGGGTTGCCTCGGCTGAACGGGTTCCGGGGGTGCGGGCGGTGATCAGGCGCGGCGGTAGGCGGCGTGGAACCAGCGCCCGCCCCGGGCGTCGCGGGTGTCGTCGAAGCGCTCCTCGCTCAACCCGGCGTCGGCCAGGACGGCCAGGTCGGCGCGGCTGACCGGCCACGGCCGGTGCGGTGTCGGCTCGTCGTCGTCGCGGCCGGAGGCGCGGACGAACAGCTCGCCGCCCCGCCCGACCGTCGCCGCGACGGCCGTGATCGTCTCGCGCCGCACGTCCCGCGGCAGGGACTGGACGGTCTGGATCTCCACGACGAGGTCGTGGCCGCCGGACCAGTCGGCGGGCAGCGCGAACAGGTCGGCCACCCGGTAGTCGACGGGGGAGTCGGGGAAGCGCTCGCGGCACCGGGCGATGGCGGTCGGGGCCACGTCGAACGCGCGCACGGCGTAGCCGCGGCGGGCGAGCTCCTCGGCGTCGTCGCCGAAACCGCAGGCGATCACCAGCGCGGTGGCGCCGGGCCGGTCGGGGCGGCTGTCGAGCCACTCCACGAGCGCGGGCCGGGGGCGCAGCTCGGCCCACGGGACGGCGGCGAGGTCGTCGCCCGCCTGGAGGTAGATGTCCTCGAACGACCGCAGCGTCATCCGCCGTGCGCGCTTCCGACCAGGCGTTTCCAGTGCTGCTGGGCGGTGCGGTCCCAACGGGCGTGCAGGTGCGCGAAGCGCTGCGCGGCCCGTGCGCCCGCCCACCCGGCGGGCAGCAGCTCGGCGGGCAGCTGGGGATCGAGGAACGGGAAGCGGCGCCACGCGTGCACGAGGTGGATCTGGTGGGCCAGTACCTCGGCCGGGGTGGCCGGCTCGGCGTCGGCGAACGCGTCGAGGAACTCCTCGTAGGCGGCCTCGACCTCGGCGAGGTCCCAGGCCCCGGCGACGATGTCGCGTTCGGCGCCGATCTCGCCGAACGGTCCGACGAACGAGCTGGTGACGCCGGTGAGCTCCAGGTCGGCGACGACGTCGGCCACCTCGTCCTGCTTGCCGGGGTCGGGCGACACCCACACGCCGGGGGCGGGTGAGCCGAGCCCCGCCCAGGCGAGCCGGGTGCGCAGCCGGTGCCGGAGCTGGCGCCGCGACTCGGGCACGCTGACCAGCAGGACCAGCCAGCGCCCGTCCCACGGCCGGTCCGAGGTGCCGAACCCGTAGATCCGCGCCGCGCCGTCGGACAGCAGCCGCCTGCCCGACGCCGTGAGCGACCAACGGACCCGGCGCCCGGCCCGGTCGGACTCCAGCAGGCCCTCGGCCGCGGTGCGGGCCAGCGCCTGGCGCGCCGACTTCGGCTCCACACCCAGCTCCCCGAGCACGTCGATGAGGATCTGCGTCCACACCGGCTCGTCACGCGGGAGCACGAACTCGCCCAGCACGGTGAGCAGCAGCGACCGGGCGCTCGTCGCGCCCAGCTCGCGGCGGCGCGACAGCGCCGGATGCGGGTGGGCAGCGGCGGACATGGCCTACGAGCCTAGTCGAGTCCGGCGGCTACGCTCGCCGCCCGTGGATCCCGACACGCTGGCGACCGAGACCCTGCTCCAGGCCGACCGGCAACACGTGTGGCACCCGTACGCCCCGATGCCGGGCACGGTCGATCCGCTGCCGGTGGCGTCGGCGGACGGGGTCCGGCTGCACCTCGGCGACGGGCGCAGCCTCGTCGACGGCATGTCCTCGTGGTGGGCGGCCATCCACGGCTACGCCCACCCCGTCCTCGACGCGGCCGTGCGCGACCAGCTCGGGGCGATGAGCCACGTCATGTTCGGCGGGCTCACCCACTCCCCGGCGGTCGAGCTGGCCCGGCTCCTCGTCGAGGTCACCCCCGACGGCCTCGAGCACGTCTTCCTCGCCGACTCCGGGTCGGTGTCGGTGGAGGTCGCGATCAAGATGGCGCTGCAGTACCAGCGCTCCCGGGGGCGGCCGGAGAAGCACCGGCTGATGACCTGGCGTGGCGGCTACCACGGCGACACGTTCGGCGCGATGAGCGTCTGCGACCCCGACGGTGGCATGCACTCGCTGTGGACCGACGTGCTGCCACACCAGGTGTTCGCCTCCGCGCCGCCGCGGGCGTTCGAGACGGCCTACGTCGCGGAGCTGGCCGAGCTGGTCGAGCGGCACGCCGACGAGCTGGCCGCGGTGATCGTCGAGCCGGTGGTGCAGGGCGCCGGGGGCATGCGCTTCCACGACCCGCGCTACCTGCACGTGCTGCGCGAGCTGTGCCTCACCCACGACGTGCTGCTGGTGTTCGACGAGATCGCCACCGGTTTCGGGCGCACGGGGGAGCTGTTCGCCGCCGACCACGCCGGGGTCGCCCCGGACGTGATGTGCGTCGGCAAGGCCCTGACCGGCGGGTACCTGACGATGGCGGCCGCGCTGTGCACGTCCGAGGTGGCGCGCGGCATCTCCGACGGGGCGGCCGGGGTGCTCATGCACGGGCCCACCTACATGGGCAACCCGCTGGCCGCGGCCGTCGCGCGGGCCTCGGTGCGGCTGCTCGTCGAGCAGGACTGGCGCGGTGCGGTGCGCGGGATCGAGACGGCGCTGGCCGCCGGCCTGGCCCCCGCGCGGGACCTTCCCGGCGTCGTCGACGTCCGGGTGCTGGGCGCGATCGGGGTGGTGCAGCTCGACCGTCCCGTCGACATGGGCACGGCCACCGCCGCGGCCGTCGACGCCGGGGTGTGGCTGCGGCCCTTCCGCGACCTCGTCTACACGATGCCGCCCTACGTCTGCACCGCCGACGACCTCGCGACGATCACCGCCGGGGTGTGCGCGGTGGCGGCGGCGGCGTAAACCAGGGGCGCGCGGGCGGGGCCCGGCGCTAGCGTCGGGCCCCGTGACCAGCACCCTGACGCAGCGCCCCATGACGCCCGGGGACGCCGGGCTGTGGGCCGAGCTGCTCAGCGCCTGCGAGGAGGTCGACCGGGTCGGGGAGCACTACGACGAGGCCGACTGCGCCGAGGAGCTGACCGCCCCCGATCTCGACCTCGCGGCCGACTCGCTGCTCGTGCTCGACGGCGGGCGCCCCGTCGCGGCGGCGATGATGCCGCTGCGGACCGGGGGCTTCCGCCGGGTGGTCGTCGACGGCGCGGTGCACCCGGCCTACCGGGGCCGGGGCCTGGGCACGGCGCTGCTCGACCGCGCGCGGCGCCGGGCGGCGCAGCGGGACGCCGTCGTGGCGCTCTGGGTCGACGACGCGCTGCCCGACGCCGTCGCGCTGGCGTCGGGCTCGGGGCTCACCCCGGTGCGGTGGTGGGCGGAGCTGCGCCGCGATCTGGCGCAGCCGGTCCGTCCGGTGCCGCTGCCCGACGGGCTGCGGATGGTGGGGCTCGGCCCGGTCTACGACGCCGACCGCTGGGACGAGCCGCTGCGCATCGCGCACAACGCGGCGTTCGTCGACCACTGGGGGTCCACCGCGCTCAGCGCGCAGGAGTGGCGCCACCACGAGACCGGCAGCCGCAACTTCCGGCCGGAGGTCTCGGTCGCCGCGTGCACGCCGTCCGGGGACGTCGCCGGGTACGTCCTGGCGATGGAGTTCACCGCCGAGACCGCGCGCACCGGGATCCGGGAGCTGCACGTCGCCACCGTCGGGACGGTGCGGGAGTGGCGCGGCCGGGGGGTGGCGGGGGCGCTGCTCGCCCGGGTGCTCGCCGCGGGGGCGGCGGCCGGGTACGCGCGGTCCTCGCTCACCGTCGACGCGGACAACCCGACCGGCGCGCTCGGTGTCTACGGCCGCGCCGGGTTCGCGGCGCACCGCCGCAGGACCACCTGGACGGGCCCGGCCGCGACACCCGCATAGGGTCGGACCCATGGAGTCTGCGACGCACCCGCTGGCCTGGCTCGCCGACCACGCCGCCGCCCGCCGTGCCGCCGGGCTGCGCCGCGAGCTCGCCCCGCGCGCCGCCGACGAGCCCGGCATCGACCTCGCCGGCAACGACTACCTCGGGCTGTCGAGCGACCGGCGGGTGATCGCCGGCGCCGTCGACGCGGTGCGCGCCTGGGGCGCGGGGTCCACCGGATCGCGACTGGTCACCGGCTCCACCACCCTGCACGCCGAGCTGGAGCGCGAGCTGGCCGCGTTCTGCGGGTCGGCCGCCGCCCTGGTGTTCTCCTCGGGGTACGCGGCCAACCTGGGCGTCGTCACGGCGCTGTCCGGGTCGGGCTCGCTGGTCGTCTCCGACGCCGCCAACCACGCCTCCCTCGTGGACGCCTGCCGGCTGTCGCGCGCCCGGATCGCGGTCGTGACGGACCCCGCAGGCGTCGACGCGGCGCTGGCCGCCCGCACCGAGGAACGCGCGCTCGTCGTCACCGACAGCGTGAACAGCGTCGACGGCGGGCTCGCGCCGCTGCGCGAGCTGCACGCGGTGTGCCGGGCGCGCGGGGCGCTGCTCGTCGTCGACGAGGCGCACGGGCTGGGCGTGTGCGGCCCGGGCGGGCGCGGGCTGCTCGCCGCGGTCGGGCTGGCCGGCGCGGACGACGTGGTCGCCACCGTCACCCTGTCCAAGGCGCTGGGCAGCCAGGGCGGCGCGGTGCTCGGCCCTTCCGCGGTGATCGCGCACCTGGTGGACAGCGCGCGCTCGTTCATCTTCGACACCGGCCTCGCCCCGGCCTCGGTGGGCGCCGCCCTGGCCGCGCTGCGGGTGCTCGGCGCCGAACCCGGCCGCCCGGCCGCCGCGCTGCGGGTGGCTGCGGAGCTGGCGGCCGCCGCGGGGGTGCCGGCCCCGCCGTCGGCGGTGGTGTCGGTGGTGCTGGGGGAGCCCGAGCGGGCGTTCGCGGCGGCCCGGCGCTGCGCCGAGCTCGGTGTGCGCGTCGGGTGCTTCCGCCCGCCGTCGGTCCCGGCGGGCACCAGCCGGCTGCGGCTGACGGCCCGCGCCACCGTCACCGACGCCGAGCTGGCGCGGGTCCGCGCGGTCCTCGCCGACGTCCTGGCCCCGGCGGCGGCCCGATGACCGCGGCGCGAGGGCGGTCGGTCCCGCCCCGCGCAGCCGGCCCACCGGTGTGTGGAGCGCCGCACCCGGGCGCGAGCCGGCCGCCACGCGATGACCACCGGGGGCGCCGATGAGCGGGCGGGTGCTCGTCGTCACCGGCACCGGTACCGGGGTGGGCAAGACCGTCGTCACCGCCGCGGTGGCCGCCCTGGCCCTGGCCGCGGGGGAGCGGGTGGCGGTGCTCAAGCCCGCGCAGACCGGTGTGGCGCCGGGGGAGCCCGGCGACCTGGCCGACGTCGCGCGGCTCGCGCCCGGCGTCACCGGCCGGGAGCTGGGCCGGTTCCCCGAGCCGCTGGCGCCGGCCACCGCTGCGCGCCGGGCCGGAACGCGGCCGGTGACCGCGGCCGACGCCGCGGTCGCGGCCCGGGAGCTGGCCGGTGACCACGACCTGGTGCTCGTGGAGGGGGCGGGCGGGCTGCTCGTCCGCCTCGACGACGGCGGCGGGACCCTGGCCGACGTGGCCGCGGCGCTGGCGGCCCCGGTGCTCGTCGTCGCCACGGCCGGGCTGGGCACGCTCAACCACACGGCGCTGACGGTGGAGGCGCTGCGCCACCGGGGCCTCGGGTGCGTGGGCGTCGTCGTCGGGGCGTGGCCTCGCGACCCCGACCTGGCGGCCCGGTGCAACGTCGGCGACCTGCCCGCCGTCACCGGGGTCGCGCTGGTGGGCGCGGTGCCGGAGGGGGCGGGCGCGCTCGCCCCCGCCGACTTCGCGGCCGTCGCCCGTCACAGTCTTTCGCCCGCGCTGGGGGGCGGATGGCAGACTCCCGACTCGTGACGACCACCGAGACCCCGATCCTGACCACCGCCCGTACCCAGGTGCTCGAGGACGGAGTCGGCCTCGACGAGGCCCAGGTCCTCGAGATCCTCCGGCTCCCCGACGACGCCCTCGACGAGCTGCTGCAGCTCGCCCACGACGTGCGGATGCGCTGGTGCGGCCCGGACGTCGAGGTCGAGGGGATCATCTCGCTCAAGACCGGCGGGTGCCCCGAGGACTGCCACTTCTGCTCGCAGTCGGGCCTGTTCGCCTCCCCGGTGCGCTCGGCGTGGCTCGACATCCCCGCGCTCGTCGAGGCGGCCAAGCAGACCGCCAAGACCGGGGCCACCGAGTTCTGCATCGTCGCCGCCGTCCGCGGGCCGGACGAGCGGCTGATGACCCAGGTCGCCGCGGGCATCACGGCGATCAAGGACGAGATCGACATCAACATCGCGTGCTCGCTGGGGATGCTCAGCCCCGAGCAGGTCGACGCGCTCGCCGCCATGGGCGTGCACCGCTACAACCACAACCTGGAGACCGCCCGCTCGCACTTCCCGAACGTGGTCACCACGCACACCTGGGAGGAGCGTGCGGAGACGCTGCGGCTGGTGCGCGAGGCCGGCATGGAGGTCTGCTGCGGCGGCATCCTGGGCATGGGGGAGACGTTGGAGCAGCGCGCCGAGTTCGCCGGGCAGCTCGCCGCGCTCACCCCCGACGAGGTGCCGCTGAACTTCCTCAACCCGCGTCCGGGCACCCCGTTCGGGGACCAGGAGCCGATGGCCGGCCCGGACGCGCTGCGTGCCGTCGCCGCGTTCCGGCTCGCCATGCCGCGCACCGTGCTGCGGTTCGCGGGCGGCCGCGAGATCACCCTCGGTGACCTGGGGGCGCGCCGCGGGCTGCTCGGCGGCATCAACGCCGTCATCGTCGGCAACTACCTCACGACGCTGGGCCGGCCCGCGGAGTCCGACATCGACCTGCTCGGCGAGCTGCAGATGCCGATCAAGGCCCTCAACGACACGCTGTGACGGCCCCGGTGACGGCGTTCTGCGACCAGTGCGGCCGGCCCGCGGCCGAGGGCGTCCACCCGCGCTGCGCCGCCCGCCGCGAGCTGGAGCCGCCGAGGTACTGCCCGGACTGTGCGCGACGGATGGTGGTGCAGGTGAACCCCGTCGGATGGACGGCCCGGTGCAGCCGCCACGGTGACCGTCGCAGCCCGTAGCGGGCCCGGGAAGGGCGACATGTAGCCGCTATCACACCCCGGGCGGGGACGGCAAGAATGAGTGGAATTGGGCCCGAGATCTGTCGTTGACCACACATGCGCACAGGTCTACGCTTCGGAATCGAGTTTGAGACAGACCTGTCTCCCTCGATCACTGATCTGCCCACCGAGACCCCGTGGCGTGCCTTTCTGGGGGTGTGCCGGTGTACTCGTGAGTCTCAAGGAGGAGATTCGTCCATGGCCGATTACGATCCCCGCACCGCCACCGGGCTGCCCACCGAGCCGGTGGGGTCCCTGCCGCGTCCGGCCAAGCTGCAGGAGGCCTACGCCAAGTTCGACGCCGGCGAGATCGGCCAGGAGGACCTGGAGAAGCTGCAGGAAGCCGCGGTCAAGGACTCGATCGAGCGCTTCGAGGCCACCGGTTCGCCGATCATCTCCGACGGCGAGCAGCGCTGGTCCAGCTTCGCCACCTACCCCATCGCCACCACCCTCGCCGGTACCGGCCTCGCGCCGAGCCTCGGCCCGGGCGGCCAGTTCTTCGCGATCTTCGCCGACGGTCACGGCCGCCAGCTCCCGAAGCTCGAGCGCGGCCCGTTCGTGTACAACCAGCACGCGGCCGACTCGCTCAAGAAATCGATTCCCTACGCCACCAAGCCGATGAAGCAGGCCGTCATCGCGCCGTCGATGCTCGCGCTGCTCTACCCGCTCAAGGACCCGGTGGAGGGCTACTCCCGCGAGGACTTCGAGGCCGCGCTGATCGACGAGTGCGAGAAGGACATCCGCGAGGCGTTCGCCGCCGGCGCGGCCCGCGTCTCCGTCGACTTCACCGAGGGTCGTCTCGCGACCCGTGAGGACCCGCGCAACCCGTGGACCGGCGCCGGGCTGCTGCCGCACTTCATCGAGCTGAACAACCGGGTGATGGCGCGGTTCTCGGCCGAGGAACGCAAGAACATCGGCATCCACACCTGCCCCGGCGGTGACCGCGACTCCGTGCACTCCGCGGACGTGCCCTACAACAACCTGCTCGCGTCGATGTTCGACATCAACGCCGGGTACTTCCTCATCCAGCTCGCGTCCGAGCGGGACAAGGACCCGGTGTTCGCCTCGATCGGGGAGAACCTGCGCTCCGACGCCGACGGCGTCACGCAGATGGCCTACATCGGGTCGACGGTCACGCAGTCGCCGCGCGTGGAATCCCCGCAGGAGATCGCCGACAATCTCATCCGGGCGGCGAACTTCATCGACAAGAACCAGATCGGGTCCACCGACGACTGCGGCTTCTCGCCGTTCTCCATCGATGAGAAGCCCAACCACGGCTCGCCCGACTTCGCGCGCGACGTGGCGTTCCAGAAGATCGCGGCCCGGGTCGAGGGATCCCGTCTCGCGGCGGAGAAGCTCGGCCTGTAGCACCGCCAGACCGGGCCCGGCCCTCCTGCAACGGCGCGGGAGGGCCGGGCCTCATCCTGTCCGGGCCCATCCAGTCCGGGCCCATCCGGTCGGGATCAGGCGGCGTCGATCTCGTGCGAGCGCAGCAGCAGCACGCCCAGAGCGCGCGCCGCCGCGGCCGCTTCGGCGTCACCCTCGTGAGCGGCCATGATCGACCCCTTCATCAGCACGTGCCACTGGCGCGCGAACAGCACGGGGTCGTCCACGCCCGCCGCGGTGGCGAGTTCGGCGAGGTACCCGCGGATGCGGGCGAGATGGCCGACGCTGGCCCGCCGCACGGGGTGCTCCCGGTCGGTGATCTCCATCATCGTGGTCAGGAAGGCGCAGCCCTCGAAGTCGGGCCGGGCGAACCACTCGCCGAACAGGTCGAAGATCGCCAGGAGCTGGTCCTGCGGGCGGGAGCCCCGCAACCGGCTCTCGTGCTGCAGCCAGCCGAGGGTCCACAGCTGTTCGCGGCGACTGAGGAAATCGAGGATCAGGTCGTCCTTGGACGGGAAGTTGCGGTAGAGCGTCATCTTCGCGGCGCCGGCCCGCGCGATGATCGCGTCGACGCCCACGTCGCGCACGCCCTGCCGGCTGAACAACTCGTACGCGGCACGACTGATCCGTTCGCCACCGCTCTCCGTCGATCTCGCGGAGCTGTTCCCGTCGTTGGTCACCGGCGCCCGTCCTGCAGAGGTACCCGGCAACGATACCTCCGCGTGCCCCGATGGGGTGGACATCGTGCCACCGTGGACGCCGGTGGATCTCCCGCGCGTCCCGCGGACGGCGCGGGCCGGGGGTCGTCACCGGGTGCGGATCGAGCATGCTGTGCCCCATGGCGAACTGGGGGAGCCTGCTGCGGCAGGCTGCGAAGATCGGGATGGATCTGCTGTCGCGCACCTCGCAGCAGGGCGGGGCACGGCCGGGCGGCACCCGGGCCGCGGGCCGCCCGCAGGTCCGCAGCGCACCGTCCGGCGACCGGGTCCGCGAGATCGTCTACGCCCCCGACCTCGACGGGTCGGCCGATCCGGGCGAGATCGTCTGGACGTGGGTGCCGTTCGAGGAGAACGACGGGCGGGGCAAGGACCGGCCGTTGCTCGTGGTCGGGCGGCAGGGCGGCGACGTGGTCGGCCTGATGTTGTCGAGCCAGGAGGACGGGGGGACGACCGGGACTGGGTCCCGATCGGGTCCGGGGCGTGGGACCGGGAGGGGCGCGAGTCCTACGTGCGCCTCGACCGGGTGCTGGAGGTCGGCGAGCACGACATCCGCCGCGAGGGCGCCGTGCTCGACCGGGAGCGGTTCGAGCGGGTGGCCGGCGAGCTGCGCGGGCGGTTCGGCTGGAGATGACCCGCAGGGCCCGACTCGCGCGCACGCAGGGCCCGACTCGCGCGCACGCAGGGCCCGACTCGCGCGCACGCAGGGCCCGACTCGCGGGTGGGGCGCGGGTGGCTCTCAGGCGCGTCTCAGACCGGGCGTCCACACTGGTCGTATGCGCATCCTCGTGGTCGACGACGATCGGGCCGTGCGCGAGTCGCTGCGCCGCTCGCTCGCGTTCAACGGCTACCAGGTCGACCTCGCCGTGGACGGTCAGGCCGCGCTCGACGCCGTCGCCGCGCACCGGCCGGACGTGATGGTGCTCGACGTGATGATGCCGCGGCTGGACGGCCTGGAGGTGTGCCGGCGGCTGCGCAGCGCCGGTGACCTGCTGCCGATACTCGTGCTGACCGCGCGCGACGCCGTGTCCGACCGCGTGTCCGGCCTCGATGCCGGGGCCGACGACTACCTGCCCAAGCCGTTCGCGCTGGAGGAGCTCCTCGCCCGAGTGCGGGCACTGCTGCGCCGCCGCACCCCCGACGAGATCGCCGCGGCCGCGGGGCAGAGCGCGGTGCTGCGGTTCGGCGACCTCTCGCTGGACCCCGACACTCGCGACGTCCGCCGCGGCGAGCGCGCCATCAGCCTCACCCGCACCGAGTTCTCGCTGCTCGAGCTGCTGCTGGCGAACCCCCGCCGGGTGCTGTCGCGCGGGCAGATCCTCGAGCAGGTGTGGGGCTACGACTTCCCCACCACCGGCAACGCGCTGGAGGTCTACATCGGCTACCTGCGCCGCAAGACCGAGGCCGAGGGGGAGCCGCGGCTGATCCACACCGTGCGCGGCGTCGGGTACGTGCTGCGCGACACCCCGCCGTGAGCGCGCCCCGCAGCCGGCGGCCGGCGGACCGGTCCGGAGGGTGGGCCCGATGAGCAGGCCCGACGGCTCCACCGCGCGCGTCGAGATGCTGGACCGGTTCTCGCTGCGGTCGCGGATCGGGATCCTCGCGGCGCTCGTGGCGGCGCTGGCGGTGGTGCTGGTGTCGCTGGCGGCGTTCCTGACGGTGCGCTCCAACATCCTCGCCACCCTCGACTCCAACCTGTTCCAGCGCGCGGTGTTCGCCGCCCAGAGCGAGCTGGCCGATCCGGTCGAGCTGTCGCGGATCCCGCCGGAGATCCTGGGCGCGGGCGACATCCGCATCGGCCTGGTCGCCGCCAGCGGGCAGGCACGCTCGGCCGAGGGGCAGGCGTCGGCCCCGCCGATCGCGGGGCCGGAGCTGGCGGTCGCGCGGGGGCTGGAGCCCTCCTCGGTGCGCACCGCGTCCATCGGGAGCGATCCCTACCGGGTGGTGGCGGTCCAGGCGGGCCCCGGGCGGGCGCTGGTCATGGCCCAGCGGCTCGACCCCACCCAGCAGGTGCTGACCAGGCTCGCGCTCGCGCTGCCCGTCGTCGGGGGCGTCGGCGTACTCGTCGCGGGCCTGGCCGGGATCGCGGTGGCCCGGGCCGGGTTGCGGCCCGTGCAGCGCCTGACCTCGGCCACCGAGCGGGTCGCGGCCACCGGGGACCTGCGCCCGATCCCCGTCGACGGTGCCGACGAGCTGGCCCGCCTGACGATCAGCTTCAACGAGATGCTGGGCACGCTCGCCGCGTCGCAGGAGCAGCAGCGCCGACTCGTCGCCGACGCGGGACACGAGCTGCGCACGCCGTTGACGTCCATGCGCACGAACCTGGAACTGCTCGCCGCGGCCGGCCGGCCCGGGGCGCCCACGCTGCCCGAGTCCGACCGCGCCGAGATCCTCACCGACGTGCACGCGCAGGTGGAGGAGCTGTCCACGCTCGTCGGCGACCTCGTCGAGCTGGCCCGCGACGACACCCCGCTCGTGGTGCACGAGCCGGTCGAGCTGACCGACGTGGTGTCCCGGGCGCTGGAGCGGGTGCGCCGACGCGCGGGCGAGGTGGAGTTCGACGCGACGCTGGTGCCGTGGACGCTGATGGGGGATGCGACGGCGCTGGAGCGTGCGGTGCTCAACCTGCTCGACAACGCCGCGAAGTGGAGCCCTCCGGGCGGAACGGTGCGGGTGACGATGCGGCCGCTGGACGGGTGGTCGCTGGTGCTGGAGGTGGCCGACCAGGGGCCGGGCATCGCCGAGCAGGACCTGCCGCGGGTGTTCGACCGGTTCTACCGCGCGGACCAGGCCCGCACGATGCCCGGCTCCGGGCTGGGGCTGGCGATCGTCCGCCAGGTCGCGCTGCGGCACTCCGGCGCGGTCTGGGCGGGCCGGGCGCCGGGTGGCGGGGCGCTGCTCGCGCTGCGCCTGCCAGGCCGCCACCCGGCGCACGGATGACGCGAGCGCGGGAGGGGCCCCGCACGGCGGGCAGTACCGTCGGGCCCGTCCTACGCTGGGGGCGGGTCCGCGTCCGGCGTGCCCGGAGAACGTGGTGAGGTCATGGCGAACGACACCCCCGGCCCCGACGCGCAGCCCGGCGAGCGTGGACCGGATCGCGACACCGAGACCACCTTCCAGCCGCGCACGGACCAGCCGGCGTCCGGAGCCACCGGCCCGTACCCCCGCCCCGCGGCCTCCTGGCCGCCGGCACCGGAGGTGTCCGGCAGCGGGCCCGGTGGATCCGTGCACCGCCCGTCCGCCGACAACACCGCCGGCTACGCACCGGCGCACGGCGGCGGCGGCGCGCCGGGCGGCAGCGGGTACGGAACCGGCGGCGGGTACGGAACCGGCGCATATGCCGCCGGCTACGGGGCCCCGCAGGGACCGGCGGGTCAACCGGGCGCCACCGGGCAGTACCCAGGTCCGCGCTACCCCTACCCGCCGCAGCCGGCCGCCGGTTCCGCCGGCCGGCGACGCCGGCGCGGGCCGCTCGTCGCGTTCGGACTGGTGACGGCGCTGCTCGGCGGGGGCGTCGGCGGGGTGGTCGGGGCGTCGATCGCCGACGAATCGGGGGGATCGACCGGGGTGCTGGCCGACCCGCTCCCGGAGACCGACGCCTCCACCACGCCGCTCGGCCCGGTCGAGGCGGTGGCCGAGCGCGTGCTGCCCTCGGTCGTGCGGCTGCTCGTGGAGGGCCGGGGCCGGGCGGGTGAGGGCTCGGGCATGGTGCTCAGCTCCGACGGCCTGATGCTCACCAACAACCACGTGGTCGAGGCGGCGGCCGGCGGGGGCACGATCGTCGCGGTGTTCCAGGACGGCCGGACCGCTCGCGCCGACGTGGTGGGCCTCGATCCCAGCTCGGATCTCGCGGTGATCCGCGCGCAGGGGGTGTCCGGTCTGACGGCGATCGAGTTCGGGGACTCCGACGCCGTCCGGGTCGGCGAGCAGGTCGTCGCGTTCGGTTCACCGCTCGGCCTGGGTGGCACGGTGACCACCGGGATCATCAGCGCGGTCGACCGGGCGGTGAGCGTCGGGGAGGAGTCGGGGGCCAGCGAGGCCACCGTGCTCAGCGCGCTGCAGACCGACGCCGCGATCAACCCCGGCAACTCCGGAGGGCCGCTCACCGACCTGCAGGGCCGGGTCGTCGGTATCAACTCGGTGATCGCCACCACGGGCGCGGAGGGCGGGTCGATCGGGGTCGGGTTCGCCATCCCGATCAACCAGGCTCGCCGCACGGCGCAGGAACTGGAGGCGACGGGCCGGGCCACCCGCGCGATCCTGGGCGCGGGCGTCAACGTCGGTGGCGCGGCCGAGCTCACCGGGGCGGTCCTGGGAAGCATCGTCCCGGGCGGGCCCGCGGAGCAGGCCGGGTTGCGGCCGGGCCAGACCGTCACGCGCGTCGGGGACCGGTTGGTGTCCAACGGCAACGACCTCATCGCGGCGATCCGGGAGAACGCCCCCGGCGACCGGGTCACGCTCGTCGTCGACGGTCGACCCGTCGACGTCGTTCTCAGCGGCGAGTCCAGCTGACCGGTTCGCGCCGGGCCGCGCCTGCGGCTTCGCGGCCGCGGTGATCGCGTGCCGGCGGGCCCACGCGGTGCCCCGCGGTACGGGCCCCGCGGGTCGTGCCGGTGTCGTCACCCCCTCCCGGCACCGGCACGGCCTCCCGCACCAGCTCGACGAAGTGCCGCACACCCCGGTAGTAGGAGAGCGCGGCGAGCCCGACGCGCGCGGCGAGCCCCGGAACCGCCGACGGCCCGGCGCAGGCCCACGGGAACGGCGGCGTGACGGCGTGCCGGCTGCGCACCCTGGCCTCGCCCCGCCACAACCCGGGTTCGCCCGGGTCGAGCTCCACCAGCACGGAGCCGCCCGGCGCCACGATCGACGCGGCACGGCGCAGCAGCGCCTCCGGATCGCCGCCGATGCCGAGGTTGCCGTCGACGAGCAGTGCGTGGTTCCAGCGACCCTCGTCGGGAAGCGGCGAGAACACGTCGGCGTGGACGGCCCGCACGCCGCGCCGGTCGCACTGCGCCACGGCCTCCCGTGCGATGTCGACGCCCAGCGCCGCGACGCCGCGCGCGGCCAGCGCCTCCAGCAGCCGGCCGGGCCCGCACCCGAGGTCGATGGTGGCGCCGCGGCACCGGGCCAGTAGCCACCGGTCCTCCCCGCCCGCGGTGGCGCGCCAGCGCTGCACGTCCAGCCGGGCGGTCCCGCCGTCGCTGCGCACCAGCTCGGCGTGCTGCCCGGACAGGGCCCGCCCGAACGCGGTGGTCACGTCCGCTCCGGCACGGCCGCGATTGCAGCAAGGCCACCTTCATGCAGCCCGGTTGCGTGAAGGTGGCCTTCCTGCAACTCGGTCACCGGGCCCCCACCGCGGCCCCGAGCGCGGCCACGGCGTGCGCGAAGCGCGTGTGCGGGGCGTCCGCGGCCACCGTCTGCGCGTCGCGGATCGTGTCGACGTCGGTCAGCTCGGGGAGCGGCGCCACGCGCAGGCCGGCGGCGCGCAGGGCGGCGAGCGTGCGGGCGCCGGTGTCCTCGCGCGAGGTCGGCACGCCCGCCACGAGCGCGGCGGCCCGGGGGTCGCGCAGCCCCAGCGCCCACCAGCCGCCGTCGGTGGCCGGGCCGAGCACGGCGTCCACCCCGGGGGCGGCGAGGACCGCGGCGGCCTCGGACAGGTAGCCGTCGACCTGCGGGGTGTCCATGCCGATCTGCAAGGTCGGACGCCCGGGCAACAGCGCGGCGCTGTCGGCGTGCGCGGCGGCGATGCGGGCACCCAGGCCGTCGCCACGCTGGACGATCACGCGGGTGCGGCGCAGCGCGGCCCGGACGGCCTCGCCGCGGGCCGCGCAGGCCAGGTCGCCGGTGAGGACGGCGACCGGCGTCGAGCCGGGCACGCCCGCGACGGCGTCGAGGGTGTCGAGCAACGCGGCGGCCGCGAGGTCGGCGGCCTCGGCCGGGGTCAGCGGCGGGCACAGCCGGGTCTTGGCGTGGCCGGGCGCCGGGGCCTTCGCCAGGACGAGCAGGGCCGTCACCGCAGCACCCGCGCCATGTCCCGGGCCGCCCGCGCCGTGCCGCGCACCGACCCCGACACCTTCGACCGGCCGCCGTCGCGGGGCCGGTAGGCCACGTCGACCTCCGTGATCCGCCAGCCCGCCGCCCCGGCCCGGACCAGCAGCTCCAGCGGGTAGCCGAACGCCCGGTCGGTGATCCCGAGGTCGAGCAGCGCCGTACGTCGGGCCACCCGCATCGGTGCGATGTCGTGCACGGGCACCCCGCGGCGGCGCAGCATGCCCGAGATGGCGGCGTTGCCGGCGCGGGCGTGCCACGGCCACGCGCCACGCCCCTGTGGCCTGCGGCGGCCCGCGACGAGGTCGCAGCCGTCGAGCAGCGAGGCCATCGCCGGCAGGGCGCCGGGATCCAGCGAGCCGTCGGCGTCGAGGAAGGCCACGATCTCCGTCGTCGACCCCTCCAGGCCCGCGTGCACGGCCGCGCCGTACCCCGGCCGGCTCTCGTGCAGCACGCGTGCCCCGTGCGCGGCCGCGACCTCGGCGCTGCCGTCACGGGACCCGTTGTCGACGACCACCGCGCGGAACCCGTCGGGGAGCGCGCGCAGGACACCGGGGAGCGCCTGCGCCTCGTCGAGGCACGGGAGGACCACGTCGATCGGACCATCCATGATCGGGACGCTAGGCCGCCCGGACCAGCGCAGCCCGGTGAATCGGCTTACCGATCTGTGACGTCCGGGCCGGGTGTCCGGCACCGCGGCTAGCCTCGGCGCCATGACCGACCGTCCGCTGGCGCTCGTGGTGGACGACGACATCACCGTGCGCGACGTCGTGAGCCGCTACCTCGACCGCGCCGGCTACCGTGTCGACCTGGCGGGGGACGGTGAGGCCGCGCTGCGGGCCGTGGCGGACCGGCTGCCCGACGTCGTCGTGCTCGATCTCATGCTGCCGCGCCTGGGCGGTCTGGAGGTGTGCCGGCGGCTGCGGCGCGAGTCGATCGGGGTCCCGATCGTCATGCTCACCGCCCTCGGCGAGGAGGAGGACCGGGTGCTGGGCCTGGAGCTCGGCGCCGACGACTACGTCACCAAGCCGTTCAGCCCGCGCGAGCTGGTGCTGCGGGTGGCGTCGGTGCTGCGCCGCTCGCGGGAGCGCCCGGCCAGCGAGACCGGTGTCGAGCCCGTCGTCGACGGCGACCTGCGCGTCGACATCCCCGGCCGGCGCGCGTCACTGGGCGACCGGGAGCTGGCGCTGACCGTGCGCGAGTTCGACCTGCTCGCGTTCCTCGTCCGCCGCCGCGGCCAGGTGTTCACCCGCGCCGAGCTCCTCGAACGCGTCTGGGGATGGGACTTCGGCGACCAGTCCACCGTCACCGTGCACGTGCGGCGGCTGCGCGAGAAGGTCGAGGCCGACCCGACGAAGCCCACCCGCATCGCCACGGTGTGGGGCGTGGGCTACCGCTACGACGGCGCGTCCCCGTGATCGGGACGCTGCTCGCCTCCGTCCCGCTGGCGTTGCTGTTCGCGGTGCCGGTGGCGTTGCTCGGCGCGCTGCTGCTGCACCGGATGCGCCGCCAGTCGCTGACGGCCGCGGTCACCGTGCTCGTGCTCGTCCCGGTGGTCGCCACGTTCGTCGGTCTGGTGGGGGTCAGCGGGTTCATGTTCACCCCGCAGCTGGCCGGGTTCCTCGCCGTCTGTGCGGTCGTGGGGGCGATCACGGTGCCCGCCGCGATGCTGCTCGGGCGCGGCATCGCCCGCGACGTGATGTGGCTGCACGAGGCGCGCGACGCCGAGCGCGCGGCCGAGGCGTCGCGCCGCGAGCTGGTGGCCTGGATCAGCCACGACCTGCGCACCCCGCTCGCCGGGATCCGGGCCATGAGCGAGGCGCTGGCCGACGGCGTGGTGTGCGACGCCGACGAGGTCGCCGAGTACGCCCGCCGGATCCGCGGCGAGACCGTGCGCCTGTCCGGGATGGTCGACGACCTGTTCCAGCTCTCCCGGATCACCTCCGGCGCGCTGACGCTGACGCTCTCGGCGGTGCCGCTGCACGAGGTGGTGTCCGAGGCGGTGGCCGTCGAGGGGATCGCGGCGGCCCGCAAGGGCGTGCGGGTCGAGGCGGCGCACAGCGACTGGCCGGTCGTGCGCGGCAGCGATCCGGAGCTCGCGCGCGTGGTGCGCAACCTGCTGTCCAACGCGATCCGGCACACCCCGCCCGACGGCGCCGTCGTCGTCGCGGCCGGGGTGCAGGACGACCGCGCCTGGCTCCGGGTCGACGACGGCTGCGGAGGCATCCCCGACGACGACCTCGACCGCGTCTTCGACGTCGCCTTCCGCGGCGAGGGCGCCCGCACCCCCGGCGACGAGTCCCGCGGGGGGCTCGGGCTGGCCATCGCGCGTGGGCTGGTGCAGGCGCACGACGGCGAGATCCGGGCGGAGAACCACGGTCCGGGCTGCCGGTTCGAGGTGCGGCTGCCGCTGGCCGTCGGCGCAGAGCGCTGACCGACCACGCCGCCGCCCGTGGCGGTTCCGGGGACGGACGGGTCCGGGTCCACCGCCGGCGCTGTTGCGGGTCGGGGCGCCGCCGGTGATCACCGCTTCGGAACGGGCAGGCGTGGCTGACCGGGCTTGATCAGCGTCTGGGTACCGGGAGCCGGGTTTCCCGCGCCTGCGGGTTCTGAGCCGGTGATCATGCTCCGTCCTGACCCCGGGCGGGACTCCGGATCGGGCACACCGGTCTGACCCGAATCCGCAGGTAGGTGCGCGACACGGGCCCCGAAATGAGGATGGGTGCCCTGCTGAGCTGGGAAAATGGTCTGTGCGAAGAGATCAAAGTCCCGGGCGGAAGGGCACCCATCAGATGCGGAAGATACGCG
>JAJCYC010000203.1 GCA_029263115.1 Pseudonocardia sp. | reverse complement strand
TTCGCGGACCAGGTCGTTCGCCAGCCGGGTGCCGTAGGCCTTGGCCATGGCCGCCTCGGGTTCGGCCGAGCGGTCGCCGCGGTCGAGCAGGGTGGCCGCCTTCTGGTAGAGCGTGCGTGCGCACTCGATCTCGGTGGCGCGTTGGGCCATGGTGAACTGCCAGTGCTGCATCCGGCCGAGCGGGCCGCCGAAGACCTGCCGGGTACGCAGCCGCTGCACGGCGAGATCGAGTGCCGCCTGCGCCACCCCGACACCGGCGGCGCCGATCCCGATCCGGCCCCGGACCAGCGCGGACAGCGCCACCCCGAGCCCGCCGCCCCAGGTGCCGAGCAGGTTCTCCCGGGGCACCGTGACGTCGGTGAACACGATGTCGGCGGTGATCTGGCCTCGGTGGCCCATCTTCAGGTCCGGCTCGCCCACCCGGACCCCCGGCGCTGTCAGGTCGACCAGGAACATCGCGGCCCGGTCGCTGCCCGTGCCGGCGCGCACCAGCACCGACACCCACCCGGCGACCACGCTGTTGGTGATCCAGCGCTTGCGGCCGTTGAGCAGGTAGTCGCCGTCCGGGGTCTGCTCGGCCACCGTCCGCATCCGCTCGGCGGTCAGGTCCGAGCTGGTCTCCGGTTCGGTGGTGGCGAAGGAGAACGCGGTGCGGCCGCTGACCAGCTCGGGGATCAGCCGCGCCCGCAGCTCGTCGGAGGCGTAGGTCAGGGTCTGCGGCACCAGGATGCACTGGCCGTCGTACACCCCGGCCATCGAGGACGAGTGGTAGGCGATCTCCTCGGTGACCGTGCAGGTGCCCAGCATCGGGTGTTCCAGGCCGGCCCCGAAGTCAGAGCCGAACGGCACCGCGAACAGCCCCTCGTCGGCCAGGCCCCGGAACGCCTCCCACGGGAAGCTGACCCTCGACTCCTCGCGCGAGCCGATCTCCCGGGCGTGCGGCGCCAGCCGCTGCTCCACGGCCTTGCGTGCCCTGGCTCGCAGCTCGATCGTCTCGGCCGGCAGCCACACGTCGTGCGTCATTCGGTCCTGGGTGCGCGGCACCTCGGTCGCGGCGGTGTCGGTCATGGACGTCTCCGATCGTTCGGTCTGGTGGCGGGCGGGTCGGCGGCCAGCAACGTCCGGGCCGCCGCCCGCCACATCGGCAGGTGCGGGTCCCGCTCGGGATCCCGCTGGTCGAAGGCGTAGGTCAGGGCCACTCCGCGCATGCTGGTGAAGAGCAGCTCCCGCACCGTCGGGTAGCCCGGGGCGGCGGTGATCGAGCCGCCGAACATGGCGTCCACCACGTGCCGGATCGCGGTACCGAGCCGGCGCTCCTCAGGTTGCAGGGTGGCGCGCAGACCCGGGTCGGTGCGCGCCGCGGTCCACAGCTCCACCGCGCCCCAGAAGTAGGGCTGGCGGAACGTCGACCACAGCAGCCCCACGGCGCGGTCCAGCCGGGCGGCGTCCGGACAGTCGGGATCCAGCGTGCCGGATACCCAGGTCTGCATCTCGGCGAGGTGTCGGCTCGCCAGGTGCTGGCAGGCGGCCACCAACAGACCGTCCCGGTGCGGGAAGTGGTGCAGCAGCCGACCCCGCGACACACCGGCCCTGGTCTGTATGGTCACCGTGGTGGTCCGGGCGTACCCGTCCTCGAACAGGCAGTCCAGGGTGGCGTCGAGGATGAGCTGGCGGCTGTCGGCGGTGCGCTCGCCCCGGGTACGTCGGGCCGGGCGCACGGAGTGCTCGGGCGGGCGCATCATCCCGGCGCCCGGACCAAGGCCGCGTAGCCGTGGGACTCCCAGCCCCCCATACCCACTGGCCCTCCAGATCGTGCAGCGGCACCGCCACCTGGGGTGGGCGCGCGCCGGACCGCTCGTCCGGCCGTCGGCGGCCGGTCCGTGAACAATGAGTGTGCAGCCGTCGACGCACACGGTCAACTCTGACCGTTTCCGTCCCCGGATCGTGGTGTCATCGTGATCGACACGGGCCGGTCGCCCACCGACCCTCGGATGGCGGGCAGGATCGACGTCAGAAGCACCATCCACACCCGAGGAGAATCGTGTATCCCGGAGCGAAGAGCACCCAGCCGTCGGCGGGACCCGCCGGCTCCCCGACCCCGAACCCGGCCCGATGAGCGTCGGGCCGACCGTTCCCGGCCCGGGAACCCCCGGTCCGACGAACCCGGTCACCCTCTCCGATCAGCTCGCCCGGGTGGCGGCCGCGCCGCGCGGACCGAAGGTGGCGGCCTTCTTCGACTACGACGGCACCGTCATCTCCGGCTACTCGGCTGCGGCCTTCTACCGCAAACGGTGGCGGGAGCGCGACATCGGACCGGTTGAGCTGGCCGAGACGCTGTGGATGCAGTTGCGCGGCGTGCGCACCGAACAGGAATTCGCCGAGGCACTGGACCTGTCCCTGGCAGCCTGGCGGGGCAAGACCGAGGAGGAGATGGAGCAGCTCGCCGCCGACCTGTTCCGCGACGAGGTGGCCGCCCAGTTGCACAGCGAGATCTGGCAGCTGGTCGCGGCGCACCGCGCGGCCGGCCACACCGTGGTACTGGCCTCGTCGGCGACCCGCTACCAGTTGGAGCCGATCGGGCGTGACCTCGGCGCCGACCACATCCTGTACACCCGGCTCGAGGTCGTGGACGGCAAGCTCACCGGTCGTCCCGACGGCTCCCCGCTGTGGGGGCTGGGCAAGGCCCGGGCGGTGCGGACGCTGGCCGCCGCGCATGACATCGACCTGCGCGGGTCGTTCGCCTACGCCAACGGCGACGAGGACCTGCTGTTCCTGGAGACGGTCGGCAACCCGGTCGCCGTGTCGCCCAACCACGGGCTGGCCCTGGAGGCCGGGGCTCGCGGTTGGCCGACCCTGCAGTGCCTGCCACGCGGAGGTCGCCCCGGAGTGGGCGAGCTGCTGCGC
>JAJCYC010000202.1 GCA_029263115.1 Pseudonocardia sp. | reverse complement strand
TCCTTGATCCGGGACAGCGACGAGTAGCCGGTGCCGAAGTCGTCCACCGCGAAGCGCACGCCCAGCCCGGCGATCTCGCTCATCGCGGCGAGGGTGTCCTCGGGCAGCGACACCAGGCAGGTCTCCACCAGTTCGAGTACCAGCCGGTCGCCGGGCAGCCCGCTCTCGGCGAGCGCCTCCCGGACCGCCGGCAGGAAGTCGCGGTCGCCGGGCAGCAGCCCGGCCAGGTTGACCGCCACACCGACCGGTCGGCCGCCGTGCGCCGGTGGCCAGCTGGCGGCCTCCTTCGCCGCGGTGCGCAGCACCCAGCGGTCCAGCTCGCGCATCAGCCCGCCGCGCTCGGCGACCGGGATGAACTCGCCGGGCAACAGCATCCCGCGTTCGGGGTGCGGCCAGCGGATCAGCGCCTCGACCGAGCGGACCGCGCCGTCCGGGCCCACCACCGGCTGGTAGTGCAGCACGAGCTGGTCGGCGGCGATCGCCTCGAGCAGCTCGTCCTCCAACCTCAGCTGGTGACCGGCGGCGGTGGCGCTGTCGGCGGTGACGAAGCTCAGCTCACCGGACCCACGCTGCTTCGCCTCGTACATGGTGGCCTCGACCAGCCGCAGCAGATCCTCCGCCCCGGCCGACCTGCCCGATGGACCCGGCACGTCCCCGGCGATCGCCAGGTCACGGGGCAACGCCACCCCGATCGAGGCGCTCACCCGCACCGGGTGGCCGTCCACCTGCAGCGGCGCCCGCAGCAGAGCCGCCACAGTCTCGGTCAACCGGACCACCCCGCCGACCGCCTCGAGGTCGTCGCAGACCACCACGAACTCGTCCCCGGACAGCCGGGCCGGCGAGCAGCCGATCGGCAGCTCACGCTGCAACCGCGCGGCCAGCATGATCAGCACCTGGTCGCCGGCGGCGTGCCCGAGCGCGGTGTTGACCCGCTTGAAGTCGTCCAGGTCGCAGCACAGCACGGCCAGCTTGGCCCGGTCCGGCCCGGCCAGCAGCCGCCCGATCCGGGCGCTCACCGAGGAGCGGTTGGGCAGCCGGGTGAGCTCGTCGTGCGTGCCGGCGATGCGCAGCACGTCCGCCGCGCGGCGGCGTTCGGAGATGTCGGTGAACACCACCAGCCAGAACGGCCGGCCGTCGTCACCGACCGACACGGTCACCGACAGCTCGCACCAGACCGAGGTGCCGTCCGCCCGCCGGATCGGGCACTGCGCCACCCGGTAGCCGTGCCGGGCACCGGCGGGCACCGGCCGCAGCCAGGCCAGATCGCCGGCACCCGGGGGCGGGTCGACCGTCATCGCCCGGGCGAACACCCCGCGCAGCCGCTCGGCCGAGGTGCCCAGCAGTGCGCACAGCGCCGCGTTCGCGTCGACCAGCCGCCCCTCGCGGTTGAACACCCCGACCCCGACCGGGGAAATCGTCACCAGGTCCAGGTAGCGCTGGGTGGCCCGTCCGGTCCGCTGCTCGGCGGTGCGCGTCTCGGTGACGTCCTGCACGGTGCCGACCAGTCGCACCGGGCCGCCGTCGGGACCGCGCTCCACCCGCGCCGCGCAGCTGAGCACCCGTTCGCCCGCCACGCCGACCCGGTGCTCCACCAGGTGGCCGGCCTCGGCCTTGGCCGGGTCGACGCGCAGCAGCTCGCACAGCACCGCGACCTGCTCCAGCTCGACCGGGCCACCGGCCCGACCCTCCTGCGCGACCCCGACCTCGCGGTAGAGCTCCAGCAGCGACGGGTCCCGCTGCAGGCCGCCGGTGCGCAGGTCGTAGCTCCAGGTGCCGGCCCGGGCCAGCCGCCGCAGCACACCGATCTGCCGGTCCTTGTCGTCGCGGACACCCACCGCGGCCGGTGCGTCGCTGACGTCGACCAGCATCACCGCCGTCACCCCGGGGGCCAGCTCACCGCCCGCGCCCGGCGGCAACGTCCAGCGCACCACCCGCACCCGGGCCATCGCCCCGTCCGGGCGCACCAACCGGGCGTCGTTGTCCGGGCCGACCACCAGCCGCGACAGCGGCACACCGACCAGGCCGTCGGTCGCGCCGGCCAGCCGGGCGTCCCGGCCGGCCATCCGCAGCAACGCCGCGTTCACCCGCGCCACCCGACCGGCCGGGTCGCACAGCAGGGTCGGCGCCGAGGGCAGCGGGAGAGCGTCCAACGCAGCCGCGGCGTGCCCGGCGACCCGGGGCAGGTCCGACCCGGGCCGTGCCGCGGCCGACTCGAACACCGGGGCGAGCGGCCCGGAGGAGACGGCGCCGCCGCGACGACCCGGCTCGGGAAGCTCGCCGGACCTCGGTGCCAGCGCGCCCCGGGGAGGGCTCACCCACTGTCCGAGATCAGCCACTTCGGCTCCTTGCTGGTGCTCGTCACCGCCGAGTACGGCGGCCCCGGTGTCACCCGACGACCCACCGACCCGGCCGCCGGCATCCCACACGATGTCCGGAATCACGCCCTGGTGGGCGTGTGTCGTGGGGTTCAACGAGCAGTGCCGCGGTTAGATCCGGCCGACTCACTCCATCCGGTGAAGGTCAAACCGCTCGATCGCACCCAGTTTTGCTACCTTGCGTGACAGGGCAGTGGGGTCAATCAGAAAACCGCTGGTAGAAGCCGCATTAGATGACTACGCTGCGTACCGAACTGCTCGTTACGGTACGCAGCGTGCATCACCTGGCTGGCCGTGTCCCGGCCGCGAAACCGGCGTGTCGAGTGGGGCTCAGCGCGTGTCGGCGGCGGCCCGAACCGCGCTGGAGACCGTGGCGGCCACCCTCGGATCGAACGGGCTGGGCACGATGCGCTCCGGCGAGAGATCGTCGGAGGCCACCGCGAAGATCGCGTCGGCGGCGGCCAGCTTCATCGCCTCGGTGATCCGGGTCGCCCCGGCGTCCAGCGCACCCCGGAAGATGCCCGGGAAGGCGAGCACGTTGTTGATCTGGTTCGGGAAGTCGCTGCGCCCGGTGGCCACGATCGGCGCGTAGCGGCGGGCGATGTCCGGGTGCACCTCGGGATCGGGGTTGGACAGCGCGAACACCATCGGCTCCGGCGCCATGGTGGCCAGCAGGTGCTCCGGCAGCTTCGCGCAGGACAGCCCGACGAACACGTCCGCTCCGGCCAGCGCCTCGGCCTCGCCGCCGGCCAGCCGGCGCGGGTTGCTCCGCTGCGCCAGATCCGCCTTCACCGAGTTCATCCCGGACCGCCCGGGCACCAGGATGCCCCGCGAGTCCAGGACGGTGACGTCGGTCAGCCCGGCCGTCAACAGCATGTTCGCGCAGGCCACCCCGGCCGCGCCGGCTCCGGTGATGACCGCGCGCAGGCCCGACAGCTCCCGGCCCAGCACCGCGCACGCGCCACGCATCGCGGCCAGCAGTACCACGGCGGTGCCGTGCTGGTCGTCATGCATGACCGGGCAGTCCAGCGCCTCGATCAGCCGCCGCTCCAGTTCGAAGCAGCGCGGCGCGGAGACGTCCTCCAGGTTCACCGCGCCGAAGCTCGGACGCAGCCGGACCAGCGTCTCCACGATCTCGTCCACGTCGGTGGTGTCCAGCACCACTGGGATCGAGTTCAGCCCGCCGAACTGCTTGAACAGCGCCGACTTGCCCTCCATCACCGGCAGCGCGGCACGCGGGCCGATGTCGCCGAGCCCGAGCACGGCGGTGCCGTCGCTGACCACCACGACCAGCCGCTGCGCCCAGGTGTAGTTCGCGGACAGCCGCGCGTCGCCGGCGATCGCCCGGCTGACCTCGGCCACCCCGGGGCTGTAGGCGATCGACAGATCCCGGGCGCCGGCCAGCGGCACCGACGGGGTGACAGTCAGCTTGCCGCCGTGGTGGGCGGCCAGGATCTCCTCGGTGGACAGCGCCGGCTCGGCGGTGTCCGGAACATCGAACTCGGCGAACGTGATGCGATCAGCGTTGATGGTCACGGGGAGTCCCTCACCTCGAGGTCACAGGGTGCGAACTGCGCGAGGCGGCAACCGGGCGCCACCGCGACGCAGGGGCCGTGCACCGGTGCCCGCGGGGTGTCGCGCTCTCACGGTGCCCGACAGAACCTCGACCGGAGTGCCACGGGATGTCGCGGTATCGACGAGGTAGGTGTCAGGTGAAACCTCAGTGTGACATCCCGGACCCTTTCTTGTCTCCCGGGCTGTCGAAGGCCGGGCGCACGTCACACCATCGGTGCGGGGCGGCCCGGCCGGTCATCGGGCGCGGTTTGCTCCTACGGTGGCCGGGTGCGGTCGCGAGCGCTCTCCATCACCGGTGCCTGGGTCTTCGAGCCGGACCGGTTCGACGACCCCCGGGGGGTGTTCGTCGCGCCGTACCAGCAGCAGCCGTTCGTGGCCGCGACCGGCGCACCGTTGCGGGTGGCCCAGGTCAACCACAGCGTGTCCCGGCGCGGCGTCGTGCGCGGCATGCATTTCAGCGACGTCCCGCCGGGGCAGGCGAAGTACGTGTACTGCCCGCACGGCTCGGTGCTGGACGTGGTGCTCGACGTGCGGGTCGGCTCCCCCACGTTCGGCCGTTGGGAGGCCGTCGAGCTGGGCTCGGAGAGCTGCCGCGCGCTGTACCTGACCGAGGGCCTGGGCCACGGGTTCGCCGCGCTGCGCGAGGGCACGGTCGTCGGCTACCTGTGCTCGACCCCGTACGCCCCGGCGCGCGAGCGCACGGTGTCCGCCCTGGACCCGGCTCTGGGCCTGCCCTGGCCGGACGACCCGGCGCCGATCCTGTCCGACCGCGACGCGGCCGCGCCCACCCTCGCCGAGGCGGCCGCGGCGGGCCTGCTACCGACCTACCGACCCTGACCGGCGCCGGGCGCGGTCCTCCGGTTCCGCTGGCCGGCGCGTCCCAGCCGTCTCGGACGCGGCCACAACCGCCACCGGGCCACTCCCACCACCTCCGCCGGCCCGAGTTGGCGGGAATCCGTGCTGCCGAACCGGTTGTCGCCGCGCACCTCCCAGCCACCGGGCACCGCCCGCACCGCCCGTTTGACCGACAGCTGAGCAGGCCTGACCGTCCACCGGACGAGCACCACGTCACCGGACCGGGTGGCCGACGGGGCGTCCGCCGGAAACCTGACCAGCAGCACGTCCCCGTCGGCCAGATCCGGCGACATCGACGGGCCGCACACCAGCACCCGCGCCCAGCCCAGCCGGGACATCAGTCTCCTTTCCCCCGAGCCGCCGACACCCCGGTCCCCCGGCCGCGCACTGGCGCTGCCCGGGCCGCTGCTTCCCGGTAGTGTCGCCGGGGTCGGAACGATCAGCACAAGGGAGCTTGAGTATGGGACTACTGTCTCGCATTCTCCGCCCGCGGCTGGAGGCCACCGCGCACTGCGACCTCCCCTGCGGCGTGTACGACCCGGCCCAGGCCCGCATCGAGGCCGAGTCGGTCAAGGCCGTCCAGGAGAAGTTCCAGGCCAACGACGACCCGTCCTTCCGGGCCCGCGCCATCGAGATCAAGGAGCAGCGCTCCGACCTGGTGAAGCACCACCTGTGGGTGCTGTGGACGGACTACTTCAAGCCGCCGCACTTCGAGAAGTACCCGGAGCTGCACGAGCTGTTCAACAAGGCCACCAAGGCGGCCGGCGCGGGGGGCACCAAGGGGTCCGACGACCCGGCCACCGGGCAGGCGCTGCTGGACTACATCGCGCAGATCGACAAGATCTTCTGGGAGACCAAGCAGGGCTGAGGCCTCAGTCCTGACCACGGCGCCGACCAGCGGGAACAACTCCCGTCGGTCGGCGCCGTCTTTCGTCCTCGGGGTGTTCGCCCGGCCCCGCCGGAGTATTACACTCTTGTCATGCCTCAGACCCTGCCCAGCTTCGACCGGTTGACGGTCGAGGCCGACAAGCTCGGCGGCCAGGTGTGCATCCGGGGATACCGCTTCACGGTCGAGCATCTCCTGGAGTTGCTGGCCGGGGGATGGACCCTCGATCGGATCCAGCTGGATTTCCCGTTCATCGAGCAGGAGGACGTCCAGCAGGCGCTTGGCTATGCGGCTGCCCTCGCACATCGTGAGGTGTACGTGCCGCTGCAGGAACCGGCTTGAAGCTACTGATCGACCAGAACCTTCCGCAGCGACTCAGCACCTTGCTCCAGGCCGGGGGTCGCGATGCCCTGCACACCGAGGACGAAGGCTTGGCCACCGCGCCTGATCCGCTGATCCTGGCCTGGTGCTGCCGGATTTCACGACTGCTGGTGACGGCAGACAAGAAATTGACCAAGTTCGTTGCGTCCTCGGGTGCGGACTGCCCGAGCGTGCTCGTCCTGCGTGAGATGCGGACCGTTCCGGTCGAACAAACGGCCGCGATCGTGGCGGCGAACCTTGGCCAGGTGGAGAGAGTGATCGTCGAGCGTGGCAACGCGCTGTTCTCGCTGACCCCTGGTCGGCCGATCCGGGCGGAACTGCTGCCGCTCGGAGCGATTGGCGCGACTGCCGCCACGACCCAGCCGATCGAACCGTGAGATCTCGCCCCGTGGACCCGTCATCGGTACAGCAGCCGGCCGATCTCGACCTCGTCCGCGAGTCCTACGACCGTGTGGCGGACAACTACGTGGACATGGTGGCCACGACCGGCCTGGGCGACATCCGTGCCCAACCGTGGCTGCGCGCCGCGATGGACGTGTTCGCCGATGTGGTCGGCCCGGTGGGCCCGGTGCTCGACGTCGGGTGCGGCCCGGGCACGGTGACCGGGTACCTGGCCGAGCGCGGGGTGGACGGGTCGGGCGTGGACCTGTCGCCCCGGATGATCGAACACGCCCGCCGCCTGCATCCCGAGTGCCGCTTCGAGGTGGCCTCGTCGACCGATCTCGGTCTGGCCGACTCGTCGCTGGGCGGGGTGCTGGGCTGGTGGTCGTTGTTCAACCTGCCCCGCGACGTACTGGCACAGGTCTTGTCGTCCTTCGCCCGCGCGCTGATACCGGGTGGGCAGCTGATCATCGGCACGCACGTGGGTGACGGCGAGGTGGCCCGCACGGAGTGCTACGGCGGCATCCCGGTCACCTGGACGACCTACCGGTGGCAGCCGGAGCAACTCACCACGCTGGTCGTGCAGGCAGGTCTACGGCCGGTCGCCGAGCTGCGGCTTCCGGCAGACGGACCGATCGGCCCGGGCGTGGTCCAGGTGGCCCGACGCGAGAGCTGAGCCGTTGGGACGGGATCGTGGCCAACGAACCGACCACGACGTGTCAGGCGCGCACCGGCATCTGGTGCTCGGCGGCGGCGGTGCGCACCGTGCGCAGCAGAGCCTCCAGCAAGGTGGACTCGCTGATGACGCCGAGCGCCCCGGCGCCCAGGGCGGCCGCGAGCCGGTGACGGGATACCCCCCGTTCACGCATCCCGCCACCGGCCCTTCCCGTGGGTGCCGTCCAGCCGTCATCGTCGACGACCGTCCCGGCCCCACCGGCTTGTCCAGCGCCGACCCCGTCGCGGGGCCGGTGCTGGTTGCTTCTCGCCGCGCCACGAAGGCGTACGGAAACGCGGGCCGGGCCGGTTGGTTCGCCATCCACGCACGCTCCACCCGGTCGGCATCGGAATCCGCCCGGGTCCGGGGCGGGAGGCCGAGCAACGATACCGCGCGGTACCACGGCCGCCGTTCGATGTCACCCGGGTGGAGCACCACCGGAAGGGACCGCTGCGCCCAGCGGAACACGCCGTTCACCGATGGGTGCTCAGGCGGGCTTCGGCCGGTCGGTCGCCAGCACGTCCACCGGGTCGATCCGGCGCTCGACGACCGCCCGTGCCACGTCGGACAGCCGCTGGTTGCGACCTCGGGCTCCGGTGCGCATCCGCTCGAAGACCTCCTCCATGCCCAGCCCGGAGGATTGCGCGAGCACCCCCTTCGCCTGCTCGATGATCACCCGGCTGGTCAGCGCGGACTGCAGCTGCTCGTTGAGCACCTCCGCCCGGCGAATCGCCCGTTCCTGCAGGATGGCGATGGTCGCCACGTCGGCCAGCGCCTGGCCGAGGGCGAGATCCATCTCCGGCATCTCGCCGGGCCGCCGACGGAACATGTTCAGCGCACCGATCGCGCTGCCCCGCAGCCGCAGCGGCAGCGAATGCACCGAGCGCAACGGCTGTGCCCCCGAGGACAGTACGGCGGCCACGAACCGGTCCCATCGGCCGCCGGCGTCCGCCAGGTCCGCCACCTTCACCGCAGCCGCGGTGCGGTAGCAGTCCAGACAGGGACCCTGGTCGGCCTGCAACTGCATGAGCTCGATCAACCGGGCGTCCTCGCTGGAGGAGGCCACCAGCCGCAGCTGCCCCGTCGGGTCCGCCAGCATGATCCCGGCGGCATCGGCCCCCAGCAGTTCCACACAACGACCCACCAGCAGCGTCAACAGTTCGATCACGTCGTAATCGGCCACCAGGCTGTCCGCGAGCGCCACGAACGTGCTCGCCACCTGACGTTCGCGATCCTCGGTCGACCGGCTCACGGGATCCACCTCATCCATCGTTCGTGTCCTGGGTAAAGCTCAGCCGTCTGGCCACGATGTCGCGCGCCACCTCGATCAGCAACCGTCCCTCGGTGAATGCATGGGCGCGCATCCGGGCCAGCGCCTGGTCGGCGTCGACGTCCAGCTGGGCCAGCACCATGCCGGTGGCCTGATGGATCTCTACGCGGCTGGCGACCGCCGTGTCCAGCCACGGCTCGGGCGGGCCGAGATGGTCGGCGAACCGGGTGGGCTCGGTGCGCAGGGTGAGCATCATCAGCGCGGCCGTATCCGCCAGGTGCAACGCGTCCCGCCGCTGGGCATCGCTGAGTCCCTCGGGCACTCGCCGGTACAGGTCCAGGACACCCAGGTTGACCGCTCCCCACTGAAGCGGCAGGGCGAACAACGCCCGCACCGGCGTCCGCTCGATGACCGCATCGGCGAAGATCGGCCAGCGCGCGGCGTCGCTGCCCTGTCGCAGATCGGAGACCAGAACCGGACGCCCGGTGGTCGCCGCCTCGATGCAGGCGCCCTCGTTCAGGGTGAACTGCAGTTCCTCCAGCATCTCGGCCGCGCCGTCCGAGGCGTACAGGGTCAGCCGGGCGGCGCTGATGGTGAACAGGGACAACGCCGCCCCGTCGACGTCCAGGCCGTCCACGCACGCCTGGCAGATCGACCGGGCCAGCGCGCGATCGTCGACGCCGTCGCGGGCAACCGTGAGCAGCGCCGCGGTGGCCGCGCCGACCACGGCCATCAGCGGCCCGATCGGCCGCTGGGAGGAGCATGCGCTATCACGGCCATCCAATCCTGAGCCCCACGGACGGTGCGCGACAGGGACCGGATCGGCGCCGACGATGCCGGGGCCACGCTACTCCTCCGGCGCCGGGACGGTCGCTCAGAGTTTGAGCATCGGCATCGGGCGCAGCGGTGACTCCCGCAGACCCCGGCGGAACGCCCGCAACAGCATCGGCCGGAAACCTCGGCAGGGGTAGTCGGTCACCAGCCCGCGGTAGGCGCTCCAGGCGACCCCGGGCGAGGGCACCAGGCCGGCCGAGACGTCGGTCAGGTCGGCCCGGCGGAACGCCTCGACCAGCGGGTCGGCGTGTTTGGTGGGCCGGAGCCGATGGTGCTCGTCGATCAGCGCGGTGACCAGCGGGAGCTGCTCCCGGCGCGACTCGCCGAGCTCCTCGTCCGCCCGCCGGATCGACGGCGGGAGGTAGTCCCAGGTGCCGTCGAACCAGATGCCGGCGTCGTGGAAGAACGCGGCCACCCCCAGCGTCGCGGCCGCCTGCTCGGGCACGACGACCTGCAGACCGACCAGCCCGATCACCCGGTGCACGTGCCCCCGGTAGGTGGTGGCGTCGGCGCCGAACACCTCCCGGTGCCGGCCGAACAGTTCGTCGGCGACGTCGTGCGCGTGGGCGAGGGCAATGGTCACGGCGGCATTATCGGGCAACCCGCGTTCAGCCCTCGCGGCGGACCTCATCCTGCCGTTCCGACCACCGCCGCGCCGGGTCGCCGAGCAACGACACCAGCGCCGCCAGCACCACGACGCCGGCCACCAACCCGGCCACCACCTGCCGGGACGGCCCGATCAGCGAGTACACCGCCGGGAGCAACAGCAACTGGACCACGATCGCGGGGGTACGGGCCCAGGGGCGGCCGCGCAGCAACCCGGCCCCGATGGCCAGCAGCGCCGACCCGACGAGCAGAAACGTGCTGGCCTCGCCGAGCACCGCGGTGGGCCCGAGCGAACCGGAGCCGGAGCGGATCACCAGGTAGCCCGCGAAGCCGACACCGAGCAGGCCCTGGGTGCCGATCAGGCACCCGGCGACCCGGATCGCCGTCGGTGGGCCGACCCGGATCACCGTCGGCGGGCCGACCCGGTCCGGTGGCGGCGCGTCCGGTCTGGTGCTCACGAAGCTCTCCTCGCCGATGCCCCTACCCGTACCCAGGCCCGGTGATGCACGACCGGGCGCCACCACCCTAACGCGACGATCCGACGCCGGGACGACCTCGCCCGGGAGTGCGCCGGATACCCTTCGGGTCGTGCACGCACTGCTCGTGGTCAACCCCCAGGCGACCTCGACGACCGCCGCCGGCCGCGACGTGCTGACCCACGCCCTGGCCAGCGAGCTGAAGCTGGACGTCCTGCAGACCCGGTACCGGGGTCATGCCGCCGAGGCGGTGGCGACCGCGGTACGCGCCGGCGTGGACCTGGTCGTCGCGCACGGCGGCGACGGCACCGTGAACGAGGTCGTGAACGGGATGCTCGAGGCCTGTCCGGGAGGTACGGCCGCGGACGCCCCCTCGCTCGCGGTGCTGCCGGGTGGCTCGGCGAACGTCTTCGCCCGGGCGCTCGGTATCCCGCGGGACCCGCTGGAGGCCACCGCAGTGGTGCTCTCGGCGTTGGCCGAGGGGCGCTCCCGCACCGTTGGCCTCGGCCGGGCCGACGACCGGTGGTTCACCTTCAACGCCGGGATGGGCTGGGACGCGGACGTGGTGGCCGACGTCGAGCGGGCCCGGGCCAAGGGGCGGGAGGCCAGCCCGGGCCGCTACGCCCGTACCGCGCTGCGGCACTACCTGCGACGGTACCGCCGACCGCACGCCCTGACCGTGCGGCTGCCGGGCCGCGAACCGGTCACCGACGTGCGGCTGGCCCTGGTCTGCAACACCGATCCCTGGACCTACCTCGGCGACCGTCCGGTGCGCACCAACCCCGGATGCGGCCTGACCGACGGCCTTGCCCTGTTCGCCCTACTCCATCTGGGACCGGCGACCGTTCTGCCCCTATTGCGGGAGATGTTGCGCGACTCCGGCGACCCGGACGGACCAAACGTGCTCCGCAGCGACGAATTGCCACTCATCAGGGTGAGCAGTGAGACCCCGGTGGCACTCCAGGTGGACGGCGACTACCTGGGAGAACGCAGCGAGATGGAGTTCGTCGCGGTGCCCTCGGCACTGCGCGTCGTCGTGTGAGAACAGCCCTTCGCCGCGGTCGACGGTCCGGCCAGTGACCCGATCGAGGGCATTTCACGCCATTCACCGACCGAGTTCCACCGTCGATCCCGTTGGGGCTCGCATTGCGGGGATTGATCGTTCAACGTGGACACCGAAGCAAGCACGGCCAGTCGGGGCACGCCCCGGCACGGTCGGAGCCAGGCCGGAGAACCCGGCCTGGTTCCGGCGGGTCCGGTCAGTCGTTCAGCGTAGTGGGTGACGTGGAGTAGCCAGTCACGACCCCGCACTGCGGTGAGTGAGTGAGGAAGTTCTCACCCGACCGTCCCAGAATCCTTGAACCCAGAGGTAGCTCGTGAAACAATTCACAAGCTGACCACAGTTGAACGATCGATATCGCAGCGCGCCGGACAGCGCGCAAGAGCAAGGAGCAGAGCAATCATGGACTGGCGCCACCGCGCGAGCTGCCGTGACGAGGACCCGGAGCTTTTCTTCCCGGTAGGAACCTCCGGCCCGGCACTGCTGCAGATCGCCGAGGCCAAGACCGTCTGTCGGCGCTGCCCCGTGAACACCGACTGCCTGTCCTGGGCGCTGGAAAGCGGACAGGATGCTGGTGTGTGGGGCGGCATGAGCGAGGACGAGCGTCGCGCACTCAAGCGCCGCAACGCCCGTACCCGGGCACGCAGCGGTCTCTGAACGGCCTACGAACAGAGTGCCCCGCGCTCCCCGATCCCCGAGCCCGTCGCCGATCCCTGGTGGCGGGCTCGAGGTCTGTCCGGACCAGCTCTCCGTATCCGACACGCAACACTCGCGGGACTGTTCAGGGACGGATCAGCGGTACCCGCAGCACCGCATCGGTGCCCCGGGGCTGACGGGGTCGCATGCTCAACGAGGCGTCCAGCTCGGAGTCAACCAGGGTCCGGACGATCTGCAGGCCGAGGCCCTGGGACCGCTCCAGGGAGAAGCCCTTCGGCAGGCCCCGCCCGTCGTCGCTGACCGTCACGTCCAGCCAACCCGCCGTTCGGCGCACCGAGACGACCACTTCACCCCGCGCGCCCGGATGGTAGGCGTGCGCCAGCGCGTTGTGCACCAGCTCGGTGAGCACCATGACCAGCGGTGTGGCCAGTGCGGCGGCCACCACGCCGAAACTGCCCTCCCGCCGCAACGTGACCACCGACTCCGTGGCGGCCACCTCGCCCAGCATCGGGATCACCCGGTCGACCACCTCGTCCAGGTCGAGCCGCTCGTCCACCGACATCGACATCGTCTCGTGCACGAGCGCGATCGAGGTCACCCGGCGGACCGACTCGGCCAACGCCAGCCGGGCCTCCGGGCTGGTGGTCCGGCGGGACTGCAACCTCAGCAGCGCGGCGACCGTCTGCAGGTTGTTCTTCACCCGGTGGTGGATCTCCCGGATGGTGGCGTCCTTGGTCAGCAGCGCCCGGTCCCGCCGCTTGACCTCGGTGACGTCACGGACCAGCACCAACGCACCCGCCGGCGCCCCTCTCGGCCGCAGCGGCATGGCGCGCAGGAGCATGGCGGCGCCACCCGCCTCCAGCTCCATCCGCAGCGACGGCTTGCCGTCCAGCGCCGAGCGGATCCGGCTGACCACCTCGCTGGCGTCGAACGGATCGCGCACCAGCGGCCGGGTCACGCTGCTCAGCACCGCGCCGGTGAGATCGGAGGCGTGCCCCATCCGGTGGTAGGCGGACAACGCATTGGGGCTGGCGAAGACCACCCGCCCGCCGCTGTCCAGCCGGATCAGCCCGTCGCCGACCCTCGGGTTGGTCTGGGTGTCCACCTGGGCCTCGGAAGCCGGGAAGGTGCCGTCCGCGATCATCTGGCAGAGGTCGGCGGCGCCGCCGAGATAGGCGATCTCCAGCGGGCTGGGCACCCGGGCCACCGCGAGGTTGGTGTCCCGGGACAGCACCGCGAGCACCGCCCCGTCCCGCAGCACCGGGATGGTCTCCCGCCGCACCGGCACACCGTGCTGCCAGCGCGGATCGTCCTCCCGGCAGATCCGCCGATCGACGGTGGCCCGGCGCAGCTGGCCGTGCTCGATCTCCTCGATGGTGCTGCCGACCGCGTCCTCGGAGTGCGCGGTCGGCGCGGTCGTGGGCCGCGCCTGCGCGACGCACAGGAAGCGCACCACGCCGCCGGCGGGCTGGCCCGGATCGGCGACATCGACGGGATCGGGCAGCGGAATCCACAGCATGAAGTCGGCGAACGACAGGTCGGCCAGCAACTGCCACTCGGCGACCAGCCGCTGCAGGTGATCGACCGCGACCCCGGACAGCCGGGTGTGTTCGGCGACGAGTTCGCTCAGCGTGGACACGCGGGAACCATACGTGCGTGCCCGGGCCGAACGGCCCACCGCAGTCGCCCGCGCCGCCGGGTGCCAGACTTGCCGCAGACCCACCCGGGAGGAGGCGAGACCATGTCCAGGCGTGCCCGCAAGAAGCGCGACCGCAAGAAGTCCGGCGCCAACCACGGCAAGCGGCCCAACTCCTGACCCTGCGCCGGACCCGCGATCAGCCCCTGCGCTCGATGCGGGTCCGGCGGACCTCGATGCTGGTGGCACCGCACGGACCGTGCTCGACGGTCACCTCGGCCTGCTCCAGCACGGCCGTCCGGATCTGGTCACGCAACCGGTCGCGCAGCCCGTTCGGGGCCTGCTCGCCACCGCACTTGCGGGCGAGCAGCTCCTTGAGCTTCTCCTCGATCCCGTAGGCGGCCAGGCACGGGTTGCACTCCTCGAGATGGTGGCGCAGCAGTTCACGGCGGCCCTGGTCGCATTCGTGGTCGAGGAACAACCACACCTCGGCGAGCACGTCCTGACACGGCGTCTCGTGCGGGTCCCCGCAACTCACCTGGTCACCTCCTGCCCGTCGCGCAGGTACCCGCGATCACGCGCGGTGTCGGTCAGCCGCTCGCGCAGCTGCCGCCGACCGCGGTGCAGGCGGGACATCACGGTACCGATCGGAGTACCCATGATGTCAGCGATCTCCTTGTAGGCGAAGCCCTCGACGTCGGCCAGGTACACCGCCATCCGGAAGTCCTCGGGCAGCTCCTGCAGCGCCGCCTTGACGTCGTTGTCCGGCAGCCGGTCCAGCGCCTCCATCTCGGCCGATCGCAGGCCCGTCGAGTTGTGCTCAGCGGCCTGGGCGAGCTGCCAGTCGGTGATCTCCTGCGTGGGGTGCTGCGCGGGCTGGCGCTGACGCTTGCGGTAGCCGTTGATGTAGGTGTTGGTCAGGATCCGGTAGAGCCACGCCTTGAGGTTGGTGCCGGCGCGGAAAGACCCGAACGCCCCGTATGCCTTGAGGTAGGTCTCCTGAACCAGGTCCTCGGCGTCGGCGGGGTTCCGGGTCATCCGCAGAGCCGCGCCGTAGAGCTGGTCGAGCAGCGGCATCGCGTCGCGTTCGAACCGCGCGGCCCGCTGCTCCGTCGTCTCCGCGAGTCCGGTGTCGATCGCCTCCGCGGGCTGCTCGGACACCGCGCTCCTCCCACGCCGTCCACGCGGCGTCACCGTTCTCGCCAGGATCTCCACCGCGCCGGCATCTCCGGCCGACTCGGCCGACCCGTCCGGGGACAACGATACGCCCAGCGGCCGACGTCGGCCGGTCGACGGCGACGTGGGTGCGGTCACCGGGGCGCCCGCCGTCATGGGGTCCAACACTGCATGCGACACGTCCGGCCCCAACGCCGCGCGACCCGCAGGGATTCCCGCGCGCTGCCCGGATGGCCGACGTCGCGACCGCCGAACGGGCCACCGGGTACGTGGCAGGCGGGATCTCCCCGCTGGGCCAGAAACGGCGGCTGCCGATCGTGGTCGACGCCTCGGCCCAGAGTTAGGTCTCGCGACGAAATAGTTTAGGTTGATGTCGGCGTGTCGTCCGTTGTCGGCGCGACGGTGTAGTTCCACTCTCCATGGAAGTCGTGCCTGGTGATCGGCAGGGCGTCGACCTGCTTCTTCGTGTATCTGATGCCGA
>JAJCYC010000201.1 GCA_029263115.1 Pseudonocardia sp. | reverse complement strand
CAAGGAAATGGACATCACCCCGGAGAAGGTGCTGGAGATCCAGCAGTACGCCCGGGAGCCGATCAGCCTCGACCAGACCATCGGCGACGAGGGCGACAGCCAGCTCGGCGACTTCATCGAGGACTCCGAGGCCGTGGTGGCCGTGGATGCCGTCTCGTTCACCCTGCTGCAGGACCAGCTGCAGTCGGTGCTGGCCACGCTGTCCGAGCGGGAGGCCGGCGTGGTCCGGCTGCGCTTCGGACTGACCGACGGCCAGCCGCGCACTCTGGACGAGATCGGCCAGGTCTACGGCGTGACCAGGGAGCGGATCCGGCAGATCGAGTCCAAAACGATGTCGAAGCTGCGCCACCCGTCCCGCTCGCAGGTGCTGCGGGACTACCTGGACTGAATTCCCGCACAACGGGCCCCGGGCGATCCTCGTCCGGGCCCCTTGTCGTGTGCTCGTTCACTCGACCGGGGTCGCGCCGCGCCCGGAGTGGCGTCCGCCAACCACGGACATCACCGGATGCGCAAGGCGCCAGACCAGCAGCACCGATTCGGCACGTCTGCGCTGACCAGCAACGCCGTCCGCAGTGCGTCGTCCTATCGAAGGAAGCCATGCGCAAGCTCGTCGCCGGCGTCATCGCCGCCTTGATCGCCGGCCCGCTCGTCTTCACCGGCACCGCCTCGGCCGACGGACCGACGTTCTTCTGCTGGGAGAAGGACGAAGGCCCGGGGTCAGAGGACCCGGAGTCCGACGATTCCGCCGAGGTGCCCGGGGACTACCCGACCAAGTCGGCCGCCAAGAAGGCCGGTTTCATCCGCTGCTTCGCCCAGGGCCCCCAGGGGGCTGACAGCCCCGCCCAGGCGAGAGGCCCGGGCCCGCAGACGACGAGGCACCCGATCCCGCGCGACTCGCCCACAGGGCCCCGAGCGAAACCCGCTCGGGGCCCATATCGTGTGGCACCACCACCGAAGGTGAGTGGACAGATCGAGAATTCACGAGAACGAGTGAGCAAGGCCCCAGCGGGTAACGGGGGGTTCCGAAACGTCGATCTTCAGGCCAAGTCCCCCGGCGAGAACGGAGCACGTCAGATGAACGCCACCGAGGTCACCTCCACCCGCGCCGCCGCCGCCGGCATCAACGTGATCGACCGCTGCGACCGCTGCGGCGCGGCCGCGAAGGTCCGGGCGCTGCTGGACGGCGGCGGCGAGCTGCTGTTCTGCGGCCACCACGCCCGGGCCCACGAGGACCGCCTGCGCCAGCTCGCGGTCGAGCTGCGCTCGGTCGGCTGACCGCACTTCCCCGCCGTCGCGGCCCCGTCGACCAACCCGACGAGGCAGCGGCCTCCACTCCGCACCAGCCCACCGTCGATCCCCTCGGCGGTGGGCCGGCGTCGTGTCCGGGGTGGGCTATGCCGGCACCGGTCCGTCGTGGTCCCGCGAGCGCACGGCGACGGCGGCGACCACCGCGAGGATGCCCCCGCACTCCAGCGGGCCCGGCACCTGTGCCAGCGCCACGAAGCCGACCACAGCCGCGGTCACCGGCAACAACGCCAGCAGGACCGCAAACCGGGCCCGGCCCACCCGGCGCAGCACGACCTGGTCCAGGGCGTAGGGCAGCACGCTGCTGAGCACGCCGACGCCCACCCCCAGCGCGAGCAGCCGCGGATCGGACCACACCGGGCCGGTGCCGAGCGCCAGCGGGGCCAGCACCACCGAGGCGACGCCGAATCCCACCGCCAGGTCGTCCACCCCGTCACCCCGCCCGGCCACCCGCTTGGCCAGCAGGATGTAACACGCCCAGGCCACCGCGGCCGCCACCGCCCACAGCAGCCCCGCCGGGCTGCCCGTCCAGCGGGCGTCCGCGATCAGCGCCACACCGGTGCCGGCCAGCAGCAGCGCCGTCCAGTCCCGGGCGCCGCGTGAGCTCAGCGCGGCCACCAGCACCGGACCGCAGAACTCGACCGCCACCGCGGTACCCAGCGGCAGCCGGGCGACCGCCTCGTAGAACGCCACGTTCATCAGCGCGGTCACCAACCCGAACGTGCCGGCCAGGACCAGTCGCCGACCCCGCCAGGCCGCCCGCCCGGGCCGCCGCCAGGCCAGCAGCACAACCGCCGCGCCGAGCAGGCGCAACCAGGCGACCGCCGCCGGACCGACGACCGCGAACAACCCGACGGCCAGCGACGCGCCGAGGTACATCGACGACCCGCCGATCACGAACAGCAGCGGGGCCGGGACACGAACGGGGCCCGGTGCCTCCCGGAAGGTCATGCCGTCATTCTCGATGCCCGAGAAATCTCACCCTCGGCAGACGCACGGACACCCGGAGTTGGTGCACATGCCCTATTGCCTGGTCGCGCGGTAGCCCGCATGATGCCCACATGCTCTCCAGCACGCTCGAGTGTGACCGGCAGGAAAATAGAACGTGACGGGGGTCGCGTTCTGGCCGGGAATACATGCGGGGGTGCGCTGCGTCTGGAAGAGTGACGGAATCGCGCCAGCGGTGACGTCCCGCACGAGGGCACCGGACCCAGCCGGTGTCGGAGACGGAGGATGATTGCAATGCCAGGAACGCTAGCCAGGCCCGCGCTCACCGCCGCCGATCGTTGTGACCGTTGCGGAGCCGCCGCGAAGACTCGAGCGGTCCTGCCGTCCGGAGGTGAGCTGCTCTTCTGCGGCCACCACGCCCGGGCTCACGAGACCAAGTTGCGCGAGCTCTCCGTCGAACTCGTCACGGAGTCCTGACGCAACACTTCATCGGCCGGCGACCAGCCGTCCGTCTCCGTACCTTGCACCGCGACGGGGCGGGAACCTATCCGGGTTCCCGCCCCGTCGCGTACCCGGACACGGCGGCCACCAGCCGTCGGACGTCCTGGTCGTGGTTGTAGTGGTTGACCGAGGCCCGCACCGCGCCTCCCGAGTCCCGCAGGCCCAACGCGCCTGCGGCGGCCCAGGCATAGGCGTGGCCGTGGCAGACGTTGACCCCGGCCCGGGCCAGCGCCCGGGCCACCTCGGCCGGTGTCGCGCCCCGGAGGCGGAACGTGGCGGTCGGTGTGCGCTGTGCCGGGTCCAGCTGTGCGCCCGGCAGCAGCTCCACCCCCGGCACCGCGCGCAGCCCGGCCACCAGCGCGGCACCCAGCGCGCGCTCGTGCTCGACCGCCGCTGCGCGTGCGGTGACCAGCGCACGGCGCCTGCCGTCGCCCGAGGCCGCCGCGGTGGCGGCGTGCCCGGCCGGGTCGGCCAGATGCTCCACCGCCGCGACCACCCCGGCCAGTGCCGGGAACGGGTTGGTGCCGAGCTCGTACCGCGCCGGGCCGCCGCCGGCGACCGGCCGCAGATTGTCCGGGGCCAGTTCGGCGAGCAGACCCGGCCGGGCCACCACCGCCGCCAGGTGCGGCCCGTACCACTTGTATGCGCTGTGCACGTAGAGGTCAGCGCCGAGCGCCGCGAGGTCGACCACCGCGTGCGGGCAGTGGTGCACACCGTCGACGTAGCTCAGCGCGCCGGCCTGGCGGGCCCGGTCCGTGACGGTGGCCAGCTCCGGAATGCTGCCCAACAGGTTGGAGGCGGCGGTCACCGCGACCAGCCGGGTCCGGTCGGTGAGCAGCCCGGTGATGTTCTCGACCGGCACCGTGCCGCGCTCGCGGTCCAGGCGCGCGGTGCGCACCACCACCCCGGCCCGCTCGGCGGCCTGCGCCCACGGCCACAGGTTCGCCTCGTGGTCCAGCTCGGTGACCACGATCTCGTCCCCGGGACGCCAGCGAGCGGAAAGCGCCGCGGCGAAGCGGTAGGTCAGCGCGGTCATGCTGGGCCCGAACACCACGTTCCCGGGGTCGGCGCCGACCAGGTCGGCCACCGCGGCACGGGCCCGCTCGACCAGCTCGCCGAGACGCGCACTCACCGGGAACGCCGCGCCCTGGTTGCCCAGGCCGGCGCGGTACACCGAGCTCACCGCCTCGATCACGCTGTCCGGGACCTGGGTACCGGCCGCCCCGTCCAGCCACACCCGGCCGTCGGCCAGAGCCGGGTACCGGGCCCGCACCGCATCCACGTCGAACCTCACGCGCGCCGACGCTAGCCGACCCTCGACCCACCCACGGTCCGGGTTCAGCCTCGCCGCGGTCCGACCGCTGCCGCCGCCGATCGCCTTCTCGGTGCTGGAGGCCGTCCCGGTCTGAGTCGCGGTTGTCCCCGCCCGGGTGCTGGCGTCGGGCGCCGGTTGGGTGTCCCATGGTGGGCGTGACGGACGTGGTGGTCATCGGGGTCGGACCGGCGTCCTGCGCACAAGTGGTCGCGGTGGCCCGGCACGGGGCGCCGGTGGAGCTGGCGTCCGGGGCGGAGGCGGCGATCCGCCAGGGCCGCGCGGTGATCGAGTCGCTGGCCGGCGACGCCCGCCCGCACTACGGCGTGTCCACCGGGTTCGGCGCGCTGGCCACCCGGTACGTCCCCGCCGAACTGCGCGCCAGGTTGCAGCACAGCGTGGTCCGCTCGCACGCCGCCGGCTCCGGCCCCGAGGTGGAACGCGAGGTGGTGCGGGCGCTGATGCTGCTGCGGCTGTCCACCCTGGCCACCGGGCGGACCGGGGTGCGGCTGGGCACCGCCCGGGCCTACGCCGCGCTGCTCAACGCCGGGCTGACCCCGGTGGTCGCCGAGTACGGCTCGCTCGGCTGCTCGGGCGACCTGGCGCCGCTGGCGCACTGCGCGCTGGCGCTGATCGGCGAGGGCGAGGTGCGGGGGCCGGACGGGACGCGGACGCCGGCCGCGGCGGCGCTGGCGGCGGCCGGCCTGAGCCCGGTGACCCTGGCCGAGAAGGAGGGCCTTGCGCTGATCAACGGCACCGACGGGATGCTCGGCATGCTGGTGCTCGCCTGCCACGACCTGCGCCGGCTGCTCCGCACGGCGGACGTCACCGCGGCGATGAGCGTCGAGGCGCTGCTGGGCACCGACGCGGTGTTCGCCGCCGACCTGCAGGGCTTGCGCCCGCACCCCGGCCAGGCCGACAGCGCGGCCAACCTGTGTGTGCTGCTCGCCGGCTCGGAGGTGAGGGCCAGCCACCGCACCCCCTCCTGCACCCGGGTGCAGGACGCCTACTCGCTGCGCTGCGCGCCCCAGGTGCACGGGGCGGCCCGGGACACCCTCGGGCATGCCGAGAAGGTCGCCGCCCGCGAGCTGTCCTCGGCGATCGACAACCCGGTGGTCACCCCGGACGGCGGGGTGGCCAGCAACGGCAATTTCCACGGGGCGCCGCTGGGTTACGTGCTGGACTTCCTGGCCATCGCGGTGGCCGACGTGGCCTCGATCGCCGAGCGGCGCACCGACCGGTTCCTGGACGTCTCGCGCAGCCACGGGCTGCCGGCGTTCCTGGCCCACGAGCCGGGCGTCGACTCCGGGCACATGATCGCCCAGTACACCCAGGCCGCGATCGTCGCCGAGCTCAAGCGGCTGGCGGTGCCGGCGTCGGTGGACTCGATCCCGTCCAGCGCGATGCAGGAGGACCACGTCTCGATGGGCTGGGCAGCCGCCCGCAAGCTGCGCCGCGCGCTGGACGGGCTGACCCGGGTGCTGGCGATCGAACTGCTCACCGCCGCGCGTGCGCTGGACCTGCGCCGGCCGTTGTCGCCCTCGGCCGCCACCGGGGCGGTGCGCGGCCGGCTGCGGGCCGTCGTGCCCGGCCCGGGCCCGGACCGGGCTCTGGCGCCGGAGATCGACGCGGCGGTCGAGCAGGTGGCCGCGGGGGCGGTGCTGGCGGCCGCCGAGTCCGTGTGCGGTGCGCTCCGGTAACCATGGCCATCAGGACGACTACACACAGAGAGAGGCGACCACGATGGACGGTGCCCGCCCGGTACGCGCCCCGCGCGGCGGTGTGCTCAGTGCACGGTCCTGGCAGACCGAGGCGGCCCTACGGATGCTGATGAACAACCTCGATCCACAGGTCGCCGAGCGGCCGGACGACCTGGTGGTCTACGGCGGCACCGGCCGCGCGGCGCGGGACTGGGCCTCGTTCGACGCCCTGGTGCGGACCCTGACCACGCTGGCCGACGACGAGACGATGCTGGTGCAGTCGGGTCGCCCGGTGGGTGTGCTGCGCACCCACGAGTGGGCGCCCAGGGTGTTGATCGCCAACTCCAACCTGGTCGGTGACTGGGCGAACTGGCCGGAGTTCCGCAGGCTGGAGCGGCTGGGGCTGACCATGTACGGGCAGATGACCGCCGGTTCCTGGATCTACATCGGCACCCAGGGCATCCTGCAGGGCACCTACGAGACGTTCGCCGCAGTGGCCGCCGCCCGGTTCGGCGGCAGCCTGGCCGGCACGCTCACCCTGACCGCCGGGCTGGGCGGAATGGGCGGGGCGCAGCCGCTCGCGGTGACCATGAACGGCGGGGTGGCGCTGGTCGTGGAGGTCGACCCCGGGCGGGCCCGCCGGCGGGTCGAGAACCGGTACCTGGACGAGGTGGCCGACGACCTGGACGACGCGGTTCGTCGGGTGGAGACCGCGCGGCGCGAGCGGCGCGCGCTGTCGGTGGGCCTGATCGGCAACGCCGCGGTCGTGCTGCCCGAACTGCTGCGCCGGGGCGTCGAGGTGGACGTGGTCACCGACCAGACCAGCGCACACGATCCGCTGGCCTACCTGCCCAGGGGCGTGGCGCTGGAGGACTGGCACGACTACGCCGAGCGCAAGCCCGACGAGTTCACCGACCGCGCCCGGGACTCGATGGCCGAGCACGTGGACGCGATGGTCGGTTTCCTGGATCGGGGCGCCGAGGTCTTCGACTACGGCAACTCGCTGCGCGGCGAGGCCAAGCTCGGTGGCTGTGCCCGCGCGTTCGACTTCCCGGGGTTCGTCCCGGCCTACATCCGGCCGCTGTTCTGCGCGGGCAAGGGACCGTTCCGCTGGGTGGCGCTGTCCGGCGACGGGCGCGACATCGCCGCCACCGACCGGGCCGTCCTCGAGCTGTTCCCGGAGAACGAGTCGCTGGCCCGCTGGATCCGGCTGGCCGGCGAGCGGGTGGCGTTCCAGGGGCTGCCGGCCCGGATCTGCTGGTTGGGGCACGGCGAGCGGGACCGCGCCGGGGTCCGGTTCAACGACATGGTCGCCTCCGGTGAGCTGTCCGCGCCGGTGGTCATCGGGCGCGACCACCTGGACGCCGGCTCGGTGGCCTCGCCCTACCGGGAGACCGAGGCGATGGCCGACGGCTCCGACGCCATCGCCGACTGGCCGCTGCTGAACGCCCTGGTCAACACCGCGTCCGGAGCCAGCTGGGTGTCGATCCACCACGGCGGCGGGGTGGGCATCGGCCGCTCGATCCACGCCGGCCAGGTCACCGTGGCCGACGGCACCGCGCGGGCCCGGCTGAAGATCGAGCGGGTGCTCGCCAACGACCCGGCCACCGGGGTGCTCCGGCACGTCGACGCCGGCTACCCGGAGGCGTCGGCGGCGGCGGCCGGGAGCGGGCTGCGGGTGCCGATGACCGATGCCCCGTGAGCGGGAAAGAGCGTCATCGCGATCATGTGCGCTCGCGGGACCAGGTGGCCGGCCTGCTCGGCGAGATCGCGGAGGCGGCGCGTTCGACGGCCCGCTCGGCGTGGTGGCCGCCCTGGAAGCGGTGGACCGGCTGCGCTCGGCCGGGTTCACCCCCGCGCGGCCGGTGGATGAGCCCGTGACCGGCGCCGGATCGGCACCACCCGACCGCCGCTGGTTCGCGGGGCACGCGCTGCTGCCGGACGGGCCGGCGGCCGGCGTGCTGCTGGTGGCCCGGGACGGCCGGTTCACCGAGGTCCGGACCGGAGCCGAGGCCGGGGACGCCCACCGGCTGCCCGGGGTGGTGCTGCCCGGGCTGGTCAACGCGCACAGCCACGCCTTCCACCGGACGCTGCGCGGGCGCACGCACGCCGGGTCCGGCGACTTCTGGACCTGGCGGGACGGCATGTACGCCATCGCCGCACAGCTGGACCCGGACTCCTACCTGGCCCTGGCCCGGGCCGCCTACGCCGAGATGGCGCTGGCCGGGGTGACGTGTGTCGGTGAGTTCCACTACCTGCATCACGCCCCGGGCGGCGCCCGCTACACCGAGCCGAACGCGATGGCGGCCGCGCTCACCGAGGCCGCCGCCGACGCCGGCCTGCGGCTGACCCTGCTGGACACCTGCTACCTGGCCGGCGGGCTGGGCCCAGGTGGCGCGGCGCCGGTCGAGGGGGTGCAGCGGCGGTTCTCCGACGGCTGCGCCGACGCCTGGGCCGACCGGGTCGCGGACCTCGCGGACCTGCCGTACCGCCGGGTCGGGGTGGCCGCACACTCGGTGCGGGCGGTGCCCCGGGAGGCGCTGCGCACGGTGGCCGAGGTGGCGGGCGGGCGGCCGCTGCACGTGCACCTGTCCGAGCAGCCGGCCGAGAACGACGCCTGTCTGGCCGCCCACGGCCTCACCCCGACCGGGCTGCTGGCCGTCGAAGGGCTGCTGGGGACGGCCACGACCGCGGTGCACGCCACCCACCTGACCGGCCCGGACGTCGACGCGCTGGGCGGGGCCGGGGTGACCGTCTGCCTGTGTCCCACCACCGAGCGCGACCTGGCAGACGGCATCGGCCCGGCCCGGGCGCTGGCCGAGGCGGGGGCCCGGCTGGCCCTGGGCAGCGACCAGCACGCGGTGGTCGACCCGTTCGAGGAGGCCCGGGGGCTGGAGGCGCACGAGCGGCTCGCCTCGGGCCGGCGTGGCCGGTTCACCCCGACCGAGCTGCTGGCCGCGTTGACCAACCACACCTGCCTGGGCTGGCCGGACGCCGGGCGGCTGGCCGTCGGCGCCCGCGCCGACCTGGTGGCGGTGCGCACCGACAGCGTCCGCACCGCCGGCGCCGACCCCGCGCAGGTGCTGTTCGCGGCCACCGCGTCCGACGTGGACACCGTGGTGGTGGACGGCCGGGAGGTGGTGCGCGGCGGGAGGCACCGGCTCGGCGAGGTGGCGGCGCTGCTGACGGCCGCGATCGAGCCGCTGTGGCAGGCGGCCCGATGACCACCACGCCGGCCAGCAGGACCCCGGCCGGCGGCATGCCGGTGACCAGCACGCTGGTCACCGGCATCGCCGAACTGGTGACCAACGACCCGGCGCACGGCGGCCGGCTCGGGCTGCTCACCGACGCGGCCGTGGTGGTCTCCCGCGGCGAGGTGGCCTGGGTGGGCCCGGCCGCCCGGGCACCGGCCGCCGACCGCCGGGTGGACCTGCACGGTCGGGCGGTCGTCCCCGGGTTCGTCGACGCGCACACCCACCTGGTGTTCGCCGGCGACCGCGCGGCCGAGTTCGCCGCCCGGATGGCCGGTGAGCGCTACGACGGCGGCGGGATCGCCACCACGGTGGCCGCCACCCGCGCGGCGGACGACGCCACGCTGCGCGCGCTGCTGGCCGCCCGGATGGCCGAGCTGCGGGCCCAGGGCACCACCACCGTGGAGATCAAGAGCGGGTACGGCCTGTCGGTGGCCGAGGAGGCCCGGCTGTTGCGGCTGGCTGCCGAGGTCACCGGCGAGACCACGTTCCTGGGTGCGCACGTGGTGCCCGCCGGGGTCGACCGCTCGGAGTACCTGGAGCTGGTTATCGGCCCGATGCTGGCCGCCTGCGCCCCGCACTCCCGCTGGGTGGACGTGTTCTGCGAATCGGCCAGCCCGCACGCCTTCGACGGCGACGAGGCCCGCGCGGTCCTGGAGGCCGGCCGCCGTGCCGGGTTGGGCTTGCGGGTGCACGGCAACCAGCTCGCGCCCGGACCCGGGGTGGCCCTGGCCGTGCAGCTCGGCGCGGCGAGCGTGGACCACTGCACCCACCTCACCGCCGCCGACGTGGACGCGCTCGCCGCCGGGCACACCGTGGCCACCCTGCTGCCCGGGGTGGAGTTCAGCACCCGCTCGCCGTACCCGGACGCGCGGCGACTGCTCGACGCCGGGGTGCCGATCGCGCTGGCCACCGACTGCAACCCCGGCACCTGCTACTCCAGCTCGATGCCGCTGGTGATCGCGCTGGCGGTCCGGGAGATGGGCATGACCCCGGCCGAGGCGCTCTGGTCGGCCACCGCCGGGGGCGCGGCCGCGCTGCGCCGCGACGACATCGGGATACTGGCCCCGGGCCGCCGGGCGGACCTGGCGGTGCTCGACGCGCCGACCCACCTGCACCTGGCCTACCGGCCGGGGGTCCCGATCGCCCGGGCCCTGGCCGGCGACGGCACTCCTGCCCCTCGACGCTGACTACCGCCAGGTGCGCAGGGCGGCGATCCGCGCCTCGAGCTGCTCGGCCGACGCCATCGCCGTCGGCGGGCCACCGCAGTCGCGGCGCAGGTCACCGTGGATCATCCCGTGCGGCTTGCCGGTGCGGTGGTGGTGCAGCGCGACGAGGGTGTTCAGCTCCTTGCGCAGCCCGGTCAACCGCTGGTGCACCGACGCCGGACGTTCGACCACCGGGGCCACCGGCGCCGACACCGGCGCGCGCACGTCCAGCTGGCGGTCCTGCCGCTGGCGCAACAGCGCCCGCACCTGATCGGGTTCCAGCAGTCCCGGCAGGCCCAGGTAGTCCTGCTCCTCGTCGGTGCCGGCGAACGCGGCGGTGCCGAAGGACGAGCCGTCGAAGATCACCTGGTCCAGCTCGGCATCCGCGCCGAGCGAGGTGAACGCCTTCTCGTCCTCACCGGGCTCGTCGCGCTGGGCCTGCGCGGCGGCCAGCAGCTCGTCGTCCCAGCCGTCCTTCTCCCGGTGCGGCTTGACCAGGACGTGGTCGCGCTGCGCCTCCAGCGCGCTGGCCAGCTCCAGCAGTGTCGGCACGCTGGGCAGGAACACGCTGGCGGTCTCCCCCGCCCGGCGGGCCCGGACGAACCGGCCGATCGCCTGGGCGAAGAACAGCGGCGTCGACGCGCTGGTGGCGTACACCCCGACCGCCAGCCGGGGCACGTCCACCCCTTCGCTGACCATCCGCACCGCCACCAGCCAACGCTCGTCCGAGGCGGCGAAGGAGTCGATCCGGGCCGATCCCCCGGGCTCGTCGGACAGCACCAGCACCGGGGTGGTACCGGTCAGCTCGCGCAGCAGCCCGGCATAGGCCCGGGCGGTGGTCTGGTCGGTGGCGATCAGCAGGCCCCCGGCGTCGGACATCCCGCCGGCCCGCAGCTGCGACAGCCGGGTGTCCGCGGCGGCCAGCACCGAGGAAATCCACTCGCCACCGGGATCCAGCGCGGTCCGCCAGGCCCGGGCGGTCTGTTCGGCGGTCAGCGGCTCGCCCAGCCGGGCGGTGAACTCCTCCCCCGCGCTGGTCCGCCAGCTCGCCTGCCCGGAGTAGGCCAGGAACACCACCGGGCGTACCACGCGATCGGCCAGCGCGTCGGCGTAGCCGTAGGCGTGGTCCGCGCGGCTGCGCAGCAGACCTTCGGCATCCGGTTCGTAGGTGACGAACGGGATCGGGTTGTCGTCGCTGCGGAACGGCGTCCCGGTCATCGCCAGTCGTCTGGTGGCCGGCTCGAACGCCTCCCGGGTGGCCTCGCCCCAGGAGCGGGCGTCGCCGGCGTGGTGGATCTCGTCGAGTATCACCAGGGTGCGGCGGGCCTCGGTGCGCGCGCGGTGCAGCACCGGGTGTGCGGCCACCTGGGCGTAGGTGAGCACCACGCCCTGGTAGTCGCTGGAAGTGGCGCCGCTGGTGTTGCGGAACTCCGGGTCCAGCGCGATCCCGACCCGCTGCGCGGCGGCGGCCCACTGGTACTTCAGGTGCTCGGTGGGAGTGACCACGGTGACCGCGTTCACCACCCGTTCGGTAAGCAGTTCGGTGGCCACCCGCAGCCCGAAGGTGGTCTTCCCGGCCCCCGGGGTGGCGGCCACCAGGAAGTCCCTCGGCCGGCCGCTGAGGTAGCGGGCCAGCGCCCGGCGCTGCCAGGCACGCAGGGTGGGACGGTCCGTTCCGGACACGCGACTCCTCTCGGCCGACGGCTGCTGGGAAGGGCCCGCCGGCGCGACGCCGGTCCGTCTGCCACCCCGGCGGCGCGCGACCCGCGGCGGGTTGGCGATACGCCGGGCGGTCACGTCGACCCGGGGAGCGAGGGCCGGGCACGAGTCTAGTTCCGCCCGGGGCGCCACCCACTCCGGTACCCGGGCGGCGCGTTCGGCAGGTCCGCGTCGAGGAATCCGGGCCGGTGGCGCAGACTGTGCACGCGATGAGGACCCAGGCGAACACCGATGGCGAGCCCGACCCGGAGCCGATCACCGGCTCGGCCGGCCGTCGGCTGTTCGTGCGCACCGTGTCGAAGTCCTGGGACGACGGGATCTTCTCGATGGCCGCCCAGGCCGCCTACTGGGTGACGCTGTCGCTGCCGCCGCTGTTGCTCGGGCTGCTGGGCAGCATGGGCTACGTCACGAACTGGTTCGGCACGGAGAGCCTGGTCACGGTCCAGCGCAACATCATCCGCTTCGCCGGCACCACCTTCGACCGCGACATCGTGGCGCAGTTCATCGAGCCCACGGTGGTGGACATCCTCAACCGCGGCCGCCCGGACATCATCTCGATCGGCTTCCCGCTCGCCCTGTTCGCCGGTTCCTCGGCGCTGAGCTCGCTGGTCGACTCGATCACCTTCGCGCACGAGCAGTACAGCGTCCGGCACCCGGTGTGGCAGCGCATCTTCGCCCTGCTGCTCTACCTCGGCGCGCTGGTCGTGGCGGTGCTCACGTTTCCGCTGCTGGCCCTGGGCCCGGAACTGCTCAACCAGGTACTGCCCGACTCGTGGACCCCGGCGGTACTGAACACGATCAACACGTTCTACTACCCGGTGGTCGGGCTGGTGATCGTGCTCGGGCTGACCACGCTCTACAAGGCGGCGCTGCCGAACAGCCTGCCGTGGAGGCGGCTGCTGCCCGGTTCGGTGCTGGCGATGCTGGTGTTCTTCGTCTCGGCGGCCGGGCTGCGGTTCTACATCGCCTCGATCGGCAGCACCGGCTACACATACGGCGCGCTGGCCACCCCGATCGCGTTCCTGCTGTTCGCGTTCCTGATCGGGTTCGCGACCGTGCTCGGGGCGCAACTGAACAACGCCATCCAGGAGATCTGGCCGGTGCACCCCAGCCAGCGCCGCCACCGGATCACCCGGCTGCTCGGACTGCGCCAACTGGCTCTGGCGCTGGGCATCGCACGGGGGCACGCTCCGGCCGGACCGGGTCGGCCGGTCGAGCCCGGCGACAACGGCGCCGCGGGTGGCCCACCGCCGGCCGGCCTCCCGGCGCCACCCGCCGGCAGGTCGCCCGGGCCTGCCGCCGCGGACGGAGCGCCGGGCACGGCGCCAGGCCCTGCGGGACGTCGCCCGCACGGCCGGCCACCGCGGTTGCCGGGCGGCGCCAAGCACGGCTGAACCTGGCTGCTGGGGCCGCGGGTCCGGGCACCCGGCGTCAGGTCCGCCGACGGTGACCGCCGAGTTCAGGAGCCGCCGCCGCCCGGCATCGACTGGTAGATCTTCTTGCAGTCCGGGCAGACCGGCGAGCCGGGCTTGGGCGAGCGGGTCACCGGGAAGGTCTCCCCGCACAACGCGACGACGATGTTCCCCATCACCGCGCTCTCGGCGATCTTGTCCTTGCGGACGTAGTGGAACATCTTGGGATCGTCGTCACCGGTGCTGTCGGTGCCCTCGGGGCGGGTGTCGACGTCGGGCAGGGTCTGGGTTGAGGTCACCCGGCCATTCTGCCCCACCAGGGACGGGCGCGGCACCCGCGCGGAGACAGTGGGAGGCCGGGCACGCGCGCCCGGAACTGTGGGAGGGGAACGGGATGACCGACCGGCCGATGCTCGCCCCGGAGGTGGCGGACGCGCTCGCCGCCCGGCGCCCGGTGGTGGCGCTGGAGTCCACCCTGCTGGCACACGGGCTACCGGCGCCGGACAACCACGTCGTCGGCACCGCGCTGGAGGCGGTGGTGCGGGCGGCCGGGGCGGTACCGGCCACCGTCGCGGTCCTGGACGGGGTGGCCCGGATCGGGCTCGACGCCGCCGGGCTGGCCCGGGTCTGCGCGGGCGGGTTGTCGAAGCTGTCCCGGCGCGACCTCGGGGTGGCGCTGGGGCTGGGCCTGGACGGGGCCACCACGGTGGCCTCGACCGCCGTGCTGGCGCACTCGGCCGGCATCCGGGTGTTCGCCACCGGCGGCCTCGGCGGGGTGCACCGCGACGCCCGGGACAGCTGGGACGTCTCCGCCGACCTGGCCGCGCTCGCGACGACCCCGCTGGTGGTGGTGTGCTCCGGGGTGAAGTCCATCCTCGACGTGCCGGCCACCCTGGAGCAGCTGGAGACGTTGTCGGTGCCGGTGCTCGGGTTCGGCACCGATGCCTTCCCCGGGTTCTACCGCCGCGACTCCGGGATGGCGGTGCCCTGGCGGGTGGACACCGTCGGCCAGGTCGCCGACGTGGTGACCGCGCACCTCGGGCTCGGCGCGGAGTCCGGGATACTGCTGGCCAACCCGGTCCCCGCGGCCGACGAGCTCGACCGGGACCTGCACGACCGGGTACTGGCCGAGGGTCTGGCCCGGGTGGCGGCCCGGGGCGTGCGTGGCCGCGCGGTCACCCCGGAGCTGCTGGCGTACTTCCACGAGGCCACCGGCGGGGCCAGCCTGGCCTGCAACATCGCGCTGGTGACCGCGAACGCGGCGCTGGCCGCGCGGCTGGCCGTGGAACTGAGCGGCAGGGAACTCAGCGGCCGTCCGGGGACTCGATGACCTGGTGGGTGCCGCCGGACTCCAGACTCGGCCGGTCGGTGGGTTCGTCCCGGTAGCGGCTGAACTTCGCAGCCTTCCGAGGCAGCCGGTCGTTCGCGATGATCACCGCCATCCAGGGCAGCGGGATGGACGCCACGATCAGCGTGGCCGCCAGCCACGGAGTCTGATAGAACAGCGCCGCCAGCACCAGGCACGGAATCCGCAGCCCCATCATGATCCCGTACCGGCGCTTGCGGGTGGCCAGGTCCTCCTCGTAGGAGGCCTGCGCGTCGGTGATCAGGATCGGGGTGTCGTCCTGGTCGGGGTTCTTCACTGCATCACCTCGAATTGGTGCCGCGGTCGGCGAGCCCCGGCCGGACTGCCTCCATCGTCGCACCGCGCGCGCCCGGGCGCACAGCCGCTGGCGGTCGGTGCGCCGACCGGCTTCGCCAACCGGCGGTCAAGCCGGGCCGCCGCACGGAACCGGCGTCAGCCCTTCGCCGATGGTCGATTCCGGGCAAGCTCTGTTCGTCCCACCCCGCCGGCTCCGCCGGCGACCGTCCCCCGGGCTCCTCACTCGCTGGCGCTCGCTGCGATGCTCACTTCCCCTGCATCTCCTTCGCCTTGGCTTTCATCGCCTGCTTGAACTCCCGGACCCGGCCTAGGCTCTGCTTGTCCACGATGTCGGCCACCGACCGGTACGAGCCCTGCTCGCCGTAGTCCCCGGCCGCCTCCCGCCACCCGGCCGGGGTGACGCCGCGCTGCTTGCCGAGCAGCGCCAGGAAGATCTTCGCCTTCTGCTCGCCGAACCCGGGCAGCGCCTTGAGCCGCGTGAACAGCTCACGCCCGTCCTCGACGTCGACCCACAGCCCGGTGACGTCGCCGTCGTAGCGTTCCACCAGGGCCTTGCACACCTCCTGCACCCGAAGCGCCATCGAGCGCGGGAACCGGTGCAGGGCGGGCGGGGTGGCGAACAGCTCCACCAGTGCGTCCGGGTCGTACTCGGCGATCTCGCGGGCGTCCAGGTCGTGGCCCAGCCGCTCGGTGAGCACCAGCGGGCTGGTGAACGCCTTCTCCAGCGGGATCTGCTGGTCGAGCACCATGCCGATCAACAGCGCCAGCGGGTCTCGGTCCAGCAGCGCGTCGGCGTCCTCGCGCTGGCTCAGGCACAGTGCCACGTCTGCTCCAATGGTCGATTCCGGGTTCGATGTTCTGTCCCACCCCGCCGGCTCCGCCGGCTGCCGTCCCCAGGCTCCTCATTCGCCGGCGCTCGCTGCGATGCTCACTCACCCTGCATCTCCCGGCTCCGTATGAGTGCCCGCCCTCGTCCGCGCGGCGGGTTCCCCGGCAGGCTACCGCCGTGCCGAGCTCCGGAAACGGCCAATGAGAGGATCACGCCATGGTCCCGTGGTTGACCCCAACGCTGTGCGCCGGGCTGCGCGAGGCGTTCCAGCGGGTCGGATTCGATGTCGACGGAGTTCCCGCGCTGCTCGGCCCGGCCGCGCACGCCGCGCTGTCCCGGGACGAACCGGTGCCCGCCCGGCTGGCCACCGTGGACGCCGGCCCGCTGGGCATCTGCATCCGGCTGTTCCTGCTCGGCGACACCGAGCCGGAGTCGGCGGTCGCCGAGGCGCTGGCCCCGGTCGCGGTGGCCGACGCGGTGGCCGCCGGGTTGCTGCGCGGCGGCCCGGACGGGCTGCGCGCCGCGCTGGACGTCCGCCCGCACGGCGACGACCGGGGCGGCTGGTGGGTGGTGTCCGACCTCGACACCCGCCCCGGTGGCCGGCGCGCGCCGCTGGGCGCCGACCACGTGCTCGGGGTGGGTCAGGCGTCGCTGAGCCTGGCCTCCGCCACGGTGCGCCGGCCGGTGGGGCGATTGCTGGACCTGGGCACCGGCTGCGGGGTGCAGGCGCTGCACGCCGCCCGGCACGCGGGTGAGCTGGTCGCCACCGACATCAACCAGCGTGCGCTGGCCCTGGCCGCGGCGACCTTCGCGATCAGCGACGTGCCGGTGGAACTGCGCGCCGGCGCCTGGCTGGAGCCGGTGGCCGGTGACCGGTTCGACCAGGTGGTGTGCAACCCGCCGTTCGTCGCCGGGCCGCCCCGGGTGCGGCACACCTACCGCGACTCCGGGCTGGCCGGCGACACCGTGGCCGCCCGGCTGGTCGGCGCGCTGCCGAAGCACCTCACCGACGGCGGGGTGGCGCAGCTGCTGGCCTGCTGGCTGCACGTGCGCGGGCAGGAGTGGCCGGACCGGGTGACCTCCTGGTTGCCCGAGCAGGGTGGGGTGGACGCCTGGTTCGTCCAGCGCGAGCTGGCCGATCCGGCGCTGTACGTGGGCACCTGGCTGCGCGACTCCGGGCTCGACCCGGCCTCGCCACAGGCCCGCCGGGAGGCCGAGGAGTGGCTGGCGTGGCTGGCGGCCAACCAGGTGGAGGGCATCGGGTTCGGCTTCGTCACGCTGCGCCGCACCGGGGCGGCCGAGCCGACCGTGTTGTGCGAGGACCTGCTGGACACCCCGGTCGGGCTGACCGGCGAGGAGGCCGTGGGCTGGCTGGACCGGGTGGACTGGTTGCGCGCGCACAGCTCCGACGCGGCGCTGCTGGCCGCCCGCCTGACCCGGAGCCCCGACGTGCTGCTGGAGCGGTTCGCCGAGCCCGGGCCGGACGGCTGGCTGCCGGTGGGCTCGACCGTGCGGCGGCTGGACGGGCCAGGTTGGCGGCACGAGGTCGACGATCCCGGCACCGCGCTGCTGGCCGGCTGCCAGGGCGCGCTGAGCGTCGGTGAGCTGCTGGCGCTGCTGGCCGCCGCCGGCAGCCGCCCGACCGCCGAGCTGGTGGCCGCGAGCCTGCCGGCGGTGCGTGAGCTGGTCCGGCACGGCCTGCTGGTGCCGGTGGAGTGAGGGCCGGTCGGATGGGGGCGGGCCGGATAAGCACGGTGCCCGGGTGAGAGCGGTGGTCGCCCGGGTGACCGGCGCCGCGGTGCGGGTGGAGGGCGAGGTGGTCGGGGAGATCACCGAGCCCGGGCTGCTGGTGCTGCTCGGCGTGCACCGCGACGACGGCGCCACCGAGGTGGCTGCCATGGCCCGCAAGCTGAACGAGCTGCGGCTGCTTCGCGACGAACGCTCGTGCGCCGAGACCGGCGCCCCGCTGTTGGTGGTCAGCCAGTTCACCCTGTACGGCGACACCCGCAAGGGCCGCCGGCCGTCCTGGTCGGCCGCCGCCCCGCCCGCCGTGGCCGAGCCGCTGGTCGAGGCGGTGCTGGCGGCGTTGCGGCAGCGCGGCGCCCGGGTGGCGACCGGGCGGTTCGGCGCGATGATGGCGGTGGAGTCGGTCAACGACGGCCCGTTCACCGTGATCGTGGAGACCTAGTCGTCGATCAGGTCGGCGTGGCAGATGTTGGCCAGCCGATGGTGACCAGGATCGTGGTCCGGCTACCGAACTCAGAGTCGTCCCGGCTGGCATGGCTGGCGCGGCACCGGCGGAACTGCTCGACGTGGCTAGAGGCCGCCGCTGCCCAGCTGCTTGAAGCGCTGGTCGGCGTCGTGACCAAGCTGGCTGTAGGCGTGCAGCTCACTCCAGAACGGCACCGAGCCGATCGGGTACCCGGACTCGGTGACGTCGCCCTGACCGCGGCCGTCGAGCAGGTCGGCCAGCGACAGCGCCGGCACGAACAGGTCGGCCTGGACGATGCTGAAGACCGGCGAGTCGTCGCTGTCCCCGACATACCAATGGCCCACCAGCGGGGTCAGCCGCGGTACCTCGGCCAGCCGGGCCCCGGCCAGGGACAGCCGCTCGTCCGGGTCGGCGGGCGCGGCGCCCCAGCCGTGCCACCAGAAGCCGTTCTCCGCGACGTCGAACAGCACGCCCCGCTCCGGGGCCTCGACCAGGTCGCGGGTCGGCGGCCGATCTGGCGAGCGCCAGTCCGGGTACCGGGCGCCCGAGCCGGGGCGGGCAACCGGGTGCGCCCGCAGCAGCACCGCACGCCAGCGCGGCGGCACGGTGAGCCGTAGTACCCGCTGCGCGCGGGTCAGCTCGTCGGGCGTCAGACCGGGGTCGAGATCACAGTCGCCCCGGCCGCACAGCCACCCCAGCAGCCCCTCGGTGGTGTCGTGCGGTGGGTGGGCCATCACCGGACCGTAGCCGACCGGCGACACCGTGCGAGACCCCGCGCCGCGCACCTGAGAACCCGATGTGAAGCCGACGACAGCACGTTCGAACGGGCGCCGCGCGGGAACGTTTGACAGGACGCCCACGTTCTACCGGGTGAGATCGCATCGCCACCCACGGCCTACCGTCTTGCCGGTGGCCCGCGAGGGAGGGACCCATCATGACCGCGCCGCACATCACCCGCGGGGCCCGTGACACGTCGAGCCCGGAGCCGGTGACCCCGGACCTGGAACCGACGGCCGAGGACCTCGACGCCCAGAGCCCGGCCGCCGACCTGGTCCGGGTCTACCTCAATGGTATCGGAAAGCGCGCGCTGCTGACCGCCGCCCAGGAGGTCGACCTGGCCAAGCGGATCGAGGCCGGTGTGTTCGCCCGGCACGTGCTGGACACCGACCCGTCGGTGCCGGCCCGGCACGCCGCGGACCTGCGGGCCGTGGTGCGCGACGGTGAGGTGGCCCGCAACCACCTGCTGGAGGCCAACCTGCGCCTGGTGGTCAGCCTGGCCAAGCGCTACACCGGTCGGGGCATGCCGCTGCTGGACCTGATCCAGGAGGGCAACCTGGGTCTGATCCGCGCGGTGGAGAAGTTCGACTACGCCAAGGGCTTCAAGTTCTCCACCTACGCCACCTGGTGGATCCGTCAGGCCGTCACCCGCGGCATGGCCGACCAGGCCCGCACCATCCGGCTGCCGGTGCACCTGGTGGAGCAGGTCAACAAGATCGCCCGGGTGAAGCGCGAGCTGCACCAGCGGCTGGGCCGGAACCCCACCCACGAGGAGATCGCCGAGGAGTCGGGCATCGCGGCGGAGAAGGTCGGCGACCTGCTCGACCACTCGCGCGACCCGGTGAGCCTGGACATGCCGGTCGGCAGCGAGGAGGAGGCCCCGCTGGGCGACTTCATCGAGGACGCCGAGGCCACCGACGCCGAGACCACGGTGATCTCGCACCTGCTGCACGACGACCTGCGCCGGGTGCTGGCCACCCTGGACGAGCGCGAGCAGGGCGTGATCCGGATGCGGTACGGCCTGGAGGACGGCCAGCCGCGCACGCTCGACCAGATCGGTCGGCGGTTCGGCCTGTCCCGCGAGCGGGTGCGCCAGATCGAGCGTGAGGTGATGGCGAAGCTGCGGGTCGGCGACCGGGCCGACCGCCTGCGCGCCTACGCCAGCTGACGACCCGCGGCCGGCGCTCGGGCGGCCGCCGCTGAACCCGCACCGCGTAGCGCGAGCGGCGCTGCGCGGTGCGGACGGGGGTGTACGGGTACGGTGCTGCCGTGCCTGAGTTCAGCCCCGTTGACGTCCTCCCGCTCGGCCCCGACGCCACTGAGTACCGCCGCCTGGAGCTGGGCGGCGTCACGCCGCTGCGGTTGGCCGGCCGCGAGTTTCTCGCCGTCGAGCCGGCCACCATCACCGGCCTGGTCCGGGCTGCGGTGACCGACATCTCGCACCTGCTGCGACCGTCGCACCTGGCCCAGCTGCGCTCCATCGTGGACGACCCCGAGGCCAGCTCGAACGACCGGTTCGTGGCCACCGACCTGCTGCGCAACGCGTGTGTGTCGGCCGGCGGGGTGCTGCCGATGTGCCAGGACACCGGCACCGCGATCGTCATCGGCAAGCGCACCGAGGGGGTACTCACCCGTGGAGGGCAGGGCCCTGACGCCCGCGACACCGACGAGGCCGCCGTGTCGCGCGGCGTGTACCAGGCCTACCAGGAGCTGAACCTGCGCTACTCGCAGATGGCGCCGGTGACGTTCTGGGAGGAGCGCAACACCGGCACCAACCTGCCGGCGCAGATCGAGCTCTACCACCAGGCCGGCGACGCGCCGAAGTACGAGTTCCTGGTGATGGCCAAGGGCGGCGGTTCGGCCAACAAGACCTTCCTCTACCAGGAGACCAAGGCCGTGCTGAACCCGAAGCGGCTGGCCACCTTCCTGGACGAGAAGCTGCGCTCGCTGGGCACCTCGGCGTGCCCGCCGTACCACCTGGCCGTGGTCGTCGGCGGGATGTCCGCGGAGTACACCCTCAAGGTCGCCAAACTCGCCTCCGCCCGCTACCTGGACACCCTGCCCGCCACCGGGTCGGGCGCCGGCGAGGCGTTCCGGGACCGCGACCTGGAGGCCCAGGTGCTGGAGCTGACCCGGAACTTCGGCATCGGGGCGCAGTTCGGCGGCAAGTACTTCTGCCACGACGTTCGGGTGATCCGGCTGCCCCGGCACGGCGCGTCCTGCCCGGTCGGGGTGGCCGTGTCGTGCTCGGCGGACCGGCAGGCCAAGGCGAAGATCACCGCCGACGGGGTGTTCCTGGAGCAGCTCGAACGCGACCCGGCCCAGTACCTGCCGGACGTGACCACCGAGGTTCTCGACGACTCGGGCGTGGTGCACGTCGATCTGAACCGGCCGATGGCGGAGGTCCGCGCACAGCTCTCGGCGCTGCCGGTGAAGACCCGGCTGTCGCTGACCGGGCCGCTGGTGGTGGCCCGCGACATCGCGCACGCCAAGATCGCCGAGCGGCTGGACGCGGGCAAGCCGATGCCGGACTACCTGCGCGACCACGCCGTCTACTACGCCGGCCCGGCCAAGACCCCCGCCGGGTACGCATCGGGCTCCTTCGGCCCGACCACGGCCGGTCGGATGGACTCGTACGTGGCCCGGTTCCAGGAGGCCGGCGGCTCGCTGGTGATGCTGGCCAAGGGCAACCGCTCGACCCAGGTCACCGAGGCCTGCGAGCGGTTCGGCGGTTTCTACCTGGGCTCGATCGGCGGCCCGGCCGCGAGGTTGGCCCAGGACTGCATCCGCAAAGTCGACGTGCTGGAGTACCCGGAGCTGGGCATGGAGGCGGTGTGGAAGATCGAGGTGGAGGACTTCCCGGCGTTCGTCGTCGTCGACGACAAGGGCAACGACTTCTTCGCCTCGACCGGCAAACCGACCCTGCAGGTCAGTTTCCGCTGAGCCGGCGCGGGCCTGGTCAGCTTCCGCCGAGTTTGCGGGGCCCCTGGTCGTGCCGGGCCGGGGGCGGGCCGAGGCTGACCCGCGCGCTGGTCACCGAGGCGCCCTCGGCCGCCGCGAGCACCGGGTCGAGCCGCAGCGAGCGGACCTCCGGCAGGTCCTCCACCAGGCAGCTCACCCGCAGCGCCAGGTCTTCCAGCGCGACCAGATCGGCGGGCTCCGCGCCGTTCCAGCCGGCCAGCAGCGGGGCCGCCCGGGGCGCCCGCACCAGTTGCTGCGCGTCGGTGGTGGACAGCGGAACCACCCGGTAGGCCCGGTCGTCGAGCAGCTCGGTGGCGATTCCGGACAGCCCGAACGACACCAGCGAGCCGAACGAGGGATCGTCGAGCACCTCGAACACGCAGGAGGGCCCCTTCGGCGCCATGCGCTGCACGTAGACATCGGCGCGGTCGGTGACCCGGGCCAGTTCGCGGTAGGCCCGATCGGCGGCCTCGGCCGAACCGACGTCGAGCCGGATACCGACCAGGTCCGGTCGCTGCCAGCGCCGCTCCACGCCCTTCAGGGCGACCGGGTAGCCGAGTCGGTCGGCGGCCTCTCGGGCCTGTCCGGGTGAGCCGACGAGCCGGAACTCGGTGACCTCGATGCCGTAGCAGGCGAGCAGCTCGGCGGCCGTGTCGTCGTCGAGCTCGACGGTCGCGGTGTGCGGTGGCGTGACTTCGGGATGCGGTGGCTCGCCGACGGGGTCGCCGACCCCACCCAGCAGCCGGGACACCACCCGCCGGGCCCGTTCCGGCAGTGTGCCGGGCGGCCGCACGAACTCGCCGGCGGACGCCGCCCGCCACCGGGCGTACCGCAGCACCCGGGCCAGCGCGGTCACGGCCCGCTCGGGACTGGAGTAGCTGGGCACCGACCCGCGCCCCGGTTGGCCGTCGGCGCCACGCACTGCGAGCTCGTCGGGAATCCCCTCCACAGCCAGGAAGGTGCTGACCACCGGCTTGGTCGCCCCGGTCACCGCCGTGCGCAGCGCGCGGGCGTAGTCGGCGCCCGGGGTGGCCACCGGCGGCATGAACACCGCGACCAGCGCATCGGTGTCCTCGGCGTGCGCGGCGGTCGCCACCGCCTCGGCGAAGGCGTCCGGTCCGGCGGCGGCGCCGACGTCCACCGGTGCACCGACCGGCTCGAGCCCCTCGTCGCGCAGTGCGTCGGTGACCAGCAGGCCCAACGCGGCGGAGTTGCCGACCACGGCGACCCGGGGTCCGGCCGGCAGCGGTTGGTGGGCCAACAGCAGCGCGGTGTCGAACAGCTGCGCGAGGGTCTGCACCCGGATCACCCCGGCCTGCTCGAACAGCGCCTGCACGCTGGTCTCGTCGACCGGCACGGCACCCACCGCGCCGGCCACCGAGCCCCCGATGAACCGCCCGCTCTTGACCGCGACGATCGGCTTGTCCCGGGCCAACCGCCGCGCCAGCCGGGCGAACTTGCGGGGGTTGCCGAAGGTCTCCAGATACAGCAGTACCACCTCCGTGGCCGGGTCCGTCTGCCAGTACTGCAGCAGGTCGTTACCGGACAGGTCGGCGCGGTTTCCGGCCGACACGAAGGTGGACAGCCCCAGCCCCAGCTCGTCGATGCCGGCCAGGATCGCGATCCCCAGCGCCCCGGACTGGCAGAAGAACCCGATCCGGCCGGGCCGCGGGGCGTCAGGAGCCAGGGTCGCGTTGAGCGCGACGTCGGGCGCGGTGTTGGCCACGCCGAGCGCATTGGGACCGATCACCCGCATGCCGTGCGCCCGTGCCTGGGTAACCAGCCGGGCTTGCGCGTCCGAACCATCGGCGCCCGCGTCGGCGAACCCCGAGCTGAGCACCAGTAGCGCCTTCACCCCCTTGGCCAGGCAGGAGTCCAGCACCTGGTCCATGCCGGACGCCGGAACCGCGACCACGGCGAGGTCGACCTCGTCCGGTACGTCGATCACCGACGGGTAGGCCCGTACCCCGCGTACGGACCGCGCATCCGGATTCACCGGGAACACCGGCCCGGTGAAGTTCGCCCGCAGCAGGTTGGTCAACACCGCGTGACCGATCTTCGCCGGGTCGGTGGACGCCCCGATCACCGCGACCGAGCGCGGGTGCAGCAAGTTGTGCACGCCCCGGGCCTCGGCCGCCTGCTCACGGGCGTCGCGCACCGCCACGGACCGCTGCGTGGGATCGATGTCGAACTCCAGATGCAGCACGCCCTCCTCGATCTCCCGGCTGATCTGGTAGCCGGCCTGCCGAAACACCCTCGGCATCTGACGGTTCTCCATCAGCACCTCGGCCTCGAACCGTTCGATGCCGTTCTCCCGGGCCGCCGCGGCGAGGTGCTCAAGCAATATCGAGCCCAACCCGCGGCCCTGGTGGTCGTCGCGAACCACGAACGCCACCTCTGCGGCCGGTACGCCTTCGAGCCGTACGTAGCGGCCAACCGCGACGATGTCGTCACCTAGCCACGCCACTATCGCCACCGAGTCGCGGTGGTCGAGCTCGGTGAACCGTCGCAGGTCGCGGTCCGGGATCCTCGGGTAGGCGCCGAAGAAGCGTAGGTAGCGGGTGCGCTCGGAGAGTCGGGCGTGGAACGAGCGCAGGTCCGCTGCGTCGGCCGGGCGGATCGGCCGCAGGTGCACCACCCCGCCATCGGAGGCCAACACATCGGCTTCCCAGTGCCGCGGGTAGCCGTCCGCCGCAGGCACCGTCAGTCCCGGGGGTCGTGCGGGTCCAGCCCGTGCAACGGGAACACCGCGCCGCGGGTTGCCGCCACCGCGTCGTCCACCGGATCGGCCCCGGTCCCCCACGGTTCGAAGTCGACCGCCACCCCGTCGCCCATCGTGGTGGGCAACGGTCGCCGGGTGAGCGTGGCGGCATGCGCCACCCAGCCTGCCGGCAGCGCCCGCCCGGGGTCGACGTCGCGGTCGAGCACGGTGGCCAGCAGGTGGGTCCAGGACCGGGGCACCACCCGGAACAGCCCGTATCCCCCACCCCCGAGCGCGAGCCACCGGCCGCCGGCGGTGGTCGTGGCAAGCTCGCGCAACGTTCGGTAGATCGCCCGGTGGCCGTCGACGGACAGGCTGAGCTCGGCCAGCGGGTCCTCGTGGTGGGTGTCGGCGCCGCACTGGGTCACCAGCACCGACGGGCGGAACTCGGCCAGCAGCGACGGTACGACGGCGTTGAAGGCCCGCAGCCAGCCGGCGTCCCGGGTGCCCGGCGGCAGGGCGAGGTTGACCGCAGTGCCCTCGGCGTCGCCGGAGCCGACCTCCGACGGCCACCCGGTGCCCGGCCACAGGGTCAGCGGGTGCTGGTGCACCGAGATGGTGAGCACCCTCGGGTCGTGCTGGAACAGCGCCTGCACCCCGTCGCCGTGGTGCACGTCGACGTCAAGGTAGGCGACCCGCTCGAAGCCGTGGTCGAGCAGCCAGGAGATCGCCACCGCGCAGTCGTTGTAGACGCAGAACCCGGCGGCCCGGTCGGCCATCGCGTGATGCAGGCCGCCGGCGATGTTCACCGCCCGCATGGCCCGTCCCTCGGCGATCTCCCGCGCGGCGAGCAGCGACCCGCCGCAGATCAACGCGCTGGCCTCGTGCATGCCGGGGAAGATCGGATTGTCCTCGGTGCCCAGCCCGTGACCGTTCCGGAACGGGTCCTCCGGCGCGGTGCGCACCGCGCTCAGGTAGCCCGGCCGGTGCACCCGTTCGATCTCGGCGTCGGTCGCCGGCGCGGGGGCGAGCAGCGGCACGTCGTCGAGCACCCCCAACGCGGTGGCCAGCCGCATCGTGAGGTCGAGCCGTACCGGGTCGAGCGGGTGGGAGTCGCTGAGCTGGTAGCCGAGGAAGTCGGGGGTCCACACCACCGCGGGGCTTGTCGTCACCCCAGCACGGTAGGCGCACACCGGCTGCCCGCGCTCGTTCACGGCGCTCCGTCCGGCCGCTCGCCGATGGCTGCCGGGCGGGCCGGGTCGGCGCTCCACTGCGACCACGATCCGGCGTACAGCGCCGCGGGCCGGGTGGGCGGGCGGACCCCGGCGTACTCCAGCGCGAGGACCACCGAGCACGCGGTGACCCCGGAGCCGCAGTAGGCCCCGACCGGCCGCTCGGTGGAGACCCCCAGCCGGGCGAACCGGTCGGCCAGCTCCGCCGGCGGACGCCAGTAGCCGTCCGGTCCGAGGTGCTCGGCGAACGGAGCGTTGAGCGCCCCTGGGACGTGCCCCGCGCGGGGGTCCACCGGCTCGATGTCGCCGCGGTAGCGGGCGGGCGCGCGGGCGTCCAGCAGGGTGCCGTGGGCGGCCAGCCGCGCCGCGCCGTCCGCGTCGAGCACCGGCATCCCGCCGCCGGTCGATGCCGCGCGGGTGACCGACGGGCGTGGCGGGAGGTCGGTGGACGTGGGCAGGCCCTCGCGCAACCACGCCGACCAGCCGCCGTCGAGCACCGCGACCCGCTCGGCCGGGAAGCCCAGCCAGCGCAGCAGCCACCAGGCCCGGGCGGCGACCGAACCGTCCGCGTCGTCGTAGGCCACCACCCGGGTCCCGACGCCGACACCGGCCTCGGCCAGGGTCCGGGCCAGCCGCGCCGCGTCGGGCAGCGGGTGCCGTCCGCCCGGTCCGGGCGGACCCGCCAACGCCGTGCCCAGATCGAGGAAGGCCGCGCCCGGCAGGTGGCCGGCGTGGTAGTCCGGCAGCGCGGATGGGCCGCCGAGACGCCAGCGCACGTCGAGCGGCACCGGTGGCGTGTGCCTGGCGGCCGGATAACCGGCTGCCAGGTCGGTCGTCGGGGATGCGGCGGCGGGCGCGGCTCCCCCGGGCAGCAGGCTGGCCAGCCCATCGGGTCGAATCAGCGGCGACACGCCTATCATCCTGCCGGTTCCGCGCGATCCGGGCCGCTCCCGGTCCGATCGGGGTCGGCGATGGCCCGATCGGGTCGGCGGACTCCCACCGGGCCGCCAGCGGATACCATGGGTGGAGATGAAGGGGCGGCCGACGTGAACGACCTCATTGACACCACGGAGATGTACCTCCGCACCATCTACGAGCTCGAGGAAGAGGGCATCGTCCCGCTGCGCGCCCGGATCGCGGAACGGTTGGCCCAGAGCGGGCCGACCGTGAGCCAGACCGTCGCCCGGATGGAGCGCGACGGGCTGGTCGTCGTGGCCGGGGACCGTCACCTGGAGCTGACCGATGCCGGGCGCACCCGGGCGGTCGCGGTGATGCGCAAGCACCGTCTTGCCGAGCGGCTGCTCACCGACGTGATCGGCCTGGAGTGGGAGCACGTGCACGCGGAGGCCTGCCGCTGGGAGCACGTGATGAGCGACGCGGTCGAGCGCAAGCTGATCCGGCTGCTCGGCAACCCCACGGTCTCGCCCTACGGCAACCCCATCCCCGGCCTCGATCAGCTCAACCGGCCGGACCCGGACAACCCCGAGGTACCGGCCACCTTGGAGCTCGGGCTGCAGCGGCTGGACGAGTTCGCCCGCCGCGGCGGCGGCCCGGTCGAGGTGCGCCGGATCGCCGAGCACGTGCAGGCCGACCCCGACCTGATGACCGAGCTGAAGGCCGCCGGCATCGTGCCCGGGCTGGGCGTCGACGTCGGGGCGATCAGCCGCTTCGGCGACCCGGTGCCGGTGACCGCCGTCGGCGAGGCGGCCACGGTCCCGCCGCTGATCGCGCACGCCGTACTCATCCGGGCCCGTTAGGACGACTGTATGCGTTTGGTGGTGACCGGCGGCGCCGGTTACGTCGGTAGTGTCTGCGCGGCCCACCTGGTCGACCTCGGCCACGACGTGGTGGTGATCGACGACCTGTCCACGGGGCACCGTGACGCGGTACCGGACGGGTGTCGGTTCGTCGAGGGCGACCTGGCGGAGGTGGCCGGCCCGACGCTAGCCGAGGGCGCCGACGGCGTGCTGCACTTCGCGGCCCGCTCGCTGGTCGGCGAGTCGGTGCAGCACCCGGAGCGGTACTGGCACGGCAACGTGGTGACCACCCTGCGGCTGCTCGAGGCGATGCGCGAGCACCGCACGCCGCGGCTGGTCTTCTCCTCCACCGCCGCCACGTACGGCGAGCCCACCCGGGTGCCGATCAGCGAGGACGCGCCCACCGCCCCGACCAACCCCTACGGGGCCAGCAAGCTGGCCATCGACCACGCGATCTCCAGCTACGCCGCCGCGCACGGACTGGCCGCGGTCAGCCTGCGGTACTTCAACGTGGCCGGCGCGCACGGCGGCTTCGGCGAACGGCACACCGTCGAGACGCACCTGATCCCGATCGTGCTGCAGGTGGCCACCGGCGAGCGGGAGGCCGTGCAGATCTACGGCGAGGACTGGCCGACCCCGGACGGCACCTGCATCCGCGACTACATCCATGTGGACGACCTCGCCGACGCGCATCTGCTCGCGCTGACCCACGCCACGCCGGGCACCCACCGGGTCTACAACCTCGGCAGCGGCACCGGGTTCTCCGTGCGTGAGGTGATCGACACCTGCCGCGCGGTCACCGGACACCCGCTGCCGGCCCGGTCCGCGCCCCGGCGGGCCGGTGATCCGGCGGTGCTGGTCGCCTCCAGCCAGCGGGCCCGGGACGAGCTGGGCTGGCGGCCCAGCCGGACCGACATCGCCCGGATCGTGGCCGACGCCTGGGAGTTCGCCCAACGCCGGACCGCGCTCGAGGTGCACTGAGCTCACCCCCGCTTGCCCAGCAACAGGCTCGCCTCGGCGGCGCCGGCGGCGAACCAGCCGGCCAGCGCGTCGGGTCCCAGACCGTCGTCGAGGGCGCACCGGAACATCGCGCTGAGCCGGTGGCCCGGCCACGCCGACTGGGCCCGTTCCAGCGCGACACCGGCCAGCGCGCCGTTGCCCCGCAGCAGGGCGCAATGCGCCAGCAGCACCGCCGCCTCGGCCGCCTCCGGGTCCGGGGACTCCCGCGCCAGCGTGGTCCACAGCCGCTCGGCCGCCGAAGCGTCCGCGTCGGTGGCGAGCCCGAACGCCGCGTCCCGGACCAGCGGGTCGCTCAGCGCCAGGCACAGCGCCACCACCTCCTCGTCATCGAGGGCCAGCGGTCCGAGGGCGGCCCTGGCCACCCACGATTCGACCAGCGCGAACGACTCGGCGGCGGAGTGCGGCGACGGATCGGAGCGCCGACATTCCCGGTCGCAGTGCTCGGTGAGCAGCGCCGACCGCCTCGCCAGCGCCGCCCCGTCCGGCGCGGCGACCAACCGCTCCAGGTCGTCCCGCTCGGGGTAGGTCACCTGACCGGCGGCCACCGCCGCGGCCGCGATCGGTGAGCTCGCCGGGTCGGGCAGCAGCCCGGACCGCTCCCCCGGGCCGTAGCACCGCCACGGCGCACCCGATGCCACCTCGGGCGCCCACACCGCGTCGATCACCTCGACGCCGCCCGCCCGGAACGTGCGGCGCAGTTCGGCGACCAGGGAGGCCCTCGGCGGCCGGTCGCGGGCACGGCCGCCCCCGCCGACGACCACGACCAGCACCTCGTCACACCCGTTACGCACCAGCACCTCGGCGAACCGCCGGGCCATCGGGCGTACGTGCCGGCGGAGTGGGAGATCGACCCGCGCGGTGAACGCCAGCCGCCTCGGGCCGGGCCCCCGGGTGCCCAGCAGCACCACGGAGTCGCGCGGGTGGAACCCGAGCAGGTAGGGCACGGCCGCCACCAGGTCGGCCGGCGTGCGTACCCGCAGGTACGGATGGCCGTCGGTGACGCACTCGGTGGCCCCGTCCGGGGCACGGTCGAAGTCGCTGGTCATGACCTCGATCCTGCGTCGACCGGCCCGGGCCGGCCAGCGACGGGCGCGGGCCTGTGCACACCGCGGTCCGGTGTGGACGACCGTGCGAGCCCGATGCCGGAGCCGACACGAAGCGTCGGTCTCGGCGGCTACCCTGCGCGGCCGTTCGACCGGTCACCGCCGCGGCGGCCCCACCCCACCACTGCGGCTGACCAACAGCAACTGCAGATGACAGGCCAGTCGTTCGGTCGGGTCGTCCAGGTCGATTCCGGACAGCTCCCGGGCGCGACGCAGCCGGTGGCGCAGGGTGTTCGGGTGCACCATGAGAGTGGCCGACGCGGCCCGGACGTCGCCCAGCGCCTGCAGGTAGGCCAGCACCGACTCGACCAGATCGCCACCGCGCCGGGCGTCGTGGGCGGCCAACGACACGATTCCAGGGTGACCGAGCTCCGGGCGGGCGGCGAGCGCGCCCAGCGCCTCGTCCAGCAGCACCTCGGCCCACAGCTCGTCGATGGTGGCCACACCCGGCCCGGCCGTTCCCGCCGCGCCGGCCCCCGCGAGCACGACCTCCCGTCGCAGCAGCGCATCGAGGGCCCGGTCGGCCTCCGAACGGGCACCGACCAGCGTGGACAGCTCCGACGCCGGGTGCCCGACTCCGGCGCACACCCGGGCACCGGTGGTCGTGCGCAGCACCCGCACAGCGTGTCGCACCCAGGACAGCAACGCCGGGGAGACCCCGGCCGCCGGCAGCACCGCGTACACCCGCCCCTCGACCAGGCCGACGAGCGCGTGCCGGTGGTGCGCGGTGGCGTAGACCGACACCAACCCGAGGGCCTGCTCGCGGCGCAGCGCGTCGGCCGGGGCGTCCGGCTCGGCCGGGCCGGCGAACCCGACCACCACTGCGGGCATCGCCGGGTCCAACCCGAGCCGCCCGGCGACCAGGTCCGTGCTGCCCCGACCGGTGAGCAGATC
>JAJCYC010000200.1 GCA_029263115.1 Pseudonocardia sp. | reverse complement strand
CGACGCCCGCCGCCACCTCCGCCCGCAGCGCCGGATGCTGGGCCAGCGCGGCCAGGGACGTGTCGGTGGCTCCGTGCTGCTTGCCGAACGCGGCGGCCGCGTCGGGGTCCAGCACGATCAGCGCGGTGTTGTAGGGCCGCGAGTCGCCGATGCAGATCGCCTGCGCGATGACCGGGCTGCCGGACTTCAGCTGCGCCTCGATGTTCGCCGGGCTCATGTTCTTGCCGGCCGCGTTGATGATGAGCTCTTTCTTGCGGTCGATGATCCGCAGGTAGCCGTCGTCCCAGGCACCGACGTCGCCGGTGTGCAGCCAGCCCTGGTCGTCGATCGCCTCGGCGGTCTTGTCCGGCATGTTGCGGTAGCCGGGCATCACGTTGGCCCCGCGCAGCAGGATCTCGCCGTCCTCCTCGGCCAGCCGCACCTCGACACCGGGGATCGGCACGCCGACGGTGCCGATCCGGGGGCGACTCGGCGGGTTCACCGTGCCCAGTCCGGAGCTCTCCGACATCCCCCACACCTCCAGCACCGGGATGCCGATCGCGTAGAAGAACTCCAGCATCTCCGGCGCGCTCGGCGCGGCGCCGACGATGGCCGCGCCGACACGGTCCAGACCGATCGCGGCGCGCAGTGGCACGAACACCTTCTCGTCCAGGGCTGCGAGACGCTGGCGCTGCTCGGCCGACAGCTCCTGGCCGGCCTGGGTGGCCCGGACCGTGCCCACCGCGAAGTCGATCGCGCCGGTGATCGCCGAGCGCTCCTCCTCGTCGGGGTTCGCGGCGACCGCGGCCATCAGCCCGGCGCGCAGCTTCTCCCAGATCCGGGGAACGCCGAGGAACCTGGTCGGGCGGACCTCTCGCAGCGCCTCCCCCAATCGCGTCGCGTCCGCCACGAAGGTGATTCGGTCCCCGCCGAGGACCTGCAGGTAGTGGCCGGTGGCGCGCTCGGCGATGTGCGCCATCGGCAGGTACCCGATGCTCTCGCCGTTGGTCGGCATGAGCAACAGCCCGGACAGCGAGCGCATCACCATGAGCAGGCCGCGGTGGGTGATCTGCACGCCCTTGGACGGGCCCGTGGTGCCCGAGGTGTAGATCAGCGTGACGATGTCGTCGGGCTCCACCGCCCGCCAGGACGCCGCGAAATCGAAGCCGTCCGACCCCTGCGCGCACGCGTCGGCAAGGTCCGTGGCGCCCGCCGCGGGGCCGTCGACCACCAGGATGTGCTCGATCCCGTCGACCTCCCGGGCCACCGGACCCACGACCGGCAGGAACGCCTGCTCGGTGACCAGGATCTTCGGTCGGGCGTCACCGAGGACGTGGTGCAGGTCCTCGGCCGGGGAGGTGTTGTAGAGCGAGAAGGGGGTGGCGCCGACGTGCATCGCGGCCATGTCGACGATGTTGCCCTCGGGCCGGTTCTTCAGCATCAGGGCCAAGCGGTCACCCCTGCGCAGGCCGAGGCCGTGCAGTGCGGCCGCGATCAACTCGACCTGTTCGGCGTACTGCCGCCAGGTGAGACCCTCGTCCCCGCCGAGCAACCGCAGTGCCGGGATGTCGGCGCGGGCCGCCGCGGTCAGCTGGAAAGCCTCCGCGAGCGTGTTGCCGTGGAACCCGGGCGGGACATCCGCGGACAGTCCCGCCACCGACTCGGTCGTGGCATCTGTAGCCATGATCACTCCCCCTCGAGTGGTCGACGGCCGACAGCGTAACCCGATCGTGGGCTTCGCGGATGAGACAGAGATAAGCTTTTGTCCGACGGGACCGGCGGTCCGCCGCCGGGGCGCCTCGACGGCCGAGGGAGAGCCACTCCGTAGAGCACCCGCCGTCACGGCGCACGAAGGCCCGGCCGCACTCGTGAACGCTCCCTCCACCGCATTCTCGCGGAGCATCACAAGGGTGTCGGATCTCCATACCGGTACGGACCTGTAGAGCGCACCGACGGTCGCCACATACCCCCGTCCCAAGATTCCCTCGGCCTGGGAAGATACAGAGTGCTCCGGTGGCCCTTCAGTTGGCGATCGGAGCATTCGCCTCGAGACCCCAGAACAACTGTGTTCCGCTTAGCCCGATGATGTGCACCATCACCATGTTGACCATCATCGATTTTGCGGTTGCCCGGCCTACCCCGACCGGGCCTCCTCGGGCATGGAACCCGTAGTAGCAGCCCACGACCGTGATGACCGTCCCCATCGCCATGATCTTCACCAGCGAAGCGAGGAGGTCGTACGGGTTCTGGAAAAGCCAGAAGACATAGAGGTACCCACCCGTCGACACGCCCCCGAGGTTCACGACCGTGATCAGATACTCCGAGGTGTACATGACGCCGAGACCGACGATGTACAGGAACGGCATGGCGAGCCAGCACGCCAGCAGTCGCGTGCCCACAAGATAGCTCAGCGACTTCACCCCCATGACCTCCATGGCGTCGATCTCGTCCGAGATGCGCATCGAGCCGAGCTCGGCCACCAGACCACAACCCACTTTCGCCGAGAAGATGTACCCCCACATGTATGGAGCCATGACCCGGATGGAACACCAGGAGTTGAATACCCCGGAGTAGAGCGGTGCGCCGATCGTCTTCAGCGTGTAGCTCGCCTCCAGACCGCACTCCGCTCCCATCACGAATTCCATGACCCAGATGATGAGTCCGCTGCTCAGGATGAGAATACCGGCCTGGTGTACGACCTCGGTGGCGTACTTCCGCACATCGCCGAGCGAACCGATGACGAGCGAACCGAACTTCACAATGTCGCCGATAGAACCGAGCACTGTCGTTGCCGTACTGTCCTTCGGCAGCTTTCCCCGCCCTACGGAGTCGCTGGCGGGACGCGCGCTGTTTTCCGTGGTGGTCACCTGGGGCTCCTCAGTTACTTGTAGACGATCATGTCGGGGTTCAGCCCGAGAATGAGCTTCGTCATCACGAAGTGCACCATCCACACGCCGGCGAACGAGATCACCACAGCCTGGTTCACCGCACGGCCGACGCCCACCGCGCCACCCTGCGCCCGGTAGCCCTTGTAGCAGCACACCACCCCGATGATCAGGCCATACAACGCCGACTTCGCCACGCTCGTCCACATCTCGGTGCTCGTGGCATTCGCCCAGAAGCTGTCGAGGAAGGCCATGATGTTGCCTTGCAGCTGGATCTCGGCGATGACACCACCCAAGACACCGAAGGTGAGCGCCACGACGTTCAGCAAGGCGGTCATGATCGTGAATGCGATCACTCGGGGCAGGATGATCGTCCGGATCGGGTCGATTCCCAGGACCTCCATCGCGTCGATCTCCTCACGGATTCTCCGAGCGCCGAGGTCGGCCGCCACCGCGGTACCCATCACCCCGGCGACGATCATCATGTTGATGAACGGGGCGAACTCGCGAACACTCGCCATGATGAAGAACGAACCCAGGCGCTCCGGCATGCCGAACAGATTGTAAAGGCTTCCCCCCACCACTCCGGGAGCGTCCCAGCCGAACGTCGTGAGGGATATCATCATCGGCAGCATGCACAACCGGAGAATATCGTACATCTGCTCCAGAACATCCGACCAGTAACCCACCGGTCTCGTCACTGCCTCGCGGACCACCTGCCCGAGCATGACGATCATTTCGCCGACCTGGAGGACGGCAACTACGAGGAAGCCTCCGGCCGACCGTAGCGGTCGAGGAATCCTCGACCCCGTACCGACCCTCCCCTTCGAACTCGGTCCGGCAATAACCGGGCCGCCGGCGGGCGACAGTCGCAAAGGCTGATTCGTGTGCGCATTCTCTACCATCGAAACCTGACTCCTCTGATCTTCAGTATCAGGATGCACGAGCGCAGGCTTCCGCCAGGCCGGTCAACACCCACGGAGTTGACGACGCGCTTCATCCGGCTCCCGAAACTCAGGAACCCAGTGACCGGCTAACCTTCACCGGCGCTACGCCCGAAGAGACAAAACGACGATCACGCCCTCGACGGGACGCGCGCCGGAATACACGGGCCGGTCGGACCCTCGTGTTCGTCGTAAGTGTGTGTGCGGCCGTCACTCCTTTGTGAACCGTGGCCCGCCTTGCGCAGTCGGTCTCTCAAGTTCCGCACCCGTTGCTGAGCACCAGACATAGAGGCTTATTCCGTAGTGGGCTGATGAAAATTCTGTCGGCGTGGCGAATAGGGCGACGAGCCGAAATTCGGGAGAATAGAGTTCTTGACGCTCGCTCCCCCGAAAGACGGCCCGCCGCATGTATCATACTACTGGGTTCGA
>JAJCYC010000199.1 GCA_029263115.1 Pseudonocardia sp. | reverse complement strand
GGGCAAGATCTTCGCGAAGCTGATCAAGAACATCGAGGTGGCGGCGCGCAACGGCGGGGGAGACCCGGGCGGCAACCCGACGCTCTACGACGCCATCCAGAAGGCCAAGAAGAGCTCGGTCCCGAACGACAACATCGACCGTGCGGTCAAGCGCGGTTCGGGTGCGGACGGCGCCGGCGCGGACTATCAGTCGATCACCTACGAGGGCTACGGTCCCAACGGCGTCGCCGTGCTGGTGGAGTGCCTGACCGACAACCGCAACCGGGCCGCCTCCGAGGTCCGCACCGCGATGACCCGCAACGGTGCCCAGATGGCCGATCCCGGCTCGGTGTCCTATCTGTTCAACCGCAAGGGCGTGGTGATCGTCTCCAAGTCCGACGCGGTCTCCGACGAGGACGAGGTGCTGATGGCGGTGCTGGATGCCGGCGCCGAGGAGGTCAACGACCTGGGGGAGAGCTTCGAGGTGGTCTCCGAAGCCACCGACCTGATCGCGGTGCGCACCGCGCTGCAGGACGCCGGGATCGACTACGACTCCGCCGACCTGACCTTCCTGCCGTCGGTGTCGGTCCCGCTGGACGCCGAGGGCGCGCGCAAGGTGTTCAAGCTGATCGACGCGCTCGAGGACAGCGACGAGGTGCAGAACGTCTACGCCAACTTCGACGTCTCCGACGACGTGCTCGCCGAGGTCGGCTGAGTGCCGGCTACTTCGACGATGTGATGGGCGTTCGCGATCGCGATCAAAAGACGTCAAATTGCCCCGCATCCTGACAACACTCCCTACGGTCTAGGTGATCACTGGAGCGACCGTCGGGGGAAGACATGCGGATCAGTATCGATGGAGCCTTGCGAGCGGCTCGGCTGAGCCTTGCGCTGGTCCTGGTCGCGGGAGCCAACTGGCCCCTGTTGCCCGCGGGGAGGTGATTGAGGAAGTGTCCTTCACCGTCCCCGCGGCAGAGCCCGATGTGTCTCCGGCCAACTGCAAGATCAAGTTTATCTCCTGGCCGCACCCCTCGACCAGCGTGCCGGGGGCGGTCAAGGTCAACGCAAGATCGCAGTGCGACCGGGAGGTGTCGGAGATGACCCTCTCCGTCAGCTTGATGGGAGGCAGCGTGCGGACCCTGCGGGAGACTGTGACGAAGACCAGCGGGAAGTCGTTCGTCGAGAACGAGGACACGTGGGTGATGTGCAAGAACAAGGACATGCGCACATTTCAGGGTGCGGCGATGGGCACCTCGTGGGAAGGAGGCAAGCCCTACGTGCAGTTCAAGTTCGGTGCCAAGAAGCAGTGGCCTGCGGCTACTGACCCTGGTCGGGCCGCGCACGGTCGATCAGCGACTGCATGTCTGGGACGATCCCGTCTGGCGCGGCGGTGAAGTAGCCCTCGTCCGGTTCTCCTTGGTTGGGGTCTCGTCCCGAGAGCCTCAACAAGTACGAGTCGCCATCGACCGACGCGCTGGCAACCGAAACCGTATACGGGTGAACGCCAGCCCGGTCCTCAGCCCAACGCAGCACATCAAGCACCTCCGCGTCGTGAATCTTCCACTCCTCCACGCGGTAGCCGCGCATGTCGTCGGGTACCTCGGTCGGGTAGTCACCGGGCAGAAAGAGGTTCACCTGATACACAGGTCGGTCCGGGTCCACTGTTACCGCATTGGGTCCACCGGGCTCCTCGATGCGCATGATGATCAGTGTGTCACACTGGTGGAGGCGCAAATGTTTCTCCGATCGACCGCGCTCTGCGTCGGTCTGACCACCCTCGACGTGGTGCACCACGTCGACGGCACACCGGCCTGGGGCGACAAGCACCGTGCGGTCGGTGGCGAACTGCTGGCCGGCGGCCCGGCCGCGAACGCCGCCGTCACCGCCGCCGCCCTGCTCGGGTCCGCCCGGCTGCTCACCGCGCTGGGCCGCACCGCGCTGGCCGGCCCGGTGCGCGCCGACCTCGCCCAGCACCGGGTGACGCTGCTCGACATGGCGCCGCCGGACTGGCCGGTGCCGGTGGCCAGCGTCATGGTGGACGTCCGGACCGGGGACCGGACGGTCGTCGGGGCGGCGCCGGCGGCCGGACCGGATGGCCGGGCAGCGCCGGCGGCCGGACCGGACGGCACACCGGGTCCACCGGCCGACCTGTTGGACGGGGTGGCCGCCGTGCTGCTCGACGGCCACCATCCCGCGCTGGCCGCCGCCGTGGCCGAGCGTGCGGCGGCGGCCGGGATGCCGGTGCTGCTCGACGCCGGGAGCTGGAAGCCCGAGGTCGTCGGGTGTTTGTCGAACGTGACGGTGGCCGCGTGCTCGGCCGACCTCTGCCCGCCCGGGGTGCGCCGGGCCGGCGACGACCCGCGCGCGGCGGCCGACCTGCTGCACCGGCACGGGGTGCCGACCGTGCTGGTCACCGATGGCGCCCGCCCGGTCTTCTGGAGCGTCGCGGCCGGCGGTACGGGCACGGTGGCGGTACCGTTGGTGACCGCCGTCGACACCCTCGGGGCCGGCGACGTCTTCCATGGCGCGCTGCTGGCCGCCTCGGCGTCCGGGGTCACCGGGCTGGTGGAGGCGGTGGAGTTCGCGGCCGAGGTGGCCGCGCTGCGCTGCACCCACCTGGGCGGACGGTCGTGGCTGCGCGACTCTGCTCTGCGCACCCATGCGGACCGGCTGTGGAGCGACACACCGTGAGCGGCCCGACCCCGCCCGAGCGCGCGCAGCCGCGGCCGTCACCGGTGGTCGGGGCGCGGCCGGCGCCGTCACCGGTGGAGCCGTCACTGGTGGAGCGGGCGCTGCGGCTGTGCGCGGGCCGGCCGCGCACCCTGCTGGGGATCGCCGGCGCGCCCGGCGCGGGCAAGTCGACGGTGGCCGAGGCGCTCACCCGAGAGGTGGCCGCCGCCGGGGTACCCACCGCGCTGGTCGGGATGGACGGGTTCCACCTGGCTCACAGTGAGCTGGAACGGCGGGGGATGGTCGAGGTCAAGGGCGCCCCGGAGACGTTCGACGCCGCCGGATACGTCGCGCTGCTGCGCCGGCTGCGCTCACCGGGCGGGCACACCGTCTGGGCGCCGGAGTTCCGCCGGGAGATCGAGGACGCGGTGGCCGGTGCGGTGCCGGTCGGCCCGGATACCGCGCTGGTGGTCACCGAGGGCAACTACCTGCTGCTGGACGGCCCGTGGCGGCCGGTCCGGGACCTGCTCGACGAGGTCTGGTTCGTTGACGTGCCCGATTCGGTACGCCGGGAACGGTTGGCCGCCCGACACCGCAGACACGGCCGCACCGACGCCCAGGCCTGGGAACGCACCCTCGGCTCGGATGAGGCGAACACCCGCACCGTCCTGGCCACCCGGTATCGCACCGACCTGGTTGTCGACGCCGGCTGACCGATGCCGCCCTCGCTCGCCGCCCGTGGTTCGGGAGATTCGTGATCAACGGTACGTGCTGGCTTTCGGAGCATGATCGAACTACCATCTGGTGCTGTTGATCAAGAACGGGGCGGACGTGCATGTCTCGGTCGGGACCTTGGGCGGGAGGGGCTCGGCGCGTCGCCGACCATCGCCGGGATTGCCCCGAGTAACCTCTGGCCTCGAACAAGCGTTCGCTGTGAGGGGGCGGTCGGAGTGCGGGTGCTCGGCGTCGACCCTGGGCTGACTTGGTGCGGGCTCGGCGTCGTCGACGGCGACGGCGGCCGCCAGGTGCGCTGCGTCGCGGTCGAGGTGGTGCGCAGCCCACCCGGGCCCGAGGTCGCGCGGCGGCTGCTGGTGGTGGCCGACGCGGTCGAGCGGATGATCGCCACCCACCGACCCGACGTGGTGGCCGTGGAGCGGGTGTTCAGCCAGTTGAACGTGAGCACGGTGATGGGCACCGCGCAGGCCAGCGGCGTGGTCGCGCTGGTCGCCGCCCGGGCCGGGCTTCGGGTGGTGTTCCACACCCCGAGCGAGGTGAAGGCCGCCGTCACCGGCTCGGGCCGGGCCGACAAGGAGCAGGTCACCGCCATGGTGACCCGGCTGCTCGGGCTGGTGGAGAAGCCTCGCCCGGCCGACGCGGCGGACGCGCTCGCGCTGGCCATCTGCCACTGCTGGCGGGGCCCGATGATCGACCGGATGGCCGAGGCCAAGGCCACCTCGGACCGGCTGGCCAAGGCGCACCGGGCCCGGCTGGCGGCCGCCGCGAAAGGATGCCCATGATCAGCTCGGTGCGCGGTCCGGTGCTGTCGGTCGGCCTGGACCACGCGGTCGTCGAGGTCGGCGGCGTCGGACTCGCGGTCCAGGCCGCTCCGGGCACGCTGGCCACCCTGCGCCGCGGCGAGGAGGCCCGGCTGGCCACCGCGCTGGTCGTCCGGGAGGACTCGCTCACCCTGTACGGATTCACCGACACCGACACCCGGGAGCTGTTCGGGCTGCTGCAGACGGTCACCGGGGTCGGCCCCCGGCTGGCGCTGAGCATCCTGGCCGTGCTCGAGCCGGTGGCGCTGTGCCGCGCGCTGTCCGAGGGTGACACCGCCGCGCTGAAGCGGGTGCCCGGTGTCGGGTTGAAGAGCGCCGAGCGGCTGGTCCTGGAGTTGCGCGACAAGGTGGCCTCGGTAGCCCCGGGCGCCGACGCGGCGGTCGCAGCCCCGCGTGCCCCGGTGACCGGCCGCGACCACGTGGTCGAGGCGCTGGTCGGGCTCGGGTTCGCCGCCAAGCAGGCCGAGCAGGCGGTGGACGGCGTGCTCACCGAGCACGGCAACGGCGGGCCGGTCGACACCTCGGCCACCCTGCGGGCCGCGCTGACCCACCTCGGCCGTGCCCGGTGACGGATCCGGGGGCGGCCGCCGGGCCGGACGTCTCGGTGTCGCCGAACGCGGAGCCGGAGGACGCCGACGTCGAGGCCACGCTGCGACCGCGCCGGCTCACCGAGTTCATCGGCCAGCCGAAGGTGCGAGAGCAGCTCGACCTGGTGCTGCGCGGTGCCCAGTTGCGCGGCGACCCGCCCGACCACGTGCTGCTGTCCGGGCCGCCCGGGCTGGGCAAGACGAGCCTCGCGATGATCATCGCCGCTGAGCTGGGCGCCGCGCTGCGGATCACCTCCGGGCCGGCCCTGGAACGCGCGGGCGACCTGGCCGCGATGCTGTCCAACCTGATGCCCGGCGACGTGCTGTTCATCGACGAGATCCACCGGGTGGCCCGGCCCGCCGAGGAGATGCTCTATCTGGCGATGGAGGACTTCCGGGTCGACGTGGTGGTCGGCAAGGGCCCGGGCGCGACCAGCATCCCGCTGGACATCGCGCCGTTCACTCTGGTTGGGGCCACCACCCGCGCTGGCGCGCTGACCGGTCCGCTGCGCGACCGGTTCGGCTTCACCGCGCACATGGAGTTCTACGAGCCGGCCGAACTGGAGCTGGTGCTGGCCCGGGCCGGCGGCATCCTCGGCGTCGACCTGCGTTCCGACGGCGCGGAGGAGATCGCCCACCGCTCCCGGGGCACGCCGCGGATCGCGAACCGACTGCTGCGCCGGGTTCGCGACTACGCCGAGGTTCGCGCGGACGGCACGGTGACCCGGCAGGTGGCGCGCGAGGCGCTGGCCGTCTACGACGTCGACGAGCTCGGTCTGGACCGGTTGGACCGGGCGGTGCTGACCGCGCTGGTGCGCTCGTTCGGCGGCGGGCCGGTGGGGGTGTCCACGCTGGCGGTCGCGGTGGGCGAGGAACCGGCCACGGTGGAGGAGGTGTGCGAGCCCTACCTGGTGCGGGCCGGGATGCTGGCCCGCACGCCCCGGGGCCGGGTGGCCACCGCCGGAGCCTGGCGGCACCTGCGCCTGGAACCTCCGCCGGACGCGGTGGGGGAGCGGGCCGAGCCCCCTCCGACGCTGTTCGGAACCTGAGACTGGCACACTCGACAGTCAGTGCGGGTCGGTGACCACGACCCGGTGGCCGGCGCCCGATCAGGCCACGCCCGACACCGTCAGAGAAGACACTGTCAGAAGAGACACGGAGACCATGGACCTCACGGCGTTCCTCCCGATCCTGTTCCTGCTGCTGTTCATCCCGATCTTCCTGTCCGGCCGCAGGCAGAAGCAGCAGATGACCCAGATGCAGGAGATGCAGGCCGCGCTCGCCGACGGTGACACGGTGATGACCACCTCCGGGCTGCGGGCCACCGTGGTGGACGCCAGCTACGAGGAGACCATCGACCTGGAGATCGCCCCCGGCGTGGTCACCACCTGGGTGCGCGCGGCGGTCCGGGAGAAGGTCAATCCTGAGAGCGACGCCGCCGAAACGACCGACGAGCCGGCCGGGGACGCGGCCCCGACCGGCTCGCCGGACAACTCGACCACCGACTCGGGCGGCCGACCCACCCCCTGACCTGGGTCGTTGCCCGCGAGGGAGCCCGGGGCGGCGCGGAGGTGACCCTCGGTACCCTCGGTGTCGAGTTTGCTCTCCCACCATCGAGTCCTGGAGTCCTCCCACGTGGCACAACCGGCCGGAACGATCCGCCCCTGGCGGTACCTGGCGGCGTTCGTCGGCATCGTCGCCGTGCTCTACTCGCTGGTGTTCTTCACCGGTGACGGCAGCGCCCGGCCGAAGCTCGGCATCGACCTGGAGGGCGGCACCCGGGTCACCCTGACCGCGCGGACCGACACCGGCGCCCCGCCCACCAAGGAGCAGCTCACGCTGGCCCGGACCATCATCGACCAGCGGGTCAACGGCCTGGGGGTGAGCGGTGCGGAGGTGGTGCAGGACGGCAACAACCTGACCATCACGGTGCCCGGCGCAGACGGGGAGAAGGCCAAGGACCTCGGGCAGACCGCGCAGTTGCGTTTCCGCACGGTGCTCGGGGCCTACGACGCCACCCCGCCGCCGGCGCCGGGTGCTCCGGCCGCGGGCACGGCGCCGGGTGCGCCCACGTCGCCGCGCTCGACCGTTCCGTCGGCCCCGGGCTCGGTGGCCCCGGGTGCGCCCACGCCTCCGGCCGCCCCGGGCCCCGGCTCGTCCGCGCCGCACTCGGCGGCCGGCCCGGCCGCGCAGCCCCCGCCCGGTCCGGCACCGCCCGCGCCGGCGCCGCCGACCGCGGCGGACCCGCGGTTGGCCAAGGAGATCGCGCAGGCCAAGGCCACCCGGCAGAGCACCAACGAGAACGTCCAGGAGACTGCGCTGCAGCAACTGCAGTGCACGGCCACCGACGTGCTGCGCGGCTACGACGACCCGACCAAGCCGCTGGTCGCCTGCAGCCAGGACGGGGCAACCAAGTACCTTCTCGGTCCGGTCTTCCTGGAGGGCACCCAGATCGACGCCGCCACCTCGGGCCGGGACCCGCAGGGCGCGGGGAACGTCATCAACGTGACCTTCAAGCCCGAGGGCTCACGGATCTGGGGCGAGTACACCACCGCGAACGTCGGCAAGCAGTCGGCGTTCGTGCTGGACGCCCAGGTCGTGTCGGCGCCGACCATCAACGAGCCGATCCTCGGCGGGAACACCCAGATCAGCGGCCAGTTCTCCCAGGCCGACGCCAAGGACCTCGCCGGGGTGCTCAAGTACGGCTCGCTGCCGCTGTCGTTCGCCACTTCCGACGCCCAGACGGTGTCGGCCACCCTGGGCCTGGCCTCGTTGCAGGCCGGGCTGATCGCCGGCGGCCTCGGGCTGTTGCTGGTGTTCGTCTACTGCCTGTTCTACTACCGGGCGCTCGGGGTGCTCACCATCCTGTCGCTGGTGCTCTCCGGCGCGGTGGTCTACGCGATGCTGATCCTGCTCGGGCGCGCCATCGGGTTCACCCTGGACCTGGCCGGGGTGGCCGGGTTCATCGTGGCCATCGGCATCACCGCCGACTCGTTCGTGATCTTCTTCGAGCGGCTCAAGGATGAGGTTCGGGAGGGCCGCAGCTTCCGGGCGGCGGTGCCCAGAGGCTGGATCAGAGCCAGACGCACGATCCTGTCCGCCGACGCGGTGAGCTTCCTGGCCGCCGCCGTGCTGTACCTGCTGGCCGTCGGGCAGGTGAAGGGTTTCGCGTTCACCCTGGGCATGTCCACCGTGCTCGACCTGGTGGTCGTCTTCCTAGTCACCCACCCGCTGATCGCGCTCGCTTCCAAGTCGAAGGTGCTCAGCAGCCCCACCTGGTCCGGGCTCGGCTCGGTGTCCAAGATCGGCGCCGAGCGACGCCGGGCCGCCGTCGCGGCGATGAAGGGAGCCTGAGATGGCCCAGGCCCGTGTTGAGAGCGGAGCCCCGCGCGGCAACGTGTTCGCCCGGCTCTACACCGGCACCGGTGCGTTCGACATCGTCGGGCGCCGCAAGCGCTGGTACCAGATCTTCGGCATGTTCTTGCTGATCTGCATCGCCTCGATGGTGTTCAAGGGCTTCAACCTGAGCATCGACTTCGAGGGCGGCAGCCGGATCCAGTTCCCGGCCGTCGGGATCAGCGCCGACGCCACGAACGAACGGATCGGCGAGGTCGTCGCCCAGGCGGTCGGCCGCGAGCCGGCCTCGGTACAGCGGGTCGGCACCGGCGCCGCGGAGGCGGTGCTGGTGCGCACCGAGACGCTCACCGCCCAGCAGGCGGTCCAGGTGAAGCAGGCCCTGTTCGATGCTTTCCAGCCGCGCGGCCAGAACGGCCAACCGAGCATCTCCGCGATCAGCGACGACGCGGTGTCCTCCAGCTGGGGGGGTGAGATCACCACCCAGGCGCTGATCGCGCTCGCGGTGTTCATGGTGCTGGTCTCGGTGTTCCTGGCGTTCTACTTCGAACGGGATATGGCGATCGCGGCGGTCGTCGCGCTGGCGCACGACCTGATCGTCACCGCCGGGGTCTACTCGATGGTCGGCTTCGAGGTCAGCCCGTCCACGGTGATCGGGCTGCTCACCATCCTCGGGTTCTCGCTGTACGACACGGTGGTGGTGTTCGACAAGGTCAAGGAGAACGGTCGGGGTCTGCTCGGGCTGACCCGCCGCACCTACGGCGAGAGCGCCAACCTGGCGCTCAACCAGACGCTGATGCGCTCGATCAACACCTCGCTGATCGCGGTGCTGCCGGTGCTCGGGCTGCTGGTGGTCGGCGTCGGCGTGCTCGGCGTGGGTACCCTGGCCGACCTGGCGCTGGTGCAGATGGTCGGCATCCTGGCCGGCGCGCTGTCCTCGATCTTCCTGGCCACGCCGATCCTGGTGGATCTCAAGATGCGCGACAAGCGCTACCGCCAGCAGGCGGCGAAGGTGGCCCAGCGGCGGGCCAAGATGGCCGGCGGCTTCGACCCGGACGCCGAGGACGTCGACCTCACCGACGACGACGCGCTGTCCGGCGAGCTGCGCCGCGAGCGGGCACTGGCCGCGGCCGCCGGCATCCCGCACCGGGCCCCGGTGGACCGCCGCCCGGGCCGTCCCGGCATGGGTGGACGTCCCACCGGCAAACGCCGCCGGTGACCGGGCGGCCTGGTGTCGGATGACCTGGCGCGGGACCACGCGTTGCGCCGGGCCGGCGGTCTGATCCGGGACGTGCCGGACTACCCGAGCCCGGGGGTGCTCTTCCGCGACATCACCCCGCTGCTGGCCGACCCGGCAGCGTTCGCGGCGGTGGTGGCCGCCATGGCCGAACCGGTCGTCGGCGCCGAGAGCAGCGTCAGCGGAACGAGTATCGGCGCCGACGTGGTGGTCGGCGTCGAGGCCAGGGGATTCCTGCTCGGCTCCGCGGTCGCGCACGCCGCCGGGGTGGGCGTCGTCGCGGTGCGCAAGGCCGGGAAGCTGCCGGCGGTGGCAGCCAGCCGCGAGTACCGGCTGGAGTACGGCACGGCCACCCTGGAACTGCCGGCAGGTTGCCTCGCGCCGGGCACCCGGGTGTTCCTGGTCGACGATGTGCTGGCCACCGGTGGCACCCTGGTGGCCAGCCGTGAGCTGGTGGAGCAGGTCGGTGCCACCGTCGCCGGGGTGGGTCTGCTGATCGAGCTGGCCGCACTGGGCGGGCGGGCCCGGCTCGGTGGCACCCCGGTGCACACCGTGTTCACCTTCTGACCCCCGGTCCGGGCGCATCTGCGCACGTCAGCGGGGCGCGGGTATCAAGGTCGAGAAGGGCTCGCTATCCTCGGTGACGTGGTGGCGTCGTGAGTACCGGGGAACGGGGCCCCCGCGCGTCGGCGGCCACCACGTCCGTCGACACCCCGGCCGCCGACGCCCCCCGGGCCGACAAGCAGTCCACCGTCGCCCCGGCCGTAGGCCGACCGTTCCGGGACGAGGCGGCCGAGCGGCCGTCGGCCACCCGCCGGGTGCGGGCCCGGCTGGCCCGCCGGATCACCGCCCAGCGGCCCACGGTCATCCGCCCGGTGCTGGAGCCGCTGGCCGGGGTGCATCGCCAGATGCACCCGAAGGCCGACCTGGCGTTGCTGCAGCGCGCCTACGACGTGGCCGACGAGCGGCACGCCGGGCAGCAGCGCAAGTCCGGCGACCCGTACATCACCCATCCGCTCGCGGTCTCCACGATTCTCGCCGAGCTCGGCATGGACACCACCACGCTGGTCGCCGCGCTGCTGCACGACACGGTGGAGGACACCGGCTACACCCTCTCCGAGCTGGGCAGGGAGTTCGGCGAGGAGGTCGCGCACCTGGTCGACGGGGTCACCAAGCTGGACAAGGTGAAGATCGGCCCGTCCGCCGAGGCCGAGACCATCCGCAAGATGGTCGTGGCCATGGCCCGGGACCCCCGGGTACTGGTGATCAAGCTGTCCGACCGCTTGCACAACATGCGCACCATGCGCTTCATGCGGCCCGAGCAGCAGGCCCGCAAGGCCCGCGAGACGCTGGAGGTGTTCGCCCCGCTGGCCCACCGGCTCGGCATGGCCGGGGTGAAGTGGGAGCTGGAGGATCTGGCGTTCGCCATCCTGCACCCGAAGAAGTACGAGGAGATCGTCCGGTTGGTGGCCGACCGGGCACCCTCCCGCGACACCTACCTGCGCCAGGTGATCGACGAGGTCAACGTCCAGCTGGAGGGCGCCCGGATCGCGGCTGAAGTGGAGGGCCGGCCCAAGCAGTACTACTCGATCTACCGCAAGATGATCGTGAAGGGCCGTGACTTCGACGACATCCACGACCTGGTCGGGGTGCGCATCATGGTCGACCAGGTGCGCGACTGCTACGCCGCGATGGGCATGGTGCACGCGCTGTGGCAGCCGATGCCCGGCCGGTTCAAGGACTATGTCGCCCAGCCGCGGTTCGGGGTGTATCAGTCGCTGCACACCACGGTGATCGGGCCGGACGGCAAGCCGCTGGAGGTGCAGATCCGCACCGAGGACATGCACCGCACCGCCGAGTTCGGCATCGCCGCGCACTGGCGCTACAAGGAGTCGCGCGGATCCGCCGGCAACGGCGCGGTGGACGTCGACGAGATGGCCTGGATGCGCCAACTGCTGGACTGGCAGCGGGAGGCGGCCGACCCGGGGGAGTTCCTCGAGTCGCTGCGGTTCGATCTGGCCACCAGGGAGATCTTCGTGTTCACCCCGAAGGGCGACGTGGTCACGCTGCCGTCGGGGTCCACGCCGGTCGACTTCGCCTACGCGGTGCACACCGAGGTCGGCCACCGCTGCATCGGCTCCCGGGTCAATGGCCGGCTGGTCGCCCTCGAGCGCAAGCTGGAGAACGGCGAGGTGATCGAGATCTTCACCTCGAAGGCCGTCGGCGCCGGGCCCAGCCAGGACTGGCTGTCGTTCGTGGCCTCGCCGAGGGCCAAGGCGAAGATCCGCCAGTGGTTCGCCAAGGAACGCCGCGAGGAGGCCATCGAGGCCGGCAAGGACGCCATCACCCGTGAGGCCCGCCGCACCGGGATGCCGCTGCAGCGGCTGGTGTCCGCCGACGCGATGGCCGCGCTGGCCCGCGAGCTGCACTACCCGGACCTGTCCGGGCTCTACGCCGCGGTGGGCGACAACCACGCCTCGGCCCGGCACGTGGTGGCCCGGCTGGTCGCGCTGCTCGGCGGGGTGGAGGAGGCCGAGGAGGAACTGGCCGAACGGGCCACCCCGTCCACCGTGCAGCGCCGCCGGGCGATGGGCGACTCCGGGGTGGCGGTGGTCGGCGACGCCGGCGGGATGACCGACGTGTGGGTGAAGCTGGCCCGCTGCTGCACCCCGGTACCCGGCGACGACATCATCGGTTTCGTCACCCGCAGCGGCTCGGTCAGCGTGCACCGGGCGGACTGCACCAACTCCGACGACCTGCGCGGCCAGAGCGAGCGACTGGTCGAGGTGGAGTGGTCGGCCACGTCGAACGCGATGTTCCTGGTCAGCATCCAGGTCGAGGCGTTGGACCGGCACCGCCTGTTGTCCGACATCACCAAGGTGCTGGCCGACGAGAAGGTCAACATCCTGTCCGCGTCGGTGACCACCTCACGCGACCGGGTTGCGGTCTCCCGGTTCGCCTTCGAGATGGGCGACCCCAAACACCTCGGCCACCTGCTGAGGGTGGTCCGCAACGTCGAGGGCGTCTACGACGTCTACCGGGTCACCTCCGCCTCCTGACCCCGCCCGCGAGTCGCGCGTTTCGGTTCGGCGAGTCGCGCGTTTCGGTTCGGCGAGTCGCGCGTTTCGGTTCGGCGAGTGGCGCATTTCGGTCAGCCGACCTTGGCGGCGGTGAAGATGACCTGGGTGCGCGGGCGGCCGTCGCCGCTGCCCCGGCCCGGCTCCAGACCGTTGCGCGCGACGGTGTCCAGCACACCCAGCGAGGCCGGCGCGATGGTGCCGAACACGGTGTAGTCCGGGGTCAGCCCCGAAGCGTCACCGTAGATCATGAAGAACTGGCTGCCGTTGGTGTCCGGCCCCGCGTTGGCCATCGCGATCTGGCCGCGACCGTAGGTCAGCTCCGGGTAGGTCTCGTCGCCGAACCGGTACCCGGGCCCTCCGCTGCCGGTGGCGGTCGGGTCGCCGCACTGCAGCACCTGCAGGCCGCTCCCGGTGGTGAGCCGGTGACAGGTGGTACCGGTGAAGTAGCCCTGCTGGGCCAGGCTGACGAAGTTGTTCACCGTGCACGGCGCGAGCGCGCGGTCGAGTACCAGGTCGACCTGCCCGGCGCTGGTGGTCAGCGACACCGCGACGGTTCCCCGCGCGGAGACCCCGCTGGTCGGCGGCGGGTTGACCGGCTTGGCGGCCGGCTCGTCGGGCTGGTAGGCGCAGCCCACCGTGGCCGGGAACGGCGCGGGCCGGGTCAGCGGGGCGGCCAGCTGGGTCGGGATGTCGATCGGCGGGGGCGGTGCCTCGCTGGTCTCGGTGGTGGCCGGTGCGGCGGTGTCGGCCGGCGGGGTGCGCGGGCCGGTGCCGATCGTGGCCAGCGCCACCGTCGCCGCGACCACCGCCACCACGATGACCACCGCAGTGATCGCCGCGACCCGCTTGCGCTGCTGGTCGCGCTGACCGCGCTTCTCCTGCTGGCGCTCGAGCTTGCGCTTGGCGGCTTCGCGGCGCTGCTGGTTGGTCGACACCGGCGACGTCCTCCCGTGGCTGAGGGTGGGTCCGTCGAGGTGACGGACCGGCGTTGGATCGGGCAACGCCGCAGCCTAGCCACCGGGCCGACCGGGCCCGCGGCGTGGTCACCGGCGGCCGGGACGGTCAACGCGCCAGCGGCTCGACCTCCTCCCGGCTGGCCACCAGCGCGGCCACCCCCGTGGTGACCGGAACCGAGGCGACCAGCCCGATGCTGCCGACCAGGGTGCGGACCAGTTCGGTGGCCACCCGCTGGGTGGTCAGCGTGTCGCCGACGTCCCGACCGGACACCACGAACAGCAGCAGCAGCGGCAGCGAGGCGCCGGCGTAGGCCAGCACCAGGGTGTTCACCGCCGAGGACACGTGATCGCGCCCGATCCGCATCGCCGAGGTGAACAGCCCGGCCGCGCCCAGCGCGGGGTTGGCCCGGCGCAACTCCCACACCGCGCTGGTCTGGGTGACCGTCACGTCGTCAAGCACACCGAGCGCGCCGATCACGAACCCGGCCAGCAGCAGGCCCCTCGGGTCGATCGTCGCGCCGGCGCCCAGCGAGGCCACCAGGTTCTGCGTCTCGTCGTCCAGGCCGGTCAGCCGGCTGGCTGCGGCGAACACCGAGCCCAGCACCCCGATCAGCGCCAGGCTGACCAGCGTGCCCAGCACCGCCGTCGAGGTGCGCGCGGACAACCCGTGGCTCAGGTACAGCACCGCGAACATGATCAGGCAGGACCCGACCACCGCCACCGCGAGCGGGTTGCGCCCGTCCAGGATGGCCGGCAGCACGAACGTCAGCAGCACCACGAAGCCGACCCCGAGCGCGCCCAGCGCGGCCAGCCCCCGCCAGCGGCCGAGCAGCAGCACCGCCCCGGCGAACAGCAGCCCGAGCAGCCACAGCGAGCCGCCGCGCTGGAAGTCGGTGACCGTGTAGGACTCGGTGCTGGTCGGGTCGCCGCCGGCGTAGGCGAGCACCACCTCGTCGCCGAGGGTGAACTGCGGGCTGCTCGGTTCCACCGGCACCACGCTGACCACCCCGCGGCCGGCCGCCGGCCCGTCGGACATCAGCAGGCTCAGCGCGACGCAGCGACGCTGGGACGGGTCCGACGCGGGTTGGCCGGCGGTGCAGTCGGCGGCGGTGATCGCGGCCACCTCGGCCCGGACCCGCTGGACGTCGGCGCCACCGGCCGGCTCGGGGGAGGCGCCGAACGGGTAGAGCAGCACCGCCCCGAGCAGGCTGGCCAGGGCACACGGCACCAGCAGCACGGCGAGCAGCACCCGCACCCGCTGCCCGGCGGGCGCCGCCGGCCCGTGCCCGTGCCCGTGGCCGGTGGCCGGGGGTGCACCCGGACGCGCGACGCCCCCCGGGTCGACCCGCGGTGGCCCGCTCCGGCTGCCCTGACCGTGACGCCCCATGGGGTGATCCTCCCAGGGCGCTCAGGCCAGCGCGTCGGCCAGTTCCCGTAGCAGCTCGCGGTCGTCGCCCCGGGTGCCCCGGACCGGCAGCGGTGCGCCCGGCCCCGCGCGAGCGGCCACAGAGCAGCTCCGACTGCTGTGACGGGCGTAACGTGGTGGCATGGATCTTGACGAGGCGCGCGCGGTGGTCCGCACCCAGCACCACGCGGTGCTGGCGACCATGCGCAAGGACGGCGGCCCGCAGATGTCGCCGGTCGCGGCCTGCGTCGGCGACGACGGCCGGATTCTGGTCAGCAGCCGGGAGACCGCGTTCAAGGTGCGCAACCTGCGCCGCGACCCGCGCGTCTGGCTGTGCGTGTTTCCGGACGAGTTCTTCGGCCGCTGGGTGCAACTGGAGGGCCGCGCCGAGGTGGTGTCGCTGCCCGAGGCGATGCCGGGCCTGGAGGACTACTACCGACGGGTCTCCGGTGAGCACCCCGACTGGCCCGACTACCGGGCGGCGATGGAGCGTGAGCGGCGGGTGCTGCTGCGGATCGAGCTGGAGCGGGCCGGCCCGGACCGTTCGGGCTGAGGGACCGCACCCGGGTGCTGAGTGGCGAATGAGCAGGCGCGTATGCCGTCAGAGCGATCCGCTGAGGGGCAACGAGCCCGCTCGTTCGCCCTCGGGGTGGCGGTCGCTGGCCGGGCCGTGAGGTGCGGCGACTAGCCTCACCCGGGTGATGCGTACGCACTCCGCCGGCGCGCTGCGCGCCGAGCACGCAGGTAGCACCGTGACCCTGGCCGGCTGGGTGGCCCGCCGACGCGATCACGGCGGGGTGATCTTCATCGACCTGCGGGACGCGTCCGGGGTGGCCCAGGTGGTCTTCCGCGAAGGCGAGATGGCCGAGCGGGCGCACCGGCTGCGCGCCGAGTTCTGCGTCCAGGTCAGCGGCCAGGTCGCGGTCCGCCCGGTGGGCAACGAGAACCGCGAGTTGCCCACCGGGTCCATCGAAGTCACCGCCGGCGAGCTGACCGTGCTCAGCGAGTCCGCCCCGCTGCCGTTCCCGCTCGATGAGCACACCGACGTCGGCGAGGAGGTGCGCCTGCGGCACCGCTACCTCGACCTGCGCCGGGCCGGCCCGACCGCCGCGCTGAAGCTGCGCAGCGAGGCCAACCGGATCGCCCGGGAGGTGCTGCACGCCCGCGAGTTCGTCGAGGTGGAGACGCCCACGCTGACCCGCTCCACCCCCGAGGGCGCCCGCGACTTCCTGGTGCCGGCCCGGCTGCGACCCGGCTCCTGGTACGCGCTGCCGCAGAGCCCGCAGCTGTTCAAACAGCTGCTCATGGTGGCCGGGCTGGAGCGGTACTACCAGATCGCCCGCTGCTACCGGGACGAGGACTTCCGCGCCGACCGGCAACCGGAGTTCACCCAGCTGGACATCGAGGCCAGCTTCGTCACCGAGGACGACATCATCCAGCTCGGTGAGGACGTCGTGGCCGCGCTGTGGAAGCAGCTGGCCGGTCACGAGATCCCCCGGCCGATCGCGCGGCTGACCTACGCCGAGTCGATGGCCCGGTACGGCAGCGACAAGCCCGACCTGCGCTTCGAGGTCGAGCTGACCGATCTCACCGAGTACTTCGCTGACACCGGGTTCCGGGTGTTCCAGAACCCCTACGTCGGCGCGGTGGTGATGCCCGGCGGGGCGTCGCAGGCCCGCCGACAGCTGGACGCCTGGCAGGATTGGGCCAAGCAGCGCGGTGCCCGGGGTCTGGCCTACGTGCTGGTCGGCGAGGACGGCTCGCTCGACGAGCGCGGCCCGGTGGTCAAGAACCTCTCCGAGGCCGAGCGGGACGGCCTGGCCAAGGCCGTCGGTGCGGGACCCGGCGACTGCATCTTCTTCGCCGCCGGCCACCCGAGCGACGCGCGGGCCCTGCTCGGGGCCGCCCGCGGCGAGATCGCCCGCCGGTGCGGGCTGGTCGACGAGAGTGCCTGGTCGTTCGTGTGGGTGGTGGACGCGCCGATGTTCGAGCGGATCCGCGACGACAAGGGTGTCGAGCTGGGCTGGACCGCGGTGCACCACCCGTTCACCTCGCCCAATGGCGAGTGGCTCGACCGGTTCGAGGAGGCGCCGGACCAGGCACTGGCCTACGCCTACGACATCGTGTGCAACGGCAACGAGATCGGCGGCGGGTCGATCCGTATCCACCGCTCCGTCGTGCAGGAGCGGGTGTTCTCCCTGCTCGGCATGGACGAGGCCGAGCAGCGGGAGAAGTTCGGCTTCCTGCTCGACGCGTTCGCCTACGGCCCGCCGCCGCACGGCGGGATCGCGTTCGGCTGGGACCGCGTCTGCATGCTGCTCTCGCACGCCGACTCGCTGCGCGAGGTGATCGCGTTCCCGAAGAGCGGCGGCGGGTACGACCCGCTCACCGCGGCCCCGGCGCCGATCACCACCGAGCAGCGCAAGGAGGCCGGCATCGACGCCACCCCGGCGTCCCCCGGTCCCGCCGGAACCGGCCCGGTCGACGTCGCGCCCGGCGGAGCACACCGACCAGGTCCGTGAGCTGTTGCTGGCCGAGCCGGGCGCCACGCACGTCACCCCTGCTGCCCGGGGCTGCGCTGCAACCCGCAGGTGACGTGCTGGAGGCGGTCGTCACCCGGGAGTGTGCCGACCGCCTGCTGGCCGGGCTGACCGGGCTGGGGGTGGACCACTGTGGGGGATCACCTCGAGGTGATCGACACCGCGCTGTCCGACGCGGCCGACGCGGCGGAGGAGGCGGTGCCCGGCGACCCCGTCGACGCGGTGATCTAGGAGGAGCTGCTGGCCCGTACCGGGGAGGACTCCCGGCTGACCGTCAGCTACCTGGCCTTCCTGACCATCGCCTGCCTGCTCGCCGCGATCGGCGCGATCACCGACTCGCCGGTGACCGTGGTCGGGGCGATGGTGCTGGGACCGGAGTTCGGCCAGCTGGCGGTGGGGCATCGTGCTGCGCCGGGCCGACCTGATCCGTCGGGCCGGGATCGCGCTGGCCGTCGGGTTCCCGGCCGCGATGATGGTCACCGCGCTGGCCGCCCTGGCGTTCCACGCCACCGGCCTGCTGAAGCTGTCGGACATCGTCAAACGCCGGGCAGGTCGACTTCATCTACGAGGTGGGGCCGTTCTCCTTCATCGTGGCGGTGCTGGCCGGGGCGGCCGGCATCCTGTCGGCATCGTGCTCGCCGCGCCGGCCGTGCTGTGGCTGAACCCGGCCACCAGGCGCCCCGGTGCCGCCACCCGACGGTTGTCCGAGGGCTGACCCGGCCGGGCGAGCAGGCTGCGCGCCCGCTGCGGTGAGCGGCGACCTTCGCGCGTTCGCTGATACATGCCGGGCGGTCGGTGCGGGTAGGGTCAACTGCAATGACTCGCCCGATCATCAGCAGCCGGTCGGCCGAGGCGGCGGTGCCGCCGCCGGAGGCGGTGGTGCGCGCGCTGAACCTGGCCGAGCAGTTGCTCACCCGGCGCCACGGCGCCACGGTCACCCTCGCCGACCCCGAGGACCTCGGTGGCAGCGAACGCTCGGTGGTGTTGCGGGCCCGGGTCGCGGAGAACCCGTTCGGGCTGCCGCGCAACCTGGTGGTCAAGCACTACCAGGGGGACGCGACGCCGGGCCGGGCCGACCGGTTCCGGTTCGAGGCGGCCAGCAGCCAGCTGTTCACTGCGCTCACCAGCGACTGCCGTCCGGCCCCGGCGCTGATCGCCTACGACAACGACAACCGGCTGCTCGTGCTCGAGGACCTCGGCCGCGCGGCCACCCTGGCCGACAAGCTCTTCGGCAACGACGCCGAGGCGGCCGAGCGTTCCCTGCTGGCCTGGGCCCGTGCGCTGGGCCGGATGCACGCGGTGACCGCCGGCCGGGAACACGACTTCGGCGCGTTGCTGCGCCGGCTCGGGGTGCGGGCCTGGCGCGATCCGATGGCCGACGAGGCGCGCACCGCGCTGGCTGTGGTGCCCGAACTGGTGGCGGGCGGGCTCGGCGTGGCGGTCAGCGTTGCCGCCGCGGGGGAGGCGCACGCCGGGGTGCGGCTGCTCGGCGGCACCCGGTACCGGGCGTTCAGCCCGTCCGACAGCTGCCCGGACAACAACCTGGTGACCAGTCGGGGCGTGCGCTTCGTCGACTTCGAGTGGGGCTGCTTCCGGGACGTGGCGCTGGACGCGGTCTATGCCCGGGTGCCGTTCCCGGCCTGCGAGAGCAGCTTCGCGCTGCCGCCGGGTATGTCGGAGGCGATGCTCGCCGCCTGGTGGCCCGAGGTGCGGGCGATCTGGCCCGACCTGGACGACCCCCGGCGGATGGCTGCCCGGCTGCTGGACGCGCAGATCCTGTGGGTATGGCTGAGCACGATGCTGCTGCTGCCGCCCGGGCTGGCCGTGGACGGCCTGATCGGGCGCGATGCCACCCGGTCACCCCGGGCGCTGCTCGCGCTGACGCACTACTGGCGGGGGCTGGCCCGCGACGCGGAACGCGGTGAGCGCCCGGCCACCGTCGAGCTGGCCGAGGCGATCGTCGCGGCGCTGCGTACCCGTATGGGCGACGCGCCCGGCGACCTGCCGGTGTTCCCGGCGTTCCGCGGCCGCACCGAGGATTAGGCAAGCGGTTCCCGACGCGTCATCGGGGCTCCTCCCGGTGATAGCCGGGGCCGGTGATCGTGCACTCGTGACAGCAGAGATCCTGGTTTCACCGGCCGCCGGAGTGCCCGCGCGCGCGGTCCGGACCCTGGCCCTGCTCGGCGATTCCACTCCGGTCGGTATGGGTGACCCCCGGCCGGGGGGTGGCTGGCGCGGGTTCGGACCGTTGCTCGTGGAGTCCCTCGGGGAGCCGGACGCGGTCCGCTACGCCAACCTGTCCTTCCCCGGTGCCCGGACCGCCTGCGTGCGGCACAGTCAGCTCGCCGATGCCCTGCGGATGCGCCCGGATCTCGCGGTCCTGCTGGTGGGGATGAACGACACCCTGCGCGCGGACTTCGACGCGGCCCAACTGCTCGAGGACTACGACGCGGTGGTCGCGTCGCTGCGGGCGGTGGGTGCCACCGTGCTGACCGTGCGGTTCCATGACCACAGCTCGGTGTTCTGGCTGCCAGGCTCCCTGCGGCGGGCGCTGCGCGACCGGATCGCTGAGCTGAACGCGGTCACCGACATGGTGGTCGCGCGGCACGGTATCGGCTGCCTCGACCTGCACACCATGCCCGGCGGGTACGACCGGTCGTCCTGGAGCGTGGACCGGCTGCACCCCTCGGAGCTTGGCCACCGCCTGTTGGCCCTCCACTTCGCCGAGATGGCCCACGCCGAGGGCTTCGCGGTCCCATATCCGGTGAGCCTGGCCCCGGGTGGTGGCCGGCGGGTCACCGCCGCCCACCACCTGCTGTGGCTGCTGTTCAAGGGGTTGCCGTGGTTGTGGCGGCGGGGCCGCGACCTGGTGCCCTACGCGGTGTCGATTGCCGTGCGGGACGCCCGGGCCCGGTGGTCGAGCGCCGTGCGCGATGCCCGGGCCCACCGCTCGCCGCGACCCCCGGCGCCGACGAACCTGGTCAGCGTCCGCCGATCACGCTGAGCTCCGGGTCGTTCCCGACCTCCTGGGCGCGCCGTCCGACCAGCTCGCGCGCCTGACCGAGCAGCCGACGCCCGGTACGGGGCGCGACCTCGATGCCGAGCAGCGGTCCGACCATCTCGCCGGTGAACTCGCCGGCGTCCTCGGTGGCGGCCAGGTGCCGGGCCAGCAGTTCCACCCGCTGGTCGACGGTCCGGCGACCGCCGTTCGGGGAGTCTGCGGTCGCGCCGTTCGCCGGGTCGCCGGCTCCGGGTGCGGCGGGGGCCCCGCCGGATGTGCTCGAGGGTTCACCGGTCGGCTCGGTGGCCCGGGCGACCGGTGGCCGGGTGTGTACCGGCGCGGCAGGCTCGGCGAGCCGGGTGCTCGCGGCCGGGGCGATCGCGGTGGCCGATCCGTTGCGCCTCGCCTCGGCCGGCCTCGGCCGCGCCGGGGTCGCCTGGGCCGGCCTCGGCCGGGCAGGGGTCGGCCGGGCGGGGGTGGACTGGGTGGCCAGACCCGTCTCGGTCGCCCGGATCGCGGCCGGTGGCGATGACACCTCGGGCGTCGGGCGGGCGACCGCGTGCTCCATCGAGGTGAGCTCCAGCACCATCTGGCGCCACTCGCCGAACGTGCGGAACGGGGCCAGGGCGAACCGGATCAGCCGCGGGTAGGGGATGGCGACCGGCGGCGGCAGGCCCCGGCGGCGCTGGACCTGGCGGCGCAGCTCGGCCAGCAGCACCTCGAAAGCCAGGTTGGCCGCGATCGGCACCGCGACCCCGAGCACGACCGCCACCAGGTCCTGGTTGGACCGGATGAAGGCCCAGGCGCCGTTGCTCGCCGAGGACGCGGCGACCGCGACCACGGTGGCCAGCCGGGCGGCGACCGCCGGCCGGGCGTCGAGCGAGGCCGCCCAGGCCACCCCGGCCATCGCGATCGCGAAGCCGTCGATGACCAGCGGCAACAGGTGTGGGAACGCGAAGCCCTTGACGGTGGCGAAGTCGGTCTGTTCCTGGAACGACCACACCGCACCCAGTACCCAGACCGCCGCCACCGCCAGCAGCGCGGTACGCATCGGCAGCGAGGAGGTGAACTGCCGCCAGCGGCCGTCGGGCCCCGGCTCGGCACGGTTCCAGGCGGCATCAGGGTCAGGCACGCGAGATCCCCCATCTCCGGTTGCTGACATGACCTGACGACGATCGACGCCCACCGACGGCGGCGGCGCTGGTGCCGATCTCCGTCCAATCTATAGGCCGAATGGTCCAATCCGTTACGTCGAACACTCCTGGAGGAACCGTCCGATCCGGTCGAGAGCCTCCTCCAGCAGCGGCAGCGCGGTCGCGTACGAGCAGCGGATGTGACCCTCCCCAGGCTTCCCGAAGACGCTGCCCGGCACCACGGCCACCCGGTGGCGGTGCAGCAACCGCTCGGCGAACGTCTCCGAGTCCAGCCCGCTGGACCGGATCGACGGGAACGCGTAGAACGCCCCACCGGGTTCGGGGCAGTCCAGGCCGATCTCGCGCAGCCCCTTGACGAACACCCGCCGCCGGCGGTCGTAGTCCGCGACCATCTCGTCGACGTCGTCGCCGGCGGAGGTCAGCGCCTCCACCGCGGCCAGCTGGGAGACGTGCGGCGCGCACAGCATCGTGTACTGGTGCATCCGCAGCGCCAGGTCGGCGATGGCGGTCGGCGCGCACAGGTAGCCCACCCGCCAGCCGGTCATCGCGTGCGCCTTGGAGAACCCGCCGAGCAGCACGGTGCGCTCCCTGGCCCCGGGCAGCGCGGACAGGCAGGTGTGCGCGCCGGTGTAGGTGAGCCGGTCGTAGATCTCGTCGGAGATCAGGTACAGGTCGTGCCGGACCGCGAGCTCCACCAGCGCGGCCAGATCGTCCCGGGTCTGCACCGCGCCGGTGGGGTTGGCCGGCGACCCGATCAGGATCGCCTTGGTCTGCCCGGTGACCGCCGCCTCGATCACCTCGGTGCGCAGCCGGAAGCCGTCCTCGGCGTAGGTGGGCACCGGCACCGGCCGACCACCGGCGAACGACACGCACGGCTGGTAGGCGACGTAGCAGGGCTCCGGCACGATCACCTCGTCGCCCGGTTCCAGCAACACCCGCAGGGTCAGGTCCAGCCCCTCGGACACTCCCGCAGTGATCACGCACTCGCCGTCCGGGACGTACTCGGCGCCGTAGCGGCCGGCCAGCTCCGCGCAGATCAGCTCGCGCAGCCGCAACAGCCCCGCGTTGGAGGTGTAGGTGGTGGCGCCGTGCTCCAGCGCCCAGATGCCGGCTTCCCGGACCCGCCACGGCGTGACGAAGTCGGGCTCGCCGACGCCGAGCGAGATGACGTCGTCCATCTGCGCGGCGATGTCGAAGAACCGCCGGATTCCCGAGGGCGGGCAGGCCGAGATCACGCTGTTGAGCGGCTTCACGGCATGACCGGCAGGCGGTGGTCTGCCTCGGGCTCCAGGAAGGCGTCGCCATCGCGCTTGTAGGTCTTGAGCACGAAGTGGGTGGCGGTGGCCCGGACCCGGTCGAGGGTGGCCAGCTTCCGCGAGACGAAGTCGCTCACCTCGCGCAGGCTGCTGCCGATCACCGTGCACCGCAGGTCCTGGCTGCCCGAGACCAGGTACACGGAGCGGACCTCGGGGAACCGGGAGATCCGCGCCGCCACGTCGTCGAACCCGACGCCGCGGGCCGGGTCCAGCGACACGTCGATGAACGCGGTGATCACCTCGTCCGACTCGCCATGGGCGGACTGGTCGAACCGGTCCCAGTCGACCACCGCCTTGTAGCGGCGGATCACCCCGTCGGACTCCCACGCGCTGATCCGCTCGGTGACCACGTCCTCGGGCAGCCCGGTCATGGTCGCGATCCGCTCGATGGTCGCGTGACCGTCGCGGCTGAGTATCTCCAGGATCTCGCGCACCCTGCGACCCTAACCCGAGCGGCCCCCGGCCCGTCGCGCTCCGTCCTCCCACCGGCGGGTGAGCGCCTCGGCCTGGGCCAGCGGCATCCGCAGGGTGGTCAGGGACCCGGTCGAGTCGTCGCAACGGCGTACCGCTGCCAGGTAGGCGTTGACCTCGCGGACCGCGTCCTCGGCGCCGCGTTCGGCCCCGGGCGGCGCGTCCGGGGCCAGCTCGCCGCTGAGCACCGCGGCGACCCGGGCGGCCGCCAGGTCGAGCAGCAGCGCGAACACCGCGAGGTCCAGCGCGACGGCGGGGCCGCCCGACCCGGTGTCGGCGCGCCGGCGCAGGTAGGTGTCGGTCTCCGGGTGCTCGCGGACCCGGTCGGCGATCTGCACCGCCTGCCGCGCCCAGTCGGCCGCCCGTACCGGGTCCGATCGCCCGTCCAGTCGCTTGTCCAGCCGGTCGTCCAGTGCCGTGGCCAGACCGCGCAGATAGCTGCGGTAGGCCACCCGCAGGCTGCTCCAGCGGCCCTCCCGGCGGGCGGCGCGCTCGCGCTCCGGGGTCACCTCCCGTAGCAGCTCCAGCCCGGCCAGCACCTCCGCCGGATCCTCGGACTCGATCAGGAACGCCGCGTAGTCGTGGTCGAGGTAGGTGCGTTCCCGCTCGTCGTCGAGCAACTGGTCGCGCAGCTCACGGGCGATCAGCCACCAGCGGCGCATGTCGGCGGTCAGCGACTCCGGCCGGGGCCGGTCGAGGTGGTGCCAGGCGGCGGCGCGGCGGGCGCTGTTGAGGTCGTAGAGCACCATCTCCAGCTGTTCGAGCACCGCGGCCCGGCCGGGTTCGTCCCGCCCGGCCCGCTCGATCATCCGGTCCACCGCGTCGGCGAGCTCGGGGTAGTACCCGGCGGTGCCGCCCCGGGTGATCTCGTAACGCAGCAGGTAGCTCAGTCCGAAGGCGGTGAGCTGGGTGCGCAACGGGTCGTCCTCGTCCAGCAGCACGCGGGCGGCCTCGACGAGCGCGCCGCGCTGCTCGGCGCAGGACGCGCGGTCGCGGCGCCGGTCCAGGGTGGTCATCCCGGCGAGCCAGCCGGCGACCCGGATCTCGGCGGTGGCCCTCGTATCGCTGGTTGCCTTCTGGAAGGAGGGGCTGCTGGCGGTGGGCGTGGGAGTGCTCGCGGTGATGGCGGTCGGGGTCTTCCAGGTGCTGACGTTCCTCGGCCTGGCCTGACCACCGCTCGTCGAGGTGACCGGCCGGCCGGCGGGGGACGGGCGCCCGCCGGCCGGCCGGCCCGGCGAGCGTCGGTGCCGTGACAGGCGCCGACGGGCAGTTCGAGCTGGACCCCTCCGACGATCACCCGCGCGCGGACGGGCCCCGCGACGAGCGGCCGGACGGGCCCCGTGCGGACGACGGGGACCTCGCGCGGGGGCCGACCGGGTCACCGCTGGCGGTGCGGATGCGGCCCCGCACGCTGGACGAGGTGCTGGGGCAGCGCCACCTGCTGGCCCCGGGCGCGCCGCTGCGCCGGCTGGTCGAGGGGGCGGCGCCGGCGTCGGTGCTGCTGTTCGGGCCGCCGGGCACCGGGAAGACCACCATCGCGCGGCTGATGGCGAACACCGCCGGGCCCGACGGGCGGCGGTTCGTCGCGCTGTCCGCGCTGACCTCGGGGGTGAAGGACCTGCGCGTGGTGATCGACGACGCGCGTCGACGGCTGGACCGCACCGGGCAGCGCACCGTCCTGTTCATCGACGAGGTGCACCGGTTCTCCAAGACCCAGCAGGACGCGCTGCTCGGCGCGGTCGAGGACCGGGTGGTGCTGCTGGTCGGCGCCACCACTGAGAACCCGTCGTTCAGCGTGGTCGGGCCGCTGCTGTCGCGGTCGCTGGTACTCAAGCTGGAGTCGCTGACCGACGACGACATCGGGGCGGTGCTGGACCGTGCGGTGGCCGACCCGCGGGGGTTGGCCGGGCGGTTCACCCTCACCGGGCAGGCGCGGTCGCAGCTGGTCCGGCTGTCCGTCGGCGACGCCCGGCGGGCACTGACCGTGCTGGAGGCCGCCGCCGACGCGGCCTCGACGCTGGGTGGTGACCGGCCGGGGAGCGGCGGACCGGAGATCGACGCGGAGATCGTGCGCACGGTGGTCGAGGAGGCGTCGGTCCGCTACGACCGCGCGGGTGACCAGCACTACGACGTGATCAGCGCGTTCATCAAGTCCATCCGCGGCTCCGACGTCGACGCCGCCCTGCACTACCTGGCCCGGATGATCGTGGCCGGGGAGGACGCGCGGTTCATCGCCAGGCGGCTGATGGTGCACGCCAGCGAGGACGTCGGGATGGCCGACCCGACGGCGCTGCCGGTCGCGGTGGCCGCCGCGCAGACCGTGCAGCTGGTCGGCATGCCCGAGGCCCGGCTGGCCCTGGCCCAGGCCACCGTGCACATGGCCACCGCGCCGAAGTCGAACGCGGTGATCACCGCGCTGGACACCGCCATGTCCGACGTGCGGGCCGGCGCGGTGGGCGCGGTGCCGCCGCACCTGCGCGACGGGCACTACGCGGGTGCCGCCCGGCTGGGGAACGCGAGCGGCTACCGCTACCCGCACAACACCCCCGAAGGCGTGCTGGCCCAGCAGTACCCGCCGGACGAGCTGGTCGGCCGGGACTACTACCTGCCGACCCGGCACGGCGCGGAGCGCACCCTGGCCGACCGGCTCGACCGCCTGCGCGCCGCCGTCCGCGCCGGCCGGGAGCGGTGATCACCGACCTGCGCTCAGCGGCCGATGAACAGGTACTCGCCGGCCTGGCGTCGGGTCGCGGCGGCGTGCGTGCCGAACGAGTAGCGGTGCTCGATCCGCACGACCTCGACGGTGTCCTTCACCGCCCGCAACTCGGCCGCGATGGTCTCCGCGTCGGGGACCGCATTGGAGGAGTAGGACAGCACGATCGTGCTGTCGGCGAACCGCTCGAACGTCGCGCGCAGCGCCCCGGTGACCGAGTGCCGGTAGGAGAACGGCGTGTGCTTCTTCGCCAGCTTCTTGGTCCGGGTGCCGGCCATGATCTGCTGGCCGCGCCAGTAGACCGAAAGTCCCTCCAGGAAGTGGTACCGCTTGATGTAGCAGTTGTCGTCGCGGGGCGGGGCGTACGGCGGGTCCAGGTAGGCCAGGTCGTAGCGACCGTCCAGGGTGGCGACGTTGCCGTGCCGGGCGAGCGAGGGCCGGCCGCTGTCGAACACCACCGCGTTGTAGGCCGCGACCCGCTCCCGGAAGTGCTCGCGCATCGGCAGCCGCAGGTCCCGGCGGCCGTCGTCGTAGCGCCGGTCGGTCACCGTGAACACCCCCCGGGGCTGCTTGCGGGCAGCGCTGAGCACCAGCGCCGAGATGGCCAGCGCCCGTCGTCCGCCGGTGAGCCCGTCGATGTGCGACCACGCCGAGTCGAGGAACGCGCGGTCGGACGGATCGAAGTACAAGCCGTCGAACGTCGAGCGGATGAAATCCCGGTCGTCGGCCGGTGGCCCGCAGATCAGCTCGACGTCCACGTCGGACAGCCGTTCGGTCTGGTTGGCCACGGTCGCCGCCGCGATCACCGCCGGGAAGTTCAGGAAGTCGTTGGCGGTCACCCGGTAGCCCATCGCCTTGAGGGTGTAGGCGACCACGCCGCTGCCGCAGAACGCGTCCACCGCGGTGTCGCCACCGACCTCGGCGAACACCCGGGCCAGCTCGGGGACCAGCCGGTACTTCGATCCCATGTACCGCAGCCGGGGGTAGCCCGCCGCCCGGGCCACCGCGGCCGCCACCTGGTCGGCCACCGGGAGGGTCGTCACCCGAGCAGCGGGTTCGGCACGTCCAGGAACACCGCCTGGGCCGACATCGGGGCGGTCACCTCGTCCACCCCGTGCAGCCGGGTGAACAGGTTGGCCTTGGCCGGCAGGGCCGGGGCCGCCAGCCAGCGGCGGACCAACCGGGCGCCGTGCTTGCCGGCGTCGGCCAACGCGGGCAGTGTGGCGCGCAGGACGTCGGCCAGGGTGCGCAGCAGGGCCCGCTCGTCGGCCAGGCCGGCCTCGCCGAGCGCGCCGACCACGGACAGCGTCTGGTTGTGCAGCAGGTAGTAGCACAGCCAGTCGTCCAGCTCGTCGGGTTCCAGGGCGTCCAGCGCGACCGACTCCTCGCCCAGCACCGCCCGGACCGGCTCCAGCGCGGTGCGGGCCAGGTAGAAGCCCTGGTTGTCGCGGAACGCGCCGCCGAGCACCGAGCCGTCGCCGTCGAGCCGGACCAGGGTGTTCTGCTGGTGACCCTCCAGCCCGATCCCGGTGGTCGAGTAGAAGTGCAGCATCGGCACCAGGACCCGCGCGGTGTAGTCGGCCAGCCACCCGGCCGGGTCGCGGCGCACGGCCGGCAGCCGGGCCAGCGCGCACGCTCCGATGCCGGGGCGCGGGGCCAGGAGCCCGGCCAGGCAGCGCAGCGCGCCGATCCCGGGGGGCACCTCGCGCACCGACACGTCCAACCCGGTCAGCGCGCCGGCCGGAGTGCACACCGCGAGCCACGCGGGGTCGCGCACGATGTCGAATCCGGGGTGCGCGGCCCGGGTCGCGGCACCCAGGCCGGCGTCGAGCAGCCGGTGCACGGCCGGGCCCCGGCGCAGCTCCCGGCGGCTGGACTCCCGGCGGCAGTTGGTCAGCCGCAGGCCCAGGGACAGCTTCAGCATCACCGACCGGCGCGGGTGGTACAGCGTGCGCCACGACGAGGTGGGCCACCAGGGTGGGCCGTGCGGGCCGAGCGGGCGGACCGCCCCGGTCTCGATCAGCTCGGCCACCGCCCGGCGGCGCGGCAGGTCGGCGGCCTGCCAGGGGTGCGCCGGCACTACGACGCGACCGCGCAACCGGCCGGCCCGGTAGCCCTCATCGAACCCGGCCAGCCGACCCAGCAGGGTCGGGACGTCCTCGCCCTCCAGCGCAGGGGAGCCGGCCACCGCGTCGTGCCGGACCAGCTCGGGGTCCACCGCGAACCAGTGCAGCGGGGTGGCGGCCCGCAGCTCGGGGGCCCAGGCGTCCAGGTCGGCGTCGGTGATGCCGTCGCGGCTCTTCGGCGCCGGGTGGCGCAGGTGGCCCAGCAGCAGCGCCTGCTCGGCTTCCAGGAAGCCGTCGATCCCGGACGGGGTGTCCGGTTCGGCGCGCCGCGCCGCGACGAACCGGGCCACCCGGGTCACCGAGTCGTGCGTGCGCGCGATCAGGTCGCTGATCTCGCCGGCCGGGACGCCGCCCGCGCGGACCCCGCCGCCGGCGGCGGCCTCGGTGGCCACCAGCGCCGCCGCGACGACCGCCGGCAGGTCCAGCTGGGGCGCCGATGCCAGCCGGACCGGCCCGAAGCGGTGCCAGCCGGTGGGGGAGCGGTAGGTGACCTCGGTCCGCAGCGCCGCGCCCACCCGGGCCAGACGCAGCTCCAACGGGCCGCTCGCGGAGACCGGCCGACCGGACTCGGTCAGCCAGCACCGCAACAGGCTCTCCAGATGGGCGTGCTCGGCGACCGTTCGCGGGTCGGGGTCGGCCAGCGGGTCGGTCCCACCCGCGCGCCCGCCGGTGCTCGAGGACTCGGTGGCGGGGTCGGCCGCTGGATCGACCGCAAGGGGCTTCACAGTGCCTCCGATACCGGTCCATGCAGAACCGCCCGGACTGTACCGGCCGGGGTCGGGTCGATGATCTGTCCCCGACCCGGTCGGGGGCGCAGTCGAGCGGTAGCCTGGCCCCCGATCAACCCCAGCAACTCTGAGTACTCCAGGAGGCGCCGAATGTCGGCTGGCCAGGTTGCCGCGCTGATCGCCGCCGGTGCCTTCGTGCTGCTGGTCGTGCTGCTCGCGATCCCGCTGGTCAAGCTCGGTCGAACGCTGGACGAGGCGACCATCGCGATCCGCAAGACGCACGAGGGCGGTGCCCCCCTGCTGGACGGCGCGAACACCACCCTCGTCCAGGTCAACACCCAGCTGGAGCGGGTGGACGGGATCACCTCGAACGCGCGTGC
>JAJCYC010000198.1 GCA_029263115.1 Pseudonocardia sp. | reverse complement strand
ACCGGCGAGCCGAGCACCACCCGGGGGCAGTCGCCGCAGGCCTCGAGGGTGGTCAGACCGACGGACTCGAGTTTGTGCCAGATCGACGGCACGTCCTCGATCTGGATCCAGTGGTACTGGACGTTCTGCCGGTCGGTGATGTCGGCGGTGTCCTGGGCGTGGTCGCGGGAGATCTCACCGACCACCCGCAGCTGCTCGGTGGTCAGCCCGCCGGAGTCGATGCGCACCCGCATCATGAAGTAGCGGTCGTCGAGTTCCTCGTCGGTCAACGACCCGGTCCGACCGCCGTCGATGCCGGGCCGACGCTGGGTGTAGAGACCCATCCAGCGGAACCGTCCGCGCAGGTCGGCGGGGTCGATCGAGTCGAACCCCCGCTGGGCGTAGGTGCCCTCGATGCGGGCCCGGACGTTCAGCGGGTCGTCGTCGCGCTTGCTGCGCTCGTTGGGGTTCAGCGGCTCCCGGTACCCGAGTGCCCACTGACCCTCGCCGCGCCGACGCTTCGGTGCGGCCTTGCCGGCGCCCGCCGCACGGCGCCGGTCGGGGGCCGTCGCGGCTGGTGCGGAAGGGGTTTGTGGCGGAACCATGCTGGCTCAGACCTCCAGGTCGTGCCGGGCATGCCTGGGCCAGAGTCGCGCGGGGATCGCGTCGCGACGGAGGGCCGGCTAGCCCGGCCTCGTCACTCGTGGTGGGGACGGGGGCGCGGGTCAGTCCGAGAGCCGGCACATCGCGCTGGACACGCGCTGGAGGTCGACGTGGCGGCGGGCCACCAGTCGCATGCGCAGCGCGGAATGCATACCGACAAATGTGCCAGGTTGTCTGGTGTATTGACCAGCGGTGCCCAAATGTTGGGAGCCTCGTCACATTGTGGAATACCCCCCGTTCGGACTATTGTCTACCATTCTGATTTAAAATCGGCTGAATGCGGTGGGTCCGGGCGCCCCGGTGACGCGCACAATGGCGTGGTGAACACGCGTGCCCCCGACCGCCCGGCCGCCGGGTTGCCGACCAGCGCCCTCGACGGGGTCGGCTCACGCCCGTTCGGGGTGTACGTGCACGTCCCGTTCTGCGCCGCCCGCTGCGGGTACTGCGACTTCAACACCTACACCGCCGACGAGCTGTCCGGCTCCGGCGTGTCGACGGCCGGCTGGCTCGCGGCGGTGCGGGCCGAACTGGCCCTGGCCGTCTCGGTGCTGGGTGGCGCTTCCGGCGCGGCCCCGGCCGCGGCCACCGTCTTCGTCGGCGGCGGAACTCCGTCGCTGCTCGGCGCGGCCGGGCTGGCCCGGGTACTGGAGGCCGTGCGGGAGACGTTCGGGCTGGCCGCGGGCGCCGAGGTGACCACCGAGGCCAACCCCGAGTCCACCTCGCCGGAGTTCTTCGAGCGGATCGCCGCCGCCGGCTACACCCGGGTGTCGCTGGGCATGCAGTCCGCCGCGCCGGGGGTGCTCGCGGTGCTGGACCGCCGGCACACCCCGGGTCGCCCGGTGGCCGCCGCCCGGGAGGCCCGTGCCGGCGGAATCGGGCAGGTCAGCCTGGACCTGATCTACGGCACGCCCGGCGAGACCGACGACGACCTGCGCGCCTCGCTGGACGCGGTGCTCGGCGCCGGGGTCGACCACGTCTCGGCGTACGCGTTGATCGTGGAGGACGGCACCGCGCTGGCCCGGCGGATCCGGCGCGGCGAGCTGACCGCACCGGACGACGACCTGGCCGCCGACCGCTACGAGTTGGTGGACGACCTGCTCACCTCCGCCGGGATGGGCTGGTACGAGGTGTCGAACTGGTCGGTATCGGAGGGCACGCGGTGCCGGCACAACCTCGGCTACTGGGGTGACGGGGACTGGTGGGGGCTCGGCCCCGGGGCGCACAGCCACGTCGGCGGGGTGCGCTGGTGGAACGTCAAGCACCCTGCCCGGTACGCCGCCGCGCTGGCCGACGGCGGGTCGCCGGAGGCAGGCCGTGAGCTGCTGACCGCCACCGAGCGCTACCAGGAGCGGGTCATGCTCGGGGTCCGGCTGGCCGAGGGGCTGCCGCTGGCGCAGCTGGATGCGCCCGGCCGGGCGGCGGCGGCCCGCCTGGCCGGCGACGGGTTGCTGTCCGGGGATGCGCTGGCCGGCGCTCGCGCGGCGCTGACCCGGCGCGGCCGGCTGCTGGCCGACGCGGTGGTCCGCGCCCTGCTCGATGGGTAGCGCGGCCACCTGCTCGCGGCGCAGGACCAGCCGTTCCACCACCGGGACCGGTTCGACCGGCTGCTGATCAGTCAGGCGATGGTCGAGCGGCTGACGGTGCCCACCGCCGACCGGATCTTCACCGCGTACGACGTCCAGGTGGCTGACGCGACGGTGCTGAGGTCGCTGACGCGCGGAGCCGAGGCCACGGCCGGGTCGGCCGGCACGCCGTAGACTGGCGGGCACGATCGAGGTGGGTTGGAGGTGACCGCGCGATGAACGCCGACGAGCGCCGGTTCGCCGTCCTGCGCGCGATCGTCGCCGACTACGTGGCCACCCAGGAGCCCGTCGGTTCCAAGGCCCTCGTCGAGCGGCACAACCTCGGGGTCTCCAGCGCCACGGTGCGCAACGACATGGCGGTGCTGGAGGACGACGGCTACATCGCGCAGCCGCACACCAGTGCCGGCCGGATCCCCACAGACAAGGGCTACCGGCGCTTCGTCGACCGGATCAGCCAGGTCAAGCCGCTGTCCGGGGCCGAGCGCAGGGCCATCCAGTCGTTCCTGGCCGGCGCCCTGGACCTGGACGACGTGCTGCGGCGCAGCGTGCGGCTGCTCGCCCAGCTCACCCGGCAGGTGGCCGTGGTCCAGTACCCCACGCTCACCCGCTCCACCGTCCGCCACCTCGAGCTGATCTCGCTCACCCCGGCCCGGCTGATGCTGGTGCTGATCACCGACAGCGGCCGGGTCGACCAGCGGATGGTCGACCTGGGGGAGGTGCTCACCGAGGAGTCGGTGGGACGGATCCGGGCGATGCTGAACACGGCCATGGTCGGCCGGCGGTTGGTCGACGCCTCGGTGCTGGTCGCCGAGCTGCCCGAGGCGGCGCCGAGCGAGCTGCGCAGTCCGGTCACCACCCTGGCCATGGTGCTGATCGACGCGCTGGTCGAGCACCCCGAGGAGCGCCTGGTGCTCGGCGGCACGGCCAACCTCACCCGCAACGTGGCCGACTTCCCCGGCTCGCTGCGTCAGGTGCTGGAGGCGCTGGAGGAGCAGGTGGTGGTGCTGAAATTGCTGGCCTCCGCACACGCGCCGGGCACCGTGCGGGTGAGCATCGGCGAGGAGAACGAGGCCGAGGAGATGCGTTCGACCTCGGTGGTGTCGATCGGCTACGGGCCGGGTGAGATGCTGCTCGGTGGGATGGGTGTCGTCGGGCCCACCCGGATGGACTACCCGGGCACCATCGCCGCGGTGCACGCGGTGGCCCGGTACGTGGGTGAGATCCTGGCCAGGGGCTGACCGGCCGGCCTCGCCCGAGGTGCCGGCCGACCCGGGGCCGCGGCGGAGGGCCGGGCGCGCGGAGTTGCTGTCGAGAGGGACATGGGGAACGCAAGGGTGGCCAGGGACTACTACCGGATTCTCGGCGTCGGCAAGGACGCCGGCCCGGACGAGATCAAGCGGGCCTACCGCAAGCTGGCTCGCGAGCTGCATCCGGACGTCAATCCCGATCCCGATGCCCGCGAGCGGTTCGCCGAGGTCAGTACTGCCTACGAGGTGCTCACCGACCCGGAGAGGCGGCGCATCGTCGACCTCGGCGGTGACCCGATGGAGTCCGCGGGCGGGCGCGGCGGCGGTGATCCGTTCGCCGGGTTCGGCGGCCTCGGCGACATCATGGACGCCTTCTTCGGCGGTGGCGGGGCCGCCGGGGCCGGGGGCGGGCGGGGCCCGCGCAACCGGGTCCAGCCCGGGGCCGACGCGCTGATCCGGATGCGGCTGACCCTGGAGGAGTGCGCGGCCGGGCTCACCCGCGAGCTCATGGTCGACACCGCGGTGCTCTGCGCGGAGTGCACCGGCTCGGGCTGCGCTCCGGGCACCTCGCCCACCACCTGCGACATCTGCGGCGGTCGCGGTGAGGTGCAGAGCGTTCAGCGCTCGTTCCTGGGCCAGGTGGTCACCAACCGCACCTGCCCCACCTGCCGCGGCCTCGGCCAGGTCATCCCGGAGCCGTGCCGGCAGTGCGGCGGCGACGGGCGGGTCCGGGCCCGGCGCTCGGTGACCGTGCGGATGCCGGCCGGGGTGGCCGACGGGATGCGGGTGCGGCTGGCCGGTCAGGGCGAGGTCGGGTCCGGCGGCGGGCCGGCCGGTGACCTGTACGTGGAGGTCGAGGAGACCGCGCACGAGGTGTTCACCCGGGAGGGGGTGGACCTGCACTGCGTGTTGCCGCTGCCGATGACCGCGGCGGCGCTCGGCACGGTGGTCCGGCTGCCCACCCTGACCGATGGCGAGGAGCTGGAGCTGGAGATCGAGCCGGGCACCCAGACCGGCTCCGTGCGCACCCTGCGCGGCAAGGGCATGCCCCGGCTGCGCTCCACCGGCCGGGTCGACGGTCGGGGCGACCTCATGGTGCACGTCGAGGTGCTCACCCCGACCCGGCTCGACGCCGAGCAGGCCGACCTGCTGCGCGCCCTGGCCGCACTGCGCGGCGAGGAGCAGCCCGACGTGTCGATGAACGGGCGCAACGGTGGCGGGGGGTTGTTCTCCCGGCTGCGCGGCACCCGGGGGGCGCGCTGAGCACCCCGCCGCTGTTCCTGCTCGACAACCTGCCGGCCGGCGAGCTGGCCGAGCTCACCGGACCCGAGGGACGGCACGCGGCCACCGTGCGCCGGATGCGGGTCGGCGAGACGGTGCTGCTCGGTGACGGGCGCGGCTGGCGGGCCGACGGCCAGGTCATCGGCGTCGGGCGGGACTCGCTGACCGTGCGGCTGCGCCACCGCGCGCTGGTGCCCCGGCCGAACCCGACGGTCACCCTGGCCCAGGCCCTGGTGAAGGGCGAGCGCGGCGAGCTGGCCGTGGAGCTGGCCACCGAGGCCGGGGTCGACGCGGTGCTGCCCTGGCGGGCGGCCCGGTGCGTGGCCCGCTGGGACGACGGGGCCCGGGGCGAGCGGGCGCTGGGCCGGTGGCGGGCCACCGCGCTGGCTGCGGCGAAGCAGTCCCGCCGGGCGTGGCTGCCCGAGGTGGGCGATCCGGTCGACACCCGCGCGCTGGCCGGCCGGTGCGCCGCGCTGTCCGCCGGCGGCGCCGGTTTGGCGTTGGTGCTGCACGAGGCGGCGGCCGACCCGCTGGCCCCTCTGCTCGCCGCCCACCCCGCCCCCGCCGAGCTGCTGCTGGTGGTCGGACCGGAAGGCGGCGTCAGCGACGAGGAGCTGGCCGAGCTGACCGCCGCCGGGGCGCACCCGGTGCGCCTGGGCCCGGAGGTGCTGCGGGCGTCCACCGCGGCGGCGGTCGCCCTCGGTGCGCTCGGCGTGCTCACCACCCGGTGGTAGCGCCCGGGCGGTCGGCGGCGACCGGTGCGCCGCGCCGGTGCGAGGATGGGCGGATGGGAATCACCCGGCGGCGACTCGCACGGTTGGCGGTGCTGGGGGCGGGGCTGGGGGCGGGGCTCGGGCTGCCCGGCTGCTCGGTCGGCGGCCCGGCGCCCGACCCGGTGCCGGGCACTCCGGAGCCGTTGCGGGTCGCCTACGGCTCCGACCCGAGCCAGTGGGCCGAGCTGCACCTGCCGGCGGGTGACGCCGCCGGGCTCGGCGTAGTGGTCGTGCTGCACGGCGGCTTCTGGCGTTCGGCCTACGGCGCCGACCTCGGCACCCCGCTCGCGGTGGACCTGGCCAACAGCGGCGTGGCGGCGTGGAACGTCGAGTACCGGCGGGTGGGCAACGGTGGGGGCTGGCCGGCCACCTTCGAGGACGTGGCGGCCGCCGTCGACGCGCTCGCCGGGCTGCCCGCGCCGGTGGCCGCGCGGCTGGACCTCGGACGGGTGGTCACCCTGGGGCACTCGGCCGGTGGGCACCTGGCGACCTGGCTGGCCGGGCGGCCGAAGCTGCCGGCCGGCGCGCCCGGGGCCGGCCCGGGGGTCCGGGTGCGGGGCGTGGTCAGCCAGGCCGGGGTGCTCGACCTGGTCGCCGCCGACGCGGTCGACCTCGGCGGCGGCGCAGCGGCCGCGTTGCTCGGCGGGTCGGCCGAGGGGCACCCCGAGCGCTACCTGCTGGCCTCACCCACCGCGTTGCTGCCCTTGGGGGTGCCGGTGGTGTGCGTGCACGGCACGGCCGACCGGAACGTGCCGCTGGCGCAGAGCGTCGGGTTCGCCCGGGCCGGACGCCTGGTCGGTGACCCGGTCGAGCTGGTGGAGCTGGCCGGGGTGGACCACTTCGCGGTGATCGACCCGCGGACCGACGCGTGGCGGCGCTGCCGGGAGGCGGCGCGGCGGCTGCTGGCCTGAGCCGGCGGCATCAGCCCTGACCGGCCGCCGACACCGCACGACCGGGTAACCCATACCTGACTGCGTCGGTCGGAGGGTCCGGCTACCATTGGCCGGGCACGCCGACGCCACCAGATGATCGATTACGCCGAGACCGGCGACACGACGAAAGCAGGGCAGCACACCACGTGACCGGCACCCAACCGGGGCAGTCCGTCAGCGGGTCGTCGGGCCAGTCCAGGATGACGGTCCCTGAGTCTTCCCTGCTGGCCCTCCTCGGCTCCCGCGACGAGAACCTCCGCACGGCGGAGAACCTGCTCGACGCCGACGTGCACGTGCGCGGCAACCAGCTCACCATCAGCGGCGACCCGGCCGACGTCGCGTTCGCCGAGCGGGTGTTCACCGAGCTGCTGACCCTGACCGGCCGCGGTCAGCAACTGGGTCCCGACGCGGTACGGCGCACCGTGGCGATGCTGTCCGACAACGGGGACAACCCGGACGGCGAGTCGCCCGCCGAGGTGCTCAGCCTGGACATCCTCTCCCGGCGCGGTCGCACCATCCGGCCCAAGACGCTGAACCAGAAGCGCTACGTCGACGCGATCGACCGGCACACCATCGTCTTCGGGGTCGGCCCGGCCGGCACCGGCAAGACCTACCTGGCGATGGCCAAGGCGGTGCAGTCGCTGCAGGCCAAGCAGGTCAATCGGATCATCCTGACCCGCCCGGCGGTGGAGGCGGGGGAGAGCCTGGGCTTCCTGCCCGGCACGCTCTACGAGAAGATCGACCCCTACCTGCGGCCGCTCTACGATGCGCTGCACGACATGCTCGAACCGGACTCCATCCCGAAGCTGATGGCCGCCGGCACCATCGAGGTCGCGCCGCTGGCCTACATGCGGGGCCGCGCGCAGCCGGTGACCACGGGCGTCCTCACCCCCGACGGATTCCGGGCCATCGGCGAGTTGCGGGTCGGTGACCTGGTGGTCGGGTCGAACGGTGAGCCGACTCCGGTGCTGGGGGTTTACCCGCAGGGGGCCAAGGACGTCTACCGGGTCTCCGCACAGGACGGTTCGACGACGCTGTGCTGCGGTGAGCACCTCTGGACCGTCCGTACCGCTTCGGACCGCCGACGGGGCAGGGCGTGGCGGGTCGTCCAGACCCAGGACATGGTCGGGCGCACCCGTGCCGCGCACGCCCGGCGCTACGAGCTGCCGCTGCTCTCCGCCCCGGTCCAGCACCCCGAGCGCCCCGTTCCGCTCGATCCCTACGCTCTCGGTCTGTTGCTGGGGGACGGCTGCCTGACCGGTTCGACCACCCCGTCGTTCGCCACCGCCGACCCCGAACTGGCGGCGGCGCTGGGTACCGCGATCCCCGGTGTGGTGATTCGGCACAAGGGTGGCGTGGACTACGCGCTGAACCGGGTCCGGGCGGCGGGCGACGTCATCACCCTGGAGAACCCGGTGACCGGCGCGCTGCGCGCGTTGGGTCTGGCCGGCACCCGCTCGCATACGAAGTTCGTTCCGCGCGACTACCTGCTGAACTCGCCCGACGTCCGCCTCGGCGTCCTGCAAGGTCTGCTCGACAGCGACGGCGGGCCCGTCACCCAGCCCGGCCGCACGTGCCGCATCCAGTACGGGACCACGTCGCCTCGGCTCCGGGACGACGTGATCGGGCTGGTCCGTTCGCTGGGTGGAGTCGCCTATGCCCGGTGTCGACCGCTCGACGGCGGAGTTCCGGGACGGGCGAACGGGCGGCCGGTGCCGTACCGCCACGACTCGTACGTGGTCGACCTGCGCATGCCGGCCGGTATCGAGCCGTTCCGGCTGACCCGCAAGCGGGACCGGTACGAGTCGGCCGGTGGAGGCGGGCGGCCGATGCGGCACATCGAGAGCATCGAGCCGGCAGGCCGCGCGGAGACGGTGTGCATCCAGGTGGCGGCAGCAGACTCGCTGTATGTCACCGAGGACTACCTGCTGACCCACAACACGCTCAATGACGCGTTCATCATCCTCGACGAGGCGCAGAACACCACGCCCGAGCAGATGAAGATGTTCCTCACCCGGCTCGGGTTCGGCTCGCAGATCGTGGTCACCGGCGACGTCACCCAGATCGATCTTCCGGGTAGCTCCCGGTCCGGGTTGATGGTGGTGCGCGAGATCCTGGGTGACCTGGACGACGTGCACTTCGCGCAGCTGAACAGCACCGACGTGGTGCGGCACCGGCTGGTCTCGCACATCGTCGACGCCTACGCCCGCTGGGACACCACCCAGGAACCGCCGCCGGGGCGTCTGGTGCCCAACCGGGCCGAACGCCGCCGCCGACGTTGAGCACCCGAGTCGATCACACCGAGTCGATCAACACCGAGTCGATCAACACCGGGAACCGATGAGCATCGAGATCTGCAACGAGTCCGGCGTCGCGGTCGACGAGCGGGCGATCGTGTCGGTCGCCCGGTTCGCCCTGGACGAGATGCGGGTGAACCCGCTGGCCGAGCTGAGCGTCCTGCTGGTCGAGCTGGAGGTGATGGCTGAGCTGCACCAGCGCTGGCTGGAGCTGCCCGGCCCGACCGACGTGATGTCGTTCCCGATGGACGAGCTGGACGCCACCCGCCGGCCCGACTCGCTGGACGACCCGGAGTCGATCCTGGGCGACGTGGTGCTGTGCCCGGCGTTCGCCCGGGACCAGGCACGCAAGGCCGGCCATTCGCTGGCCGCGGAGCTGGAACTGCTCACCGTGCACGGGGTACTGCACCTGCTCGGCTACGACCACGCCGAGCCGGACGAGGAGCGGGACATGTTCGCCCTGCAGAAGCAGCTGCTGGCCCGCTGGCAGCAGGCCCGGACCGAGGCGCTGGCCCGCGATCGACAACGCCGGGCCGACTCGCACGTGCTGGGCACCGCCGGGCTGGACGAGTGAGCGACGGACAGGCGTGACGACTGTGACAACGACCGTGGCGTGGCAGATCGTGCTCGCCGTGTTGCTGGTGCCGCTCGCCGGGCTGTTCGCCGCGGCCGACGCCTCGCTCGGCACGGTGTCGCGGGCCCGGGTGGATGCGTTGGTGCGGGCCGCGCGCACCGGCTCGCGGCAGCTGGCCGCCGTGGTCGCCGACCGCCCGCGGTACGTCAACCTGCTGATCCTGCTCCGGCTGGCCTGCGAGACGACTGCCACCGTGCTGGCCACAATCGTCGCCGTGCAGCTGATCAGCCCGGTGTGGCTGGGCGCGGTGGCGGCCGGGGTGGCCATGGTGGTGGTCGACTACGTGCTGATCGGGGTCGGGCCGCGCACCATCGGCCGTCAGCATCCCTACGGCATCGGGCTGCTGCTGGCCGCGCCGGTGCGCGCGCTGGCCACCCTGCTGGGCCCGTTGACCCGGCTGCTGATCCTGGTCGGCAACGCGATCACCCCCGGACGAGGGTTCCGCGAAGGGCCGTTCTCCTCCGAGGTGGAGCTGCGTGAGCTGGTCGACATGGCCGGCGCGCGCGGTGTGGTCGAGGAAGACGAACGCCAGATGATCCACTCGGTGTTCGAGCTGGGCGACACCCCTACCCGCGACGTCATGGTGCCCCGCACCGACGTCGTCTGGATCGAGCGCGGTCGCACCGTGCGCGACGGGCTGACCCTGGCGCTGCGCAGCGGGTACTCCCGGATCCCGGTGCTGGGCGAGAGCGTCGACGACGTGATCGGCGTGGCGTATCTGAAGGATCTCGCGGTCAGCGTGCAGAACGGCGATCCGGACGTCGAGGTCGTCGAGGTGATGCGCCCACCGATCTTCGTGCCCGACTCCAAGCCGGTGGACGACCTGCTCAAGGAGATGCAGCGCAGCCGCTACCACATGGCGATCGTGGTCGACGAGTACGGCGGCACCGCCGGGGTGATCACCATCGAGGACATCTTGGAGGAGATCGTCGGCGAGATCACCGACGAGTACGACAGCGAGGAGATCCCGCCGGTCCAGCAGGTCGACGAGCACACCGTCCGGGTCGCGGCCCGGCTGCCGGTGTCCGACCTCGGTGAGCTGTTCGGGGTGAACATCGACGCCGAGCTGGCCACCGCCGACGTCGACACCGTCGGCGGGCTGGTCGCCCAGCGGCTGGGTCGGGTGCCGCTGCCCGGGGCCCGGGCCGACGTGGCCGGCCTGCGGCTGCTCGCCGAGGGCGGCAAGGACGCCCGCGGCCGGATCCGGATCACCACCGTGCTGGTCCGCCCCCTGGAGCTGCCCGAGCACCAGCCGGTCCCCGACGGTGCGGCGACCCGCGAGGCCGCCCGGTGACCCGAACCCCACGGCACGACGTGGTGGTGGTCGGCGCCGGCATCGTCGGGTTGGCCACCGCGCTGGAGCTGCGCGGTCGCGGGCTCACGGTCGCGGTGCTGGACGCCGAGCGGGCCGTCGCCGCCCACCAGACCGGGCACAACTCCAACGTCATCCACTCCGGGCTGTACTACCGCCCGGGCAGCGACAAGGCGCGGCTCGCGGTGGCCGGCCGGGACGAGACGATCGCCTTCTGCCGGGCGCACGACCTGCCGCACCGGGTCGGGGGCAAGCTAGTGGTGGCCACCGAGCCCGAGGAGCTGCCCCGGCTGGCCGAGCTGGCCCGGCGCGGGCGGGCCAACGGAGTGGAGTGCCGCGAGCTCGAGCCCGCCGAGGTGCGCCGCCACGAACCGGCGGTCCGCGCGCTGGCCGCGCTACACGTGCCCGGCACCGGGGTCTGCGACTTCCGGGCGATCGCGGCGAAGCTGGCCGAGCTGCTGGTCGCCCGCGGTGGCGAGCTGCACCTGGGTCGCGCGGTGCGGCGGCTGACCCGGCGACGCTCCGACGTCGTGGTGCACACCGACCCGGGTGATCTGCTCGGCGGCGCCGCGGTGGCCTGCGCCGGGCTGCGCGGCGACGAGCTGGCGCGCCGCTCGGGGTGTGAGCCGGGGGTGCGGATCGTGCCGTTCCGCGGCGAGTACGCCGGGCTGCGCGGTGCGGCGGCCGGGCTGGTTCGCGAGCTGGTGTACCCGGTGCCGGACCCGGCGTTGCCGTTCCTGGGCGTGCACGCCACCCGGGGAATGGACGGGTCGGTGCACGTCGGGCCGAATGCGGTGCTCGCGCTGGCCCGCGAGGGGTACCGGTGGTCGATCGTGCGTCCGCGCGAGCTGGCGGCCACGCTTGCCTACCCGGGCCTGCACCGACTGGCCCGGCGGCACTGGCGGCACGGGGTCGCCGAGGTGCACGGCTCGCTGTCCCGGGAGGCACTCGCCGCCCGGGTGCGCCGGATGCTGCCCGACGTGCGCGCCGCCGACCTGGAACCGGCCGGCGCCGGGGTGCGGGCCCAGGCGGTGCGCCCGGACGGGGCGCTGGTGGACGACTTCCTCTTCGTCACCGACGAGGAGCCAGACGGAAAGGCCGGGCCGACCGTGCTGCACGTGCTGAACGCGCCGTCACCGGCGGCCACCGCCGCGTTGCCGATCGGGCGCGAGATCGCCGCCCGGCTGACCGGTGACCACCGGACGGGGGTGGCCCGGTGAGCAAGAAGAAGGACGCCGCGCCCGAGCACCGGTCCGGGTTCGCCTGCTTCGTCGGCCGGCCCAACGCCGGCAAGTCGACGCTGACCAACGCGCTGATCGGCTCGAAGGTGGCCATCACCTCCAGCCGCCCGCAGACCACCCGGCACGCGATCCGGGGCATCCTGCACCGACCGGACGCCCAGCTGATCGTGATCGACACCCCCGGCCTGCACAAGCCGCGCACCCTGCTGGGTCGGCGGCTCAACGACATCGTCCGGGAGACCTGGGCCGAGGTCGACGTGATCGGGTTCTGTGTGCCGGCGGACGCCCCGGTCGGACGCGGCGACGAGTTCATCGTCAACGAGCTGCGAACGGTGGCCAAACGCACTCCGGTGCTGGGCATCGTCACCAAGACCGACGTGTCGCCGCCGGAGCAGATCGCCGAGCGGCTGACCGAGGTCAGCGCGCTGATGGACTTCGCCGAGGTGGTGCCGTGCTCCGCGGTGGACGGGTTCCAGGTGGGGTTGGTGGCCGACCTGCTGGTGCAGCGGCTGCCGGAGGGCCCGCCGCTGTACCCGGACGGTGAGCTGACCGACGAGCCGGAGGGCACGCTGGTCGCCGAGCTGATCCGGGAGGCAGCGCTGGAAGGGGTCCGCGACGAGCTGCCGCACTCGTTGGCCGTGCTGGTCGAGGAGATGGTCCCGCACGAGGGCCGCAAGGACATGCTCGACGTGCACGCGATCCTCTACGTGGAGCGCAGCAGCCAGAAGGGCATCATCATCGGCAAGGGCGGTGCCCGGCTCAAGGAGGTCGGCACGGCGGCCCGCCGCCAGATCGAGGCGTTGCTGGGTACCAAGGTGTTCCTGGAGCTGCACGTGAAGGTGGCCAAGGACTGGCAGCGCGACCCGAAGCAGCTGCGCAAGCTCGGCTTCTGAACCGGCGCGCCGAGCCGGATGAACGGCACTCTCGCTGGCCACCCGGCGTACGAGAGCGCCGTTCCTCCGGTGTGGCGGGTCAGTCGAGCCGGACGGTGGAGCGGATCAGGGTCATGGTCTCCGGCTGGTCGAACCGGATGCCGACCCGGTCTGCGGCCCGGGCCCGAAGCTGCTCGGCGGTCGGCGCGAAGGCCTCGGCGGACGCCTGGTTCTCCCAGGCCGTGACGATCATGCCCGCCCCCGAATCCCGGTCCACCAGCAGCTGGAAGCTGCAGAGCCCGGGCGCACCCTTGATCTTGGGCAGCGCCTCCTGCTCCAGCTGGGTGATGTGGTCGTCGACCCGGGCCGGCTCGACCCGCGTGCGGGTCAGCCGGGCCACCGCGCCCCGGGCCGGGATCGTGTGCCGGAACCCGACCGCCACCTCGAACCGCTCCATGCTGATCTCACCGGCGAGTGCGGCCGCGGCCGCGGCACGGCTGCCGGCCAGGCTGGCCTCCGACGCCCGCATCGAGTCGGAGCCGTCCCAGTACGAGGCCCCGAGGATGCGGCCGCCCGAGACGTCGACGAGCACCGCGAAGCCTCGGTTACCCGGGGTCGCCTCCACCTGTGCGCGAAGCTCGCCGTCGACCCGGTCGACGGCAGAATCGATCTTGTCCGGATCACCCCGGACGGTGGTGAAGCGTGTGTACACGGTTGCGCTCCCTTCCCCCGTTGACATCCGTGCCGAACCACTCTGCTCGGATGTGACCTACCCCACAAGCGTTGTTCCGGTAGTCGTCCGCTCACCGCCGGTGGCCGGTGCGGCGTGACTCGGACACCGGGCACCGGGCACCGGGCCTAATATCGGTGGGTGACGCTGTGGCGGGACACCGGTGTGGTGCTGCGGGTGCACAAGCTGGGTGAGGCGGACCGGATCGCCACCCTGCTCACCCGCCGCCGCGGCAAGGTGCGCGCCGTGGCCAAGGGCGTGCGCCGCACGAGGAGCCGCTGGGGCGCGCGGCTGGAGCCCTTCAACCACGTCGACGTGCAGTGCTGGACCGGACAGGCACACCGAAACGGCCTGGACGTGGTCACCCAGGCGCAGACCGTCGACGCGTTCGGTGCCGGGCTGGTCGGGGACTACCCGCGCTACACCGCCGGGTGCGCGGTGCTGGAGACCACCGACCGGCTGGCCGCCGAGGAGGGCGAGCCGGCGCTGCGGCTGTACCTGCTGGTGGTGGGGGCCCTGCGCGCGTTGGCCGCCGGCGAGCGCGACCCGCACCTGGTGCTGGACGCGTTCCTGCTGCGTGCGATGGGCTACGCGGGCTGGGCGCCGGCGATCACCGAGTGCGCCCGCTGCGCGCAGCCCGGGCCGCACCCGTCCTTCAACGTGGCGGCCGGCGGCGCGGTGTGCGGGCCGTGCCGCCCGTCCGGCTCGGTCAGCCCCTCGCCGGAGACCTTCCGCCTGCTCGATGCGCTGCTGCACGGTGACTGGCCGGTGGCCGACGCCGCCGGTGCGCCGGCCCGCCGCGACACCAGCGGGCTGGTCGCCGCGCACCTGCAGTGGCACCTGGAGCGGCAACTGCGTTCGCTCCCGCTGGTCGAGCGCGGCTAGGCCGTGGCAGGTTCGACGTCGGGGTCGGGACCGAGCGGGTTGCGGGTCGACCCGTCCACCGACGAGCGCTGGATGCGCCGGGCGATCACCCTGGCCCACCGGTGCCCGCCCGTGCCCGGGGCCTACTCGGTGGGCGCGGTACTGGTCGACGCGGCCGGGGTGGAGATCGCGCACGGATTCTCCCGGGAGGCCGACCCCACCGGGCACGCCGAGGAGTCGGCGCTGGGCAAGCTGGCCGCCGGTGATCCGCGGCTGCCCACCGCCACCCTCTACAGCACCCTGGAGCCCTGCTCCCGGCGAACCAGCCGGCCCCGGTCGTGCACCGAGTTGATCCTGGTCGCGGCTGTCCCGAGGGTGGTCATCGCCTGGCGCGAGCCGGCGCTGTTCGTGCCGGACTGCGTCGGCGTCGAGCTGCTGGTCCGGGCGGGCGTCCGGGTCACCGAGCTCACCCAACTCGCGGCCGCCGCCAGGGAGCCCAACCGGCACCTCGGCGTGTAGCGCTCGTAGGCTCGCCGGGTGTCCCCTGTCCAGCCTCCCGATCCGCACCCGTCCGGGGCCCGCCCGCCGGACATCCCCGCCGCCCAGGTGCCCCGGCACATCGCGCTGGTGATGGACGGCAACGGCCGCTGGGCCAACGCCCGAGGGTTGCCCCGCACCGAGGGCCACCGGCGCGGGGAGGCGGCGCTGATGGACGTGGCGCGCGGTTGCATCGAGCTGGGGGTGCGCTGGCTGTCGGCGTACGCGTTCTCCACCGAGAACTGGAAGCGCAGCCCGGACGAGGTGCGGTTCCTGATGGGCTTCAACCGGGACGTCATCCGCCGGCGGGTAGACGAGATGCACGCCATGGGGGTCCGGGTGCGCTGGGCGGGCCGGCGCCCCCGGCTGTGGCGCAGCGTGATCCGCGAACTCGAGGTCGCCGAGGCGAAGACCCTGCGCAACGACGTGCTGACGCTGACCATGTGCGTCAACTACGGCGGCCGCGCGGAGATCGCCGACGCGGCCCGGGAGATCGCGTTGCAGGTGGCGGCCGGCAAGATCAAGCCCGAGCGGGTGGACGAGCGGATGATCGCCCGGCACCTCGACGAGCCGGACATGCCCGACGTCGACCTGTTCGTGCGCAGCTCCGGCGAGCAGCGCACCTCGAACTTCCTGCTCTGGCAGTCGGCGTACGCGGAGATGGTCTTCCTGGACACCCTGTTCCCCGACTTCGACCGGCGGCACATCTGGCAGGCCTGCGAGATCTACGCCGGCCGGCAACGTCGCTTCGGGGGCGCGGTCGACCGGTCCGTGCTCGATTCGGGGGCACCCGCGTGAACGAGCGCAGCGAGCGAGCCAGTGTCACAGCAGCCCCGCGCACGCGGCCGACGGGCGTCAGCGAGGTGGGCTCGTGAGCGTGCTGGCCGCCGCGAAGCAGGCCCTCGAACGGTTCCACGACGTCCGGGAGGACGACGACGGCACGTTGAGCTTCGCGCACGCCGAGATCATCGCGTTCGTGCAGGCGGCCCAGCTGGAGGAGGGGCTCGACGTGCTCAACCTCAACTGCGTCGTGGCCTGGGACCTGCCGCCGGAGACCGACGTGCCGGGCCGGGTGGCGCTCGGGGTCGGCGACATCCTGTTCGGCACGCCGAGAGTGGTGCGCGGTGAGCGGGGCTGGGACGTCACCCTCCGCTACGCCTTCCCGGCCGCCGGGCTCGAGGTGGAGCCGCTGGGCACCCTGCTGATGCTGGTGGTCTCCAGCGCCTCCCAGCTACGGGCCGAGCTGCTGCGCCCCTGAGCGGCGGGTGCGGTCCCGGCCGCACACGCCACTCACGACCGCTGCCCGGTGCGCCGAGGGCGGGTCGTGGCAGGCCGTGCCCGAGCTGTTCGACGAGGTGCTCTAACCGGCGGTGCCGTCCGGGTACCTCCAGCCCGGTGGCGGTGACGTCGTCCTCCACCGGCCGGGCCAGCCGGGCCATCAACCCCTCGCAGCACTTCAGTACGAACTGCAGGTCCTCGAACACCGAGGCCAGGGCCGCCAGCTCCGTCGAATCCGGCGTGCTCAGCCGGCGGATCCTCGCCGGCGCATCCGTACCGGTCATCTCCGACCTCCCGTCGTCGCTCGGGTGTGTGCTCCCCGGTGACGCTAGACCGGCCCGGACCTTGCGGGTGCCTCGTGTTGAGACAGTGGGTTACCCGGCCGGTTCGGCCGCGCAGCTCGGGCACCGGCCGAAGATCTCCACGGTGTGGCTCAGCTCGGAGAAGCCGTGCTCGGTGGCCACCCGCTGCGCCCAGCTCTCCACCGCGGGGCCCTCCACCTCCACCGTGCGCCCGCACTGCCGGCA
>JAJCYC010000197.1 GCA_029263115.1 Pseudonocardia sp. | reverse complement strand
CCCGTAGCCTCTCCACCCGATAGGTGTCCTCTCACTGGGCTTGATTGTGTCTTCGCAAACATCATCATCCCAGGTCAGAGCGGCACCTATCGCCATCTCCAGCCCGTGTCGAGCAGCTACTCGCGGATTCGGGTCAGAGCCCAAGCTGGTGGCAAGGAGCTACAAGCAACCCCGGCGCCGATGGGTAGAGCGCTCCTGCTTGCTACTTCTCTAGATCTGCCGCCACAGCCTCGGCGAACGCTGCTCGTGCGCGCTCCTCAGCAGGGAGGGCATCCAGTAGCGGCTTGAGCTGCTCCTTGCTCGGTGGCCGTCCGTTGTTGCTTTCGATGACTATGAAACCCAGTTCAGCAAAGTAGGCGTCGATAGGCGCAGTCGCGGCCAGCCACAACTTGAAGGCGTCCCTCGCCGCGCTGGACCCGAACGCTGCCACGTGCGCCCGCATGACGGGCTGCGCGCTGAGCGCGGGGAGGTCCGGCACGGGCTGGTCGTACTGACCGTCGAAGTACCTGGCGAACTCCTCGTCGCTGTTCGTTTTCAAGTTTTCGACGCTGCCGGTGACCCACTGAGCCTTGGCTTCCATGAGCCGAAGCACTTCGAGGTAGGAGTCTGCTTTCCGCTGCCGTACCTGGGTCGCTCGTGCGGTCTGCGCCGTCCGGTGGATGCCGTACAGGCTGACGCCTGCGCCAGAGAGGCCAACCACAACTGAGGAGATCACGGCGATCACGGAGACGACGGCCACCACATCCACAGGCGAAGGATCCCAGTGTGTAGTTCATTGACCTTGCCCGGGTGCGCTGGCGCCGTGCCCGGTCCGTGCCCGTTCGCAGCGGACATGAGCGGGAACTCACGGGTACTCAGCGCCGCGACGGCAGATCAGCCCGGCCGCAGGTCCGGCCTTGGACGTGCCCGAAACTTTGCAAGGCGGGGGTTAGGGGTTCGATTCCCCTCGTCTCCACCAGTCCTAGCAGGCGAAACGCTGGGCCACCGGGAAGTGTCGCCTGATGCCGGGGTCGTAGTGCACTCTGATTGCATGACTACCCGCGACCGTCTCCATGAGCTGGTGGACCAGCTGGAGGTGGGCGAGCTCAGGGCGGCCGAGGTGGTATTGCGTGGTCTGCTGCGGCGACCGGTAGAGCCGGTAAGTGCTCCGCCGCGGCGGTTCCGGTTCGCCGGCGGACTGGAGGCCGAGCCTGATCTCGCCGAGCGTTCGGGTCAGATCGTGCGGGACGAGCTCGGCCGCAGCGCGTGATCGTGGCCGAAACCGGCCCTTCAGTCGAGGTCTCCGACCTCCACGATGCCGCGCGCTCGTTGGCGTCTGCCGCTCGGAAGACGTGCCGGGGTCAATCACCCTGTATCCGTTCGTAGCTGTCTGTATTACACTTGGATGTGGCCGTGGCCCGGTTCGATGTCGAGTTGCTCGACGAAAGCTGGCCTTTCGAGGTCGACCACCAGCTGGGCCATCTGTTCAAACATCCCTACCTCGGTGTGGACGACGTCGCTGAGGTCTGGAGCAGTGAGCCGTTGTTCTATCCGGCGACGCCGCCCGCGCACTGGCTGATGGTGGCCGAGGTGTCCGGTGAGGTTCTGGTGGTGCCGTTGGCGCCGAGCGCTTCTGGTGATCCACGGCTGTGTCGTCCCATCGGCTGCTATGTCGCGGCCGTGCACCTTGCGAAGAGCTACCGGGAGGATCGATGACCGACAACCAGATGACACCTGAACAGGAGCGTGACTTCTACGCCGACCCGGACAACCAGGTCCCGCAGGGGCCGCCGGTCCGGCGCCGGGGCAAGCTCAGCGAGCCGGTGCCCGTTCGCTTCCCCGAGCCTCTGCTCACTGAGATCCGCAACCGGGCCGCCGCCGATGATCGATCGGTGTCAAGCTGGATCCGGCGGGCCGTAGAGCACGAGCTGGACCGAGAGGCTGGGTAGTGCGAACGAATCGAGCCGCCGCGCCGAAGCGGCCGCGTGACACGGGTCGTGACACGAACTGGTGCAAGACATGCAACGAAACCGCTCTGGTGAAGCGGACTCCGAGACTGTAGTTGCTGGTTGCAAGCGGTGCGCAGGCCGGTTGCACGGTGATCGAGTGTCCGCCGCACCGGTGCACTCCCCTGTCGCCCGCGACGATTCGGCGGATTCACTTCGCCATCCGAGGTGTGTTCACCGCTGCAGAGCGATGGGGCTGGATCAACCGCAACCCGGCGGAGATCGCGCGGAAGCCCCGTCAGCCGGCGCCAGAACCGCAGCCTCCGACCGTGGAGCAGGCCGCCCGCATCATCGAAGCCGCGTGGGGCGAGGACGTGAGCTGGGGAACGCTGGTCTGGCTCGTGATGGTGACCGGCGTCCGCCGCGCCGAACTGCTCGCCATGCGCTGGAACCGGATCGACTTGGCCGCCGCGAAGATGAATGTCCGCCGCAACTGGGTCAACGGACAGGAGAAGGACACCAAGACCCACCAGATGCGCCGGATCTCCCTCGATCCCGCCACGGTGGAGGTGCTCGCCGAGCACCGAGCCCGCTACGAGCACGACATGGAGCAACTCGGCGAGCAGCCGAAGGAGGACGCGTTCCTGTTCTCCTACCGCCCGCTGCGCGACCGGCCGGCCGACCCGAGCGGCGTGACGCATCGGTACGACCGCATGTGCACGAAGCTCGGCATCGACAGCCACCTGCACGCGCTCCGGCACTACTCCGCGACGGAGCTTCTGACGGCCGGCGTCGACCTCCGGACCGTCGCCGGCCGGTTGGGGCACGCCGGTGGTGGTGCGACCACGCTGAAGGTCTACGCGGCGTGGGTCGGGGAGTCCGACCGCCGGGCGGCGGAGATCCTCGGCGGACGAATGCTCCGCCCGAAGTCTGGAGACGCCAACTGAGGGGTCTGTCAAATGAACGGTGGTGCGCCGCGAGGCGCTGTGTGTCCGGATGGAGGTGAGAGACCGTCCATGGCCTGGCCGTCGTAGCGGTTGGGTGAAGCTGGCGGCAGCCTGATCCACGGGTCGGTGGGGAGGGTGGGAGCAGCCGCGACGAAGTCGGGTCGGCTCGAGTACTGCCGGATGGGTCGGGCCCGGTGAGCGAGACGGGAAGGCATACGCGAGGAACCGGTGTTGAGGCCTCTTGAAGTGTTGACCAGCTCAAACCCGGTGGATATGGGCTGGTGAGCGGTGCGTAC
>JAJCYC010000196.1 GCA_029263115.1 Pseudonocardia sp. | reverse complement strand
CCGGCGCCGGATCCGCCCGGCCCGGGTGACCCGCCGGGGCGGGTGGCCCGGGGCTCAGGCCTCGCGGCGGTTGCGGCCGCGGCGGGTCTCCAGCGCCGCGGCCAGGTCCTCGCGGGCCCGCGCGACCCGCGAGCGGATGGTGCCGACCGGGCACCCGCAGACCTGGGCAGCCTCGGCGTAGCCCAGATCGAGCACCTGGGTGAGCACGAACGCCTCGCGCCGGTCCGGTGCCAACTCGGCCACCAGCATCCGGAGCATGACCTCACCGTCCGCCGCGCGGTGCGCCCGCCCGGGCCGACCCCCCAGGTCCTCCCAGGCCGGCGCGTGCGCGGCCCGTGGCCGCCGCTGGGCCCGCCGCACCGCGTCCGCGGCGACCCGACGCGCGATGGACAGCAGCCAGGTCCGTGCCGAGGCCTCGGCGGCGAATCGGGGCAGCGCGGTCAGGGCACGCAGGTAGGTCTCCTGGCTCAGGTCCTCGACCTCGCCCCGGTCGGCCAGATGCGTGATCAGCCGGTGCACGTCGCGCTGAGTGGCGCGGACGAACGCGGTGAACGCCGCGCGGTCGCCGAGGCCCGCCGCCAGCGCCCACTCGGTGACCTGCGCGTCCTCGGCCCGTCCCACCACATCGGGGGACATTAATCGCACCGGGCGTCGGGATCCAACCCGCTCCCGGGGACGGGCCGGTGCCCACCAGCCCGGCCGACCGTGACCACCCCGGCGGATTGCCGGCCGGTGGGAACCAACCGGGGCCCGGGGACGACCCTGGTCACATGCGCTGTCAGGAATGCCGGGAGACGGTCTCCGCGCGGCTGGACGGGGAGCATGCGCCGGACGAGGTAACGGCCGACGAGCACCTCGCCGGCTGTCCGGGGTGCCGGCGGTTCGCCGACGACGCCGCCCGGGTGACCCGGCTGGCCAGGACCCGCCCGGCCGAGGCGGTGCCCGACCTGGCATCCGCCGCGCTCGCGGCCTGGGACGCCGGCGCTGCTCCGTCGCCGCCCCGCCGGCGGCGCGGACGGCAGGCTCTGCGGGCCGGGCTGGCCGGGGTGGCCGTCGGCCAGTTGGCGCTGGCGTTGTCCGGGGTGCTGGCCGCCGGTGGTGGGCCGCACCACGGGCCGGAGCTGGGCGGGGCGACGTTGGCGCACATGTCCCACGAGAGCGCCGCGTGGAACCTGGCGCTCGGGGTGGCGTTCGGCTGGGCCGCGATGAACGGTTCCCGGTCGGTCCGGGCGCTGGTGCCGGTGATCGGGGCTTTCGTCGGCGTGCTGGCGCTGCTGAGCCTGTCTGACCTGGTCGCCGGCCGGGTGGAGCCGGGCAGGCTGGTCAGCCACGCACTGGTGGCGGTCGGGCTGGTGTTGTTGCTGCTGCACCGGGCCGGCGGGCGCGACGACGACGGGCGTTCGGTCGTGGGGACCGGCCCGATCGCCGACCGGACCCTCCGGGAGCCGCCGGCGACCGGCCCGGACATCCCGCGCGCCGGTCGCGGCGACGATGCCGGTCTGGAACCGACCGGGCACCGGGTCGCCTGAGCATCCGGTCGTCGCCTACCTCACAAAATCAATCGGAATATCCTGGAACTGATGGGTGCGCCGGTACGACCAAGCTTGCGGCACGACCGACACGAATGGGTGGCGAAGGAGGGAGTGTGGTCGACTCCCTGCTCCTGTCCTGGCTGCTGACCGTGGTGTTCACGGTGACCGCGGGGTACGGCCTGGTGCGGGCGGCCCGGACCTACGCGGTCGCGGCCCCGTCGACCCCGCGGGTCGGCATCGCCGTGGGTCCCACCACGGGTCCCGCCGCGGGCCCCGCCGCCGGCCCCGCGTCGCCCGGGGCGGTCCCGGAGGCCCCCCCGTCGTGGACCACGGTGTCGTGGACCACGGCGTCGTCGACCACGGCGGGGCCCGGCCCGCACACCCGGGCGGTCGAGCTGTCCCACCTGCTGATGAGCCTCGCGATGGTGGCCATGGTGTGGATGTGGGGCGGGCCCGGCGCGCGGGCGGTGCAGCTGGTGGTGTTCACCGGGTTCACCGCGATGTTCCTGCTGCTGGGCGGGCACGCATGGCGGGCCGCGCGGCCGGATGCCGGCGCCGCGTTCGGATACCACGCGTTGATGGCCGGCTCGATGGTCTGGATGCTCGCCGCGATGTCGACGATGACCGGCCACAGCTGGTCCGGCGGCGCTGGAGGTGGCCACCACGACGTGGCCGGGCCCGACGTCGGCGAGCTGGTCCCGGCGGTCACCGTCGCGCCGCTCTGGACCGTGTTCGTCACCGCCGGCCTGGTCTGCGGGCTGGTCGCCGCCGCGCTGGCCTGGATGCGCGCACTGCGTCGGGGTGCCGGTGACCGCGCCGGCGCGACGGCGCACGTCCTGACGAGCGCCGGGATGGCCGTGATGTTGCTGGTGATGATCTAGTGTCTGGGCTCCGACCGCTGCTGCTGCGGCTGCACTTCTACGCCGGGATCCTGGCCGCGCCGTTCGTCCTGGTCGCCGCGGTGACCGGGCTGCTCTACACCCTCGCCCCGCAGCTGGACGCCGTCGCCTACCGGGGACAGTTGCAGGTCGGCCGGGTCGGCGAGCAGCCGGTCGCGCTGGATCGGCAGATCGCCGCCGCCCGCGCCGCCGCGCCCGCCGACGCCGCCTTCGGCTCCGTGCTACTGCCGGTCGACGCCGACCACACCACCAGGGTGGTCTTCACCGACCCGACGCTGACCGACGACCGGGAACGCACGGTGTTCGTCGACCCGTACACCGGCGCCGTGCAGGGCAGCCTGGTCACCTGGTTCGACTACACGCCGCTGATGACCTGGCTGGACGACCTGCACCGCAACCTGCACCTGGGCGACCTCGGGCGGCACTACTCCGAGCTGGCCGCCAGCTGGCTCGGGGTGCTGGCGGTGTCCGGGCTGGTGCTCTGGCTGGCCACCCGGCGCCGCCGGAAACGAGCGCTGCTGGTGCCCAGGACCAGCGGGAACGGCCGGGGGCGACTGCTGTCCTGGCACGCCGCGGTGGGTACCTGGGCACTGGTGGGGCTGCTGTTCCTGTCGGTCACCGGGCTGACCTGGTCGCGGTTCGCCGGTGACCACTTCACCGCGGCGCTGACCGCGCTGCGGGCCACCGCGCCCGAGCTGGACACCGCGCTGCGGCCGCCGGACCCCGACGACCCGGACCCCGACGACCCGGGCACCGACGTCTCACAGTCCGCCGGGCAGTCGGCGCCGGCCGTGGCGGTGTCCGGCCCGGTGTCCGGCTCGGGGGAGCAGGCCGAACGGGTGGTGGGGATCGCCCGGGCGGCGGGGCTGGACGGCCCGCTGAAGGTGACCGCGCCGACCGGCCCGGCAACGGCCTGGTCGGTCGAGCAGGTGGACGACCTGTGGCCGGTGCGCAAGGGCCGCGCGGCCGTCGACCCCGAGGCCGGGGTGGTCACCGCCCGCGCCGACTGGACCGACCGACCGCTGCTGTCCCAGCTCAGCTCGCTGGGCGTGCTGGCGCACATGGGCATCCTGTTCGGCTGGGTCAGCCAGCTCGCGCTGGCCGTCGGGGTGATCTGCCTGGTCGTCTGGCGGTACCGGATGTGGTGGCTGCGCCGGCCCACCCGGCTGGCCGGCCGGGGCCCGCTGAGCCCGCCGGCGGCGGTCCGGCGCCCGAGCGTCGGCGCGGTGGCCGCGCTCGGGGCGGTCGCAATCGCCGCCGGGCTCGCCATGCCGCTGCTCGGGGTGTCGCTGCTGGTGTTCCTGGTGGTCGACGCGGTGCTGGTGGGCTGGCGCCGGCCGACCCGGGAGCCGGCGCCCGTGCCGGACCCGGCCCAGGAGCCGGCGCCGGTCAGTTCCGGTGGATCCGGGCGGTGACGTTCATTCCGGGCACCAGGGTGAGACCCTGCGGGTCGGTGATGGTGATCCGGACCGGGACCAGCTGGGTCACCCGGTCGAATGCTGAAGCGGAGTTGTCCGGCGGATCGGCGGCGAACAGTGCGGCGGTGGCGCTCCGGATCTCCCGGACGTACCCGGTGAGCGTGCGGTCGGTGTCGGCGTCGACGACCACCTCGGCCCGGCCGCCGACCCGCACGCCGCCGAGGTCGGACTCGTCGACCCGCTCGGTCACGTAGGTCTGCGCGAGGTCGTAGATCACCGCCAGCCGGGTGCCCGCAGTGACGTAGGCGCCGTCCACCACGTCGCTGGTCACCACGGTGCCCCTCGTCGGCGCGCGCAGCACCATCCGGGTCCGGGACGACCCGTCCAACTGCAGCCGCCCGACCGGTTGGTCCTCCCGTACGGGCGTGCCCAGGGTGGCCCGCCAGTCACGCAGGGTGCCCGCCGCCGGCGCGACGACCGGCGTCTGCTGGCCGTCGACCAGCGCGTTCTCCGTGGTCACGTAGCGGCTGGCGTCGACCGCGTGGTTGACCGCCAGCCCGGTGCCCAGCGCCAGCACGACCAGCGGGACCAGCCGCCGCCGGCGTCGCTGGGCCGGGGTGGGTTCGCCGGTGCGCCGCTTCAGGGTGGTCGCGGCGAGGGCCAGCGCGGCGAGGGCCAGCACGAGCACCACCGTGACGTCCAGCAGCAGTTCAGGGGTGATGAGCGACGTGCTGCCCACCTCGGCGAGGCCGTCGATGCTGTAGGTCAGCGGCAGGAAGTCGCTGATCGTCTCCAGCCAGTCGGCCATCTGCTCGCGCGGCACGAACAGCCCGCCGAGGAAGATCTGCGGCATCACCACCACCGGCATGAACTGCACGGCCTGGAACTCGCTCGTGGCGAACGCGCTGACGAACAGCCCGATGCCCAGCCCGAGCAGCGCGCCGGCCATCGCGAGCAGCAGCACCAGCACCGGGCTGCCGGGGGTGGACAGGTCGAGCAGCAGGTAGGCGGTCGCGCAGGTGACCCCGGCCTGCAGCACCCCGGCCACCCCGAACGCGACCCCGTAACCCAGCAGCAGGTCGAGCTTGGACGCCGGCGTGGTCATCAGCCGCTCCAGCGTGCCGCCGGTGCGTTCGCGCAGCATCGCCACGCTGGTGATCAGGAACATCAGGGTGAACGGGAAGATCCCGATCAGCGAGAGGGCGATGTCGTCGAACCGGGGCTGCGAGTCGAACATCTGGTTGATCAACGTCAGCAGCGCGCTCGGCACCACGACCAGCATCGCCACCGTGCGGCGGTCGCTGCGCAGTTGCAGCAGTACCCGGCGGGCCGTCGCGGCCACGATCCGCGGGTTCAGCACCGGCGGTGTGGCGTGCCGGTCGGCCGTCGGCGGCGGTGGCTCATGCGTGGTGGAGGTCGCTGGCACGGGTTGCCTGATCAGCGCCTTGGTCATCGGGTCACCTCGGTCATCGGCGGGTCGGCCGCCCGGCTGATCACCCGGAGGAACGCCTCCTCGAGGTCGTCGGTGCCGGTGGCCGCGCGCAGCGCCGCCGGGGTGTCTTCGGCGATGATCCGGCCCTCGCGCATCAGCAGGAGCTTGTCGCACTGGCTCGCCTCATCCATGACGTGGCTGGAGACCAGCAGGGTCGTGCCGGCGGCGGTCAGCTCATGGAACCGCACCCACAGGTCACGGCGCAGCACCGGATCCAGGCCGACGGTCGGCTCGTCGAGCACCAGCAGTTCCGGGGCGGCCAGCAGCGCGCAGGCCAGGGACACCCGGGTGCGCTGGCCGCCGGACAGCGTGCGCACCATCTGCCCGGCCCGGTCGGCCAGGTCGACGTCGGCCAGCGCCCGGTCGGCCTCGGCGCGCGAAGTGCCGTAGATCGCGGCGAAGTAGCGGACGTTGTCGCGGACGGTCAGATCGGGGTACACCGACGCGGCCTGGGTCACGTAACCGACCCGGTTGCGCAGCGACGGGGTGCCGGCCGCCTCGCCCAGCACCCGTACCTGGCCCGAGGTGACCGCCTGGACCCCGACGACGCAGCGCATCATCGTGGTCTTCCCGCAGCCCGACGGGCCGAGCAGGCCGGTGATCCGGCCGGCCGGCGCGGTGAAGGTCAACCCGTGCAGGATCTGCCTGCCGCCCAGCCGGACCACCAGGCTCCGGGCCTCGATCGCATCGTCCATCGCTCCCCCTCCGGGAACGGTTGTGACTAAATTAAACGAGCGCTGAATTATTGGCAAGTGGATACCGGGATCCGCCGCTGCCCCATTGTCCGGCCAGGGTCAACACCGCTTCGGGCGCCGCGCGCACCCGGCCCCCGGCCATGGCCCCTCGGGCAGGTGGTGGCCCGGTGATCGACGGGTCGGTCATGGCCGTGGATGCACGCTGAGCCCTCGGCGGGACGCGGGCGGCCACCGCGTGACGGGACGTGCACGCCCGGCTCTTCGTGAGCGAGCTGGCGTGTCCGTGTCCCGATAGACGAAAGTGCTCCGCTACCAGGGAAGACTGTGCCTGCTGAGGGCCCAGGTCATCCAGGTAGGGAGCACTTTCGAGGTGCGGGCTACAACGACGCGTCCACGGATCACCGCCACGGCCGACGGCGAGGGCGTGGTGTCGCACGCCGGTTCCCGACTGCTGGTCGACGTCGCCGACCGGACCACGCTGACCTCGGAGCTGTCCGGCGCGCTGGCCGGGGCCTCGGGCTCGCCACGATCCTGGCCGGATCCTGGTCGATCTGGCGGTCGCGGTCGCTGATGGCGCGACGACGATCTCGACCCACTACGCGGGTGAGCGCACGGTGTGGAAGGGCGTGCCGAACGGCGCGCACCAGGGCACGGCGGACCGGTGGTGCGTGGCCCGGATGCTGAAGACCGCCCCGGTCAGCCGGGAGATGGTGCTCAACTTCGTCGCCCGGCACACCTTCGGGCCGCCCGCGTCGTACTGAGCGCAGCGTCAGCCGATCAGGTAGATGGCCCCGTCGCGGAGTTCGACCTGGTAGGTCTTCAGCTCCCGGGAGCCGAGCGTGGCCTTGATCGGCCCGGCGATCGGCTTGAACACGCCCTGCGGGCCGAGCGTCATCTCGCCGCTGCGCACGTCGAACTCAGCATGGTGCCAGGGACAGACCAGGTGCCCGGCGGCGTCGACGGTGCCCTTGCCCAGCGGGGCGAAGACGTGCCGGCACCGGTTGGACACGGCGAACGGCGCGCCGTTGGACAGGCCGACGGCGAGGTCGCCGTGCGGGGTGTCCTTGACGACCGTGACGCCGGACGGGCCGAGTTCGTCGACCGGGACCAGCCGGGTTCCCTGAATTGACGCGGTCACTGGAGCCTCCATCCGTGGTGGGATGGCTCGGACCCTAGTCCCGACAGCGGGTTGGTTGCAGGCTCGACCCTCAGCCCTTGGCGTACGGCGGTGACGCCGAAGTCGTCGATCCGAGTCCGGCCCGCTGCCGGGCGCGCCCGGGCTCAGCCGGCCGGCTCGAGCACGACCACCGGGATGGTCCGGTCGGTCTTGGCCTCGTAGTCGGCGAAGCCGGGCATGTCCCGCTTCTGCTGGGACCAGACCCGCTCCCGCTCGGCGCCTTCGATCACCCGCGCGGTGGCCCGCACCGTGCTCGTGCCCACCTCGATCTGCACCTCCGGGTGCGCCACCAGGTTGTGATACCAGGCCGGGTGCTTCGGGGATCCGGCGTAGGAGGCGAACACCGCGTAGGAGCCGCCCAGGTCCTGGTAGACCATCGGGTTGATCCGCGGCTCGCCGCTCTTGGCGCCCTTGGTGTGCAGGATCAGCAGCGGGGCACCCTCGAACTGCCCGCCGACCCGGCCCTCGTTCGCCCGGAACTCGGCGATGATCTTCTGGTTCCACTTGTTCACGTCTGCCATGTTCCGGGCAACGCCGGACGCCGCGGCAATCATCCCGGCTTCGGCGGGTCATTCCCGGAGATGCTCAAGGCGCGTCGCGGGAGGGTGCTGGGCTGAGCGGGTCCTGGACTAACGGATCTCCCGGACCAGACCCTCCTGGGCGACCGAGGCGCCGAGCACCCCGTCACGGTCGTAGATGGCGTTGCGGACCAGGCCGCGGCTGCCGCTGTTGGACACCGGGCGCATGTCCACCAGGACCCAGTGGTCCAGTCGCAGCGGACGGAGGAAGTGCACGGTGTGGTCAAGGCTGGTGGCCCGCATCGACGTCCAGTCCAGCCCGACCGCCCGGGCGCTGGCGGTCAGCCCGGACAGGTCGCTGAGGTAGGTCAGCACGCACATGTGCAGCCCCCGGTCGTCGGGCAGCGGTTCGACGGTGCGGGCCCAGTACCGCATCGTCGCCGGTTCCGGGCCCTGGGCGTGCGTCGACGGCAGCGGCACGTCGCGGCACTCGAACACGTCGCCGCGCGGGTACCCCGGCACCCACTCCGACCCCGGTGTGGCCGGATCCGGGGCGTCCGGCGGGTCGATCTGGAACTCCCGGCCGTCCTCGTCCCGGTGGAACGACGCGATCAGGGTGAAGATGGGCTGGTCGTGTTGTCGGACCACGACTCGGCGGGTGTGGAACGAGCGGCCGTCCCGCAGCGGGTCCACCTCCAACTCCACCGGGTCGCCGGTGCGGCCCGGGGCCAGGAAGTAGCCGTGCAGCGAGTGTGCGTGCCGGTCGCCGGGCACCGACGCCTGCGCGGCCCGCAGCGACTGCGCCGCGATCAGCCCGCCGAACAGCCGGGCGTGCGGGTCGGCGGGCGGGTCACCGGTGCGGCCGCGGAACGTCGTCGGGCCGATTCGCTCGAGGTCGAGTTGGTCGATCAGCGCGGCGACCGGAGACATGCTCATCGGCAGTTCCTACCCTGCCGGACCCGGCCGGTGCCGAGACGGGGCGGTCCGGCGCCCGGAACAGTACATTCGGGTGAGCTGCCCGTAGACCTGACGCTCGACGCACCGGAAGGGCGGACGCATGTCCCTGGCGGTCACCGAGGATCACCGCGCGCTGGCCGAGGTCGCCCGCTCGTTCCTGGCCCAGCACGGTGCGCGGGCGGCGGCCCGGGCCCAGCTGGAGGCCGGGTCCGAGTCGCTGCCGGGGTTCTGGAAGGAGCTCACCGGGCTGGGTTGGTTGGGGCTGCACCTGCCCGAGGAGCGCGGCGGCGAGGGCTTCGGGCTGCCTGAGTTGGCGGTGGTGGTCGAGGCGTTGGGCGAGGTGGTCGCCCCCGGGCCGTTCCTGCCCACCGTGCTGGCCTCGGCCCTGCTCGACCAACTCGGTGCCGAGCCGGGGCTGGTCGCCGACCTGGTCAGCGGGGCGAAGACCGCCGGGGTCGGCTTCGGTGGCCGGCTCACGCACGACGCCGGGAAGGCGTCCGGCGACGCCGGCCCGGTGCTCGGCGGTGCGGTGGCCGACGTGCTGCTGTTGCGCGCCGGGGACGACGTCGTCGTGGTGCGGGCCGACGCCCACGGGGTGACCCGAACCCCGACGACGGACCTGGACCCGACGCGCCGCTCGCCCCGGGTGGGTCTCGAGGGCACACCGGCGACGGTGCTGGTGGGGGCCCGCCCACTGCTCGTCCGGCTGTCCCGGATCCTGGCGGCGGCCGAAGCGGCGGGCATCGCGAACGCCTGCACCGGGATGGCGGTGGCCTACGCCAAGGAACGCGAGCAGTTCGGCCGGACCATCGGCAGCTTCCAGGCGGTCAAGCACCTGTGCGCGGACATGCTGGTGGAGGCGGAGACAGCCACCGCCGCCGCCTGGGACGCCGCCCGCTGCGACCCGGCCGACACGAGTTCCGACCTGGCCGCCGCGGTGGCGGCGGCCCGCGCGCTTCCGGCGGTGGTGGCCTGCGCGCAGATGAGCATCCAGGTGCACGGCGGCATCGGGTTCACCTGGGAGCACGACGCCGGCATCTACCTGCGCCGGGCCAACGTGCTGGCCGCGCTGGTCGGCGCCCTGGGCGACGCCGAGCTGGAGGTGGCCGCGCTGTGCGCCGCCGGCGCCGTGCGGAAGTACTCGATCGACCTGCCGCCAGAGGCCGAGCAGTACCGGGCCGAGGCCGCGAAGGTGGCCGCCGAGGTCAAGCAGCTGCCCCGGGACCAGCAGCGGGCCCGGCTGGCCGAGACCGGCTACTTCGTGCCGCACTGGCCGCGGCCGTGGGGCCGCGACGCCGACGCCGCCGAGCAGCTGGTGATCGAGGAGGAGTTCGCCGGGCTCACGCTGCCGTCGCTGGGCATCACCGCCTGGAACATCCTGACCATCGTCCAGGCCGGCACACCGGAGCAGGCCCAACGCTGGGCGCCGGCCGCGCTGGCCGGGGACGAGGAGTGGTGCCAGCTGTTCTCCGAGCCCTCGGCCGGGTCGGACGCGGCCGCGATCCGCACCAAGGGCGTGCGCACCGAGGGCGGGTGGATCGTCAGCGGGCAGAAGGTGTGGACGTCCAACGCCCGGGCCTGCCGCTGGGGCTTCGCCACCGTGCGGACCGACGCCTCCGGGAGCAAGCACCAGGGCGTCACCATGATGGCCATCGACCTGAAGCGCGAGGGCGTGGACGTCCGTCCGCTGCGCGAGATCACCGGGGACGCGCTGTTCAACGAGGTGTTCTTCGACGACGTGTTCGTGCCCGACGAGGACGTGGTGGGTGAGGTCGGCCGGGGTTGGGCGGTCGCCCGCAACGTGCTGGGCAACGAGCGGGTGTCGATCGGCGGGGGCGGGGGCAGCGGTTCGTCGCTGCAGTTCGAGGCCACCCACCTGCTCGGCCTGATCGACCGCTACGCCCCGGGCGACGCCGGATACCTGCGCCAGGCCGGCGAGCTGATCTCCGACCAGCAGTGCCAGCGGCTGCTGAACCTGCGGCAGGCCGCCCGGGCGGTGCAGGGCGCGGGCCCGGGGCCGGAGGGCAACATCACCAAGCTGCTCATCGGCCGGCAGACCCAGCGGGCCACCGAGCTGGCGCTGAAGCTGGCCGGGCCGGACGCCGCGTCGAGTACCGGGTCCGGCCTCGACGGCCTGCTGGCCCGGGGCTACCTGCTCGGCCGGTGCCTGACCATCGCCGGCGGCACAACGGAGATCGTGAAGAACCAGATCGCCGAGCGCATCCTGAAGCTGCCCAGGGACCCACTGCTGAAGTAGCGGGCAAGCCGAGCCCGGTCACCCGCACAGCGGCGCCGAGGTCCGGATCGAGGGTCTGGTCACGTGGTCCGAGGGCGCAGCGGCGAATCGGCCGGCAACCCGAGCGCGGTGACCGCCGCCGCCACGTCGACGTGCACCCTGCCCTCCGCGACCAGCCGCGCGGCCCCGCCGCCGCGGGCCAGCACGTCGGCCACCGGGCCCCGCACGGCGGCCAGGTGCAGGGTGACCCCGGTCTCGGCCAGTGCGCGGTCCAGTTCGGCGAGCGACTCGGTGCCGGAGTAGTCGATCCACGGGATCGTGCTGGCGTCCAGCACCACCGCGCGCAGTCCCGGGCGGCTCGCGGCGGCGTCGGTGATCGTGTCGGACACCGCGCCGCTGTTCGCGAAGTACAGCGGCGCGTCCAGCCGGAACAGGGCCGCGGCGGGGTCGGTGACCGCGTCGGGGTGTCGGGAGAGGTTGCGGTAGCGGCCGGTGCCGGGTACCCGGCCCAGCTCGGGCAGGTGCGGTCGCACCGACTGCCGCAGGAACACCCCGAGGCTGACCGCGACGCCCACGCCCAGCCCTTCGGCCGGCCCGAGCACGCAGGTGGCGGCGAAGGTGGCCAGCAGGGCCAGCAGGTCGCTGCGGCGCACCCGGGCCACCGCCAGCGCGCCCCGCACGTCGACCAGCCCGGCCACCGCGACCAGGATCACCGCGGCCAGCGCCACCTTCGGCAGCAGGGCCAGCAGCGGGGCCACGGTCAGCACCGCGACGGCGATCAGCCCGGCGGCCAGCACCCCGGACATCGGGGTCCGGGCACCGGCCGCGACGTTCACCGCCCCCCGGGAGAACCCGCCGGCCACGCAGAAACCCCGGAAGAACCCGCTGGCCAGGTTCGCCGCGCCGACGGCCAGCAGCTCGCCGGTGGGGCTGATCCGGGTGCGGGCCCGCCGGGCGAACGCGGTGCCGGTGCTCAGCGACTCCAGGTAGGAGACCAGCGCGATGGCCGCCGCCGGGCCGAGCAGCGCGCGCACGTCGTCCGGGTCGAGCGAGGGCAGCGCCGGGGTGGGCAGCCCGGACGGCACCGCGCCGAGCACCGCGACCCCACGCAGGCCCGGGACCAGCGCCACCGCCGCGGCCGCCAGCACCACCACCAGCAGCGGCCCGGGCACCCGGGGCAGTCGGCGGCCCGCGGATCGGCCCAGGACCAGCAGGGTGAGCACCGCGCCGGCGCCGACCGCGACGGTGGCCGGGTCGGTGCCGGCCAGCCGGGGCGCCACGCCGGTCACGGTGTCCAGCAGGGTGGTCGCGGTGCCCGACCCGGCCAGCCCGAGCAGGGTGCCGAGCTGGCTGGCCGCGATGGTCAGCGCGGCGGCGGCGGTGAACCCGTTGATCACCGGCACCGAGATGAAGCTGGCCAGGGTGCCCAGCCGCAGCAGCCCGGCGCCGATCTGCAGGCCGCCGGTGAGCACCGCGAGCAGGCCGGCGAGCGCGACGTAGCGCGCCTGGTCGCCACCGGCCAGCGGCCCGACCGCCGCCGCGACCAGCAGGGAGTCGATCGCCACCGGGGCCACCGAGAGCTGCCGGGCCGTGCCGAGCAGGGCGTAGACCACCAGCGACACCATCGCCGCGTACAACCCGGTGACCGGCGGCATGCCGGCCAGCGCGGCATAGGCCATGGCCTGCGGGATGAGCAGCACGCCCACGGTGGCCCCGGCCCGCGCGTCGGCGGCGAACGTCGCCCGGTCGTAGTGCCGGGCCCAGCTCGCCGGCGGCAGGGAGCGTGCGGCGGAGCGGAGCATGGCGATCACCGGTTGACTGTACGGACATCCGGTCAAGCTTGTCATCGGCTCGTCGCCACTACACTGCGACGGTCGGCTTCGGTACGGAGGTACGCGGTGAGTGTGCGGGTGGTCGGAGCCGGACTCGGTCGGACGGGCACGGAGTCGCTGAAGATCGCGCTGGAGCAGGTCCTCGACGGGCGCTGCTATCACATGCTCGAGACGTTCGGCCGGCCCGACGACATCCCGGTGTGGATGGCCGCCGCCCGCGGCGAGAGCCCCGACTGGGTCCGGTTCCTGGCCGACTACCGGGCCGCGGTCGACTGGCCGGTGGCCGCCTTCTGGCCCGAGCTCGCCGAGGCGTTCCCGGACTCGCTGGTGCTGCTGTCGGTGCGCGATGCGGACGCCTGGTGGACCAGCGTCAGCAACACCATCTTCTCGCCCAAGGTCGAGCAGGCGGCCGCCGCCGGACCGTTCCCGCCGGGCTGGCCGCACGACCTGATCGCCGCCCGGTTCACCCCGCGCTGGCGCGACGAGGACGAGGCGAAGGCGGCGTTCCTGCGGCACAACGACGAGGTGCGCGCCACCGTCGCCCCCGAACGGCTGCTGGAGTGGCGCCCCGGCGACGGGTGGCGGCCGATCTGCGCGGCGCTCGACATCCCGGTGCCCGACCAGCCGTTCCCGCATGTCAACACCACCGCGCAGTTCCGGGCCCGGCTCGACCGGCTGCGCACCACCACCCCGTGAACGCTCAGGCGGTCTCGACAGCAACGGGAATCGGGTCGCCGTAGGTGAAGGTCGAATCCCGCGTCGGTAGGATCGCCCGGTGTTCGACGTGGTGTGGGTCGGTGACGTGCTGCTCGCCGACCGGTCCCAGTCCTGCCTGGATCGGCACGGGTATGAGTGGCCGTTCGAGCACCTGCGGCCGCTGCTGGCCACCGACTACCTGGTGGGCAACGCCGAGGGCCCGATCACCACCCGCACCCAGCTGCACTGGCCGGACCGGCCGTACAACTACAACGCCGACCCGGTGGCCGCCGCGGCCCTGGCCCGGGTCGGGTTCGACGCGATGAGCCTGGCCAACAACCATGCCCTGGACCGGGGGACCGAGGGTCTGGCCGACACCGTCGCCCACCTGCGGACAGCCGGTGTCCGCTCCTTCGGCGCCGGTGTCGACCTGGCCGCGGCGCAGGCCCCGCTGCTGATCGACACCCCGTTCGGGGCGGTCGGCGTGGTGGGCATCGGCAACGCCTTCCGGCACGGACAGGCCGCCGCGCTCGGCATCCCGGGCACCCTGGTGATCACCCCTGAGACGATCGCCCGTGGTCGGGAGCTCGCGCTCGCCGCCGGCGCGCGGTGGGTCGTCGGGTACGTGCACTGGGGCGGCACCTACCGGCCGGTGACCGACAAGCAGCGGCGCGACGCCGGGTGGTTCGCCCGGGCCGGGTACGACCTGGTGATCGGGCACGGCAGCCACACCGCGCAACCCGCCGAGACGGTGCACGGGATGCCGGTGCTCTACTCGATCGGCAACTGCGCCTTCGGCTCGTTCGGCCGGTTCGCCAAGCGCGGCGTTCCCGGGCACGGGCTCGTGGTGCGCACCCGCTTCGCCGGGCACGGCCTGGCCGGTATCGAGCTGACGCCGATCGTCACCGACAACAAGGTCGTGCACTTCCAACCCCGCCGGTGCGACCCGGCCACCACCGCCGAGGTGTTCGCCGGCCTCGGCTCCGCCGTCACCCACGCGGGGCTGGTCCCGCAGCCCCCGGACGTGGATCGATAGGGCTCGATATGGCCTACAACGCGATCAAGCAGGCCGGAATCCTCGGCGCCCGGGCCACCGACGGCGCAGGTGGGGTGCAGGCGGCCGAGCAGGTCGGCACCGTCCTGGACTGCGCGACCGGCTATTACCGGGTAGCGGTGACCCTCGCCTGACCGCCGGCGGAGCTCCGGTGGTCGGTGGCGCTCTCCCTGCAGCCGGCTCGGGCAGAGTGGATCTTTGGACGGATCGCCGTCCTGTCCGGGCCGGCGCTCCCCTCCGATCGAGCCGGGTCCGGTCCGCACCGCCGGGTCACAGCAGCGCGCTGGACCTGGGGTAGACGTCGGCCGGGTCGGTGAGGACGTTGACCAGCGCCGGCACACCCGCCGCCACCGCGCGATCGATGGCCGGGCCGATCTCGGCCGGATCGGTGACGAGTTCCCCGTGACCGCCGAGCGCCGTGACGACCTGGTCGTAACGAGTGCCCGGCCGCAGCTCGGCCACCACGTCGTAGCCGTAGATGGCCTGCATCGGATGCTTCTCCAGGCCCCAGATGCCGTTGTTGCCGACAATGGCCACGACCGGCGCGTCGTGGCGGATGAGCGTGTCGAAATCCATCAGCGAGAATCCGGCCGCCCCGTCGCCGAGCATGAGGAACACCTGCCGGTCGGGCCGGCCCTGCGCCTGGGCGGCCAGGCGGGCGGCCAGCCCGTAGCCGGGGCCCGTCCCCAGACACCCGTAGGGGCCGGGGTCCAGGAAGGAGCCGGGCGTTTCGCTGTCGAGGTACTTCCCGGCGTAGGAGCCGAAGTCGCCACCGTCGACGACCACGACGGCGTCGGGCTCGAGCCGGTCCCGCAGCTCGCCGTAGATCCGAGTCGGGCGGATCGGGTCGGCGGTGCTGCGCAGGGTCTCCTGCTCCTGCTCCCGACGGGCGGTCTCCTCGGCCGACAGGTCGGCCAGCCAGGCGGCCCGCGCCCGGGGGTCGGCCGCCTCCGCACCAGCGGTGGCGAGGCCCCGGAACACCGCCGAGAGGTCACCGGCGGCGGCGCCGGCCAGGTCGACGTGTGCGGCCAGCTGCGAGTGGTGCTCGACGAGGTGCACCACCCGGGCGCCGCCGAACTGCCCGAAGGCCAGCCGGAAATCCAGCGGTACGCCAGCCGCTACGACCAGATCAGCCTTCCGCAGCGCCAGCGAGCGCGCCCGGGAGAAGGCCAACCGATGCGACATCGGCACCGTCCCCCGGCCCAGCCCGTTCATCAGGACGGGCACATCAGCGGCCTCGACCAGCTCCTGGAGCGCCGCCTCGGCCCCATCCCAGTAGACGCCGGCCCCGGCCATGAGCACCGGCCGCTCGGCATCCGCCAGTAACCTCGCCACCCTGGCCAGGGCGTCGGGGTCGGGCGAGCGGACGCCCGTCGGGTCGGGGCGGGGCTCGGTGACCGCCGCTGGGGGCGCGACCGTGTTGAAGAACTCGTCCACCGGAATGTCGACGAAGCACGGCCCCCGAGGGGCGGTGGCCGCCGCGGCGAGTGTCGCGGCCACCTCGACGGCGATGTCGCCGGTCTTTGCGGCCGTCACCGCCCGCTTGGTCACCTCGGCCACGATCGAGACGTGGTCGACCTCCTGGAGGGACCCCGAGCCCCAGCGGGCGGCCGGAGCCCGCCCGCCGATCACCGCCACCGGCGACCCGCAGAAATACGCGCTGGTGATGGCACTCACGCCGTTGGTCACGCCCGGCCCGGCGGTCAGGGCGGCGACCCCAGGCCGGCGGGTGACCTTGGCCCACCCCTCCGCGGCGAACCCGGCGGTCTGCTCAT
>JAJCYC010000195.1 GCA_029263115.1 Pseudonocardia sp. | reverse complement strand
CGGCATCAGATACACGAAGAAGCAGGTCGACGCCCTGCCGATCACCAGGCACGACTTCCATGGAGAGTGGAACTACACCGTCGCGCCGACAACGGACGACACGCCGACATCAACCTAAACTATTTCGTCGCGAGCCCTAACGACCGGAACCACTAGCCCGACCGCGGGGTCAAGCGTTCGGTGGCGCGGCTGTTGCCGGACTTCAACCGGTCCAGGCCATCGGCCAGCCGGCGGGTGAACAGGCCGCGCTGCAGCAGGTCGTGGGTGACCCGCAGCTCGTAGGCGCATGCGGCGGTGTGGTCCATGCTCCCCGAGCGCAGCGCCACCTCCTTGAGTACGCAGGTGAGCTCGGCGCCGTGCTCGGCGATCTGGGTGGCCAGCCGCAACGCGCTCTCCCGCAGCCGCCCGACCGGCACGACCCCGTCGACCAGCCCGCAGCGGTGCGCCTCTTCGGCGTCGATCGGGTCGCCGGTGAAGAACATCCGCCGGGCCCGCTGGGTGTTCGTCTTGCGCAGGATGCCGTGGTAGAAGCCGTTCATCGCGTACTTGACCTGCGTCGAGCCGAACGCGGCGTTCGCGCTGGCGACGGTGATGTCGCACATGTTGGCGAGGTCCATGCCGTAGCCGGGGGCCACTCCGGCGACCGCGGCGACCGTCGGCTTGCGGTAGTCGAGCAGGGTGATCATCAGCCGGTAGGCGAGGTCGGTGAACTCGGTGCGTCGGTCGCCGTCGGTGTCCTGCAGCACGTCCAGCGCCCAGCCCGCGCAGAAGTAGTCCTCGTTCCCGATCAGCAACACGCACGCCACCGCGTCGTCGTAGGCCCACCCCTCCAGTGCGGCGACGATCTCGTGGTGCAGCTCCCAGCCCAGGGCGTTGCGCTTCTCCGGGTGATCGAGTTGCAGGATGCCGACGCCGTTCTCGACCGACGTCTCCAGGTACCGCGTCACGGGGTCCTCCGGGTGAGTGAGAGCAGGTGGGCGCTGCCGGTGCGCCGTCCCCGTTCCGGGATCGCGCCGAGCTGTTCGAGCATGCCGACGATGTCGTAGGCGGCGAGGTAGTGCGCCAGCCGGCCGCCGGAGAAGGCCAGGAAGATGTCGCAGCCGTGCGAGCGGAACTCCCGCGTCGGGTCGAGCCTGGCCGGGCCGTGCCCGTACTGCTCGAACAGCACCAGGCCCCGGGTCCGGTCGTCGTTGGTGAAGTGCTCGATCTCGGTGAACGCGACGTCCGGCATGGCTTCCCAGATCTTGGCCAGGTACGGGCGCATCGCCTCCCGGCCGTGCACCACCTCGTGCCAGAACACCGGGTCGTCCCAGACGATGTCCGCGTCGAGCAGCTCGAAGACCTGCTCGGTGTCGTGGGAGTTCCAGGCGGCCAGCCACCGTTCCGGGAAGCCGTCCGGCATGGTCTCGGTCACGGCTTGTCCTTCCGGATCGCCCGGTAGGCCTCGTTGATCCGCTCGACGACCTCGGGGTGCCGGATCACCTCGCGGTAGGCCAGCGTCTCGTAGGTGAGCGCACTGATCGGGTCCATCGCCGGCGAGCGCCGGGCCATCTCCTTGTTGTTCACCGCCGAGGCGACCGTGGTCCCGGCGATCGAGCGGGCCAGCCGGGTGGCGGTGGCCACCACCTCGCCGGGTCCGGACAGCCGGTCGACCAGCCCGATGCGCAACGCCTCGGCGGCGTCGATCCGCTCCCCGGAGAAGGTGAGCAGTTTGGCCTGGCTCAGCCCGACGATCTTCCACAGCGGGGAGAAATACGGCGTCAGACCGAAACGGACCTGGGGGAACCCGAAGACCGAGTTGGGCGCGGCGATCCGGATGTCGGCGAACACCGCGATGTCGCAGCCTCCGCCCAGCGCGGGGCCGCCGACCGCGGCGACGGTGGGCTTGCGGTAGTCCAGCAGAGTGCCGTACGCGCGCAGACACACCTCGGAGTACAGCTCGCGGGTCTGGTCGGTGAAGCCGGACTGCAGGTCCAGGTCGAGCCCGGCGCAGAAGACGTCCTCCCCGCCGGTGATCACCACGGCGGCCACGTCGTCGTCGTAGGCCCACCGGTCCAGCGCATCGGACAGCTCGGTGAACATGTCCACGCTCAGCGCGTTGCGCCGGTCGGGCCGGTCGAGGGTGAGGGTGCCGACGCCGTCGGCCACCTCGGTGAGCACGTTATGGGTCATCGGCGGATGCCATCCGTACTGGTGGTCCAGGTGCGCAGGTCGTCGAGCTGGGCCGGCCGGTGCTTCTGCACCGGGCCGCCGGCGGTGGTCGGGATCTCGGCCACCAGGTGCCACCCGTACCCGCCCCCACCGAGGTCCTGATTAAATCGAACTCAGCATCGATTCTTACGACGGTCAGGTTTTGCTGTCAAGGGCGAGTGGTGCCCGTAAGTCCGACCAACGGGTGGTTCGCCGGCCGAACCTGACTCACGAGTCGGCTTTCCGCCTATGCTGGTGGTCGCAGACAACGGAGTCCGAGGGTGCCCCGGGCGGATTCACCGACCACTGCCGCACCCGGATCCGACAGGACCAGGAGTGTGGCATGGCGTCTTTCGGAGTTCAGGTTCCCGATTTCCCCTCCACCGGCTGCGCGGTGGTCTTCGGTGCCACCGGGGGGATCGGCGCGGCCACGGCCGGGCTGCTGGCCCAGCGCGGCTGCGACATCGTGCTGACCTACCGCTCGCGCGCTGCCGAGGCCGAGGAGCTCGCCGCACGCATCCGCGAGCTCGGGCGCAAGGCCACCGCGCTGGCCTGCGACGTCACCGACCGGGCGACGGTGGCGGCCGTGGTGGCCGCCGCGTGCGCCGAGCATGGGCGCATCCACACGGTGGTCTCCGCGGCCGGCCTGATCTTCCGCACCCGCCCGCTGGTGGACTTCGAGGACGCCGAGTTCGCCGGTGTCATGCAGGCGGATGTGATGGGCTTCTTCAACATCGCCAAGGAGTCGGTACCGGCGTTGCGGGCCGGCGGCGGGGGCTCGATCACCGCGTTGATCACCGCCGCGGTGGACCGGACGGTGCCCACCGACGCCCTGTCCGCCACCCCGAAGGCGGCCGTCGCGATGATGACCCGGATGCTGGCCACCGAGGAGGCGGTCCACGCCATCCGGGCGAACGCGGTCGGCCCGGGTGTGGTGGAGGGTGGCATGGTTCCGCCGATGCGGGCCGACCCCACCACCCGGGACCTGCTGGCCCAGGCAGTGGCGTTCACCCCGCTCGGCCGGCTCGGGCTCGTCGAGGAGGTCGCCGAGGCGATCGCCTTCCTCGCCTCCAGCAAGGCCTCCTACATCACCGGCCAGCGGCTGATGGTCGACGGCGGCCTGGCCACCTGACCCCGCAACGCCGAAGCCGTCATGGTCGCCAGCGCGGATCCGGGTGAGCGCGTCGTCCAGCCGAGCCGGGTACCGCTCGAACAACGCGGCCGCCACCGGACGCGCCGCAGTTCGACTGACCAGTCGAGTTCCATCGTCCGAGGGTTACCCTGAACATCTGCCGTTCTCAGGAGGATCCGTGGCCCGCCGCGCCGCGCCGCCCGCCCGCCGTGGCCGTGGCACGTCCGGCGGGGCGGCCCCGGCCGCTTCGGTGCTGGCCCCCAACGGCCCCACCACCACGCGCGGACGCCGCACCCGGGCCGCCCTGGTCGGCGCGGCCCGCTCGGCGTTCGAGGAGTTGGGCTTCCGAGACGCGCGCATCTCCGACATCGCCGAGCGGGCCGGCACTTCCTACGGGGTCTTCTACCATTATTTCGACTCCAAGGAGTCGATCCTGCACGAGCTGTTCACCGTGGTCACGGGCGAGATGTACGTCGCGTCGCAGGCACGGGGCGAGCCGTCCGGGGACCCGGTGGAGAAGATCCGGGCGGCCAACCGCCGGTACCTGGCGGTGGCCGCTCGCAACGCGCGACTGGTGGCGACCATCGAGGAGCTGGCGTTCCGGGAGCCGCAGTTCCGCGAGCTCAAGCTGCGGATCCGGGAGCCGTTCGTGCGGCGCAACGAGGCCGGCATCCGGCGTCTGCAGGACCGTGGGGTGGCCGATCCGGACCTGGACGCCGCCATGGCCGCGACCATGCTCGGCGGCATGATCGAGCACTTCACGATGCTGTGGTTCGTGCACGGGGTCGAGTACGACGAGGAGCTTGCGGTGGAGACGTTGACCAGGCTGTGGGCGCGGGCGATCGGGCTGCCGGTCGGCGGTGGCACGACGCCCGGGAGTTGACACCGAGTCACTGTTGCGTCGATCGCGTCGATGGATGAGACGGCCGAGGCGATGCGCGGCGGCTGATTCCACACCGGTGACCTCGGTCGGGTGGACTAGTGCAGATAGATTCTGACCACCGTCAGGTTATATCGTCAAGCCCTGCGAACCGCCCGGCGGCGAAGGGAGCCGCGATGAGCGTGAACGACGTCCGCGTGGCGATCGACGCGGGCGGGCAGTCGACCAAGGGCGCCCGCACCCGGCTGCGCATCCTGGACGCGGCGGCCCGGGTGCTGCGGGAGAAGGGGTACGCGGCCACCCGGCTCAGCGACATCGCCGAGGTCGCAGGCCTGCAGACCGGCAGCCTGGCGTTCCACTTCCGGTCCAAGAACGAGCTGATCGACGAGGTGCTGCGGCACGGCATGACGGCCGGTCTTGCCGGGGTGCGGCGATCGGTCGACCGGCTCGGCCCCGACGCCACCCCGGCCGTGCGGATCGAGGCGGCGGTGCACGCGCACCTGGACGGGCTGGCCGCGCGCAACGACTACGCCCCGGCGGTCCTTCGGCTGGTCGACCAGCTCCCGGCCGACACCCGCCGCCGGTTCCGGCCCACCGAGCGCGCCTACATCGGGTACTGGCGCGACCTGCTGACCGCCGCGCGGGAAGCCGGCGAGTTGCCCGCCGACCTGGACACCGCGCTGCTCACCCGGCTGCTGCTGGGCGCGATGAACGCCAACCTGGGGCGCGCGGACGCCGGCCCACGCGGGCGGCTGAGCACCGCGATCCTGTTCATGATCGGCCTGCGCGGCAACGGCGCATCACAGGAATGACCGTCATGACCGAGTCGGTGTTCGACGACCGGAAGGCGTGGCGGCGTGGCGGCGCGGCTGGGGACGGCGACCTCCACCTAACCTGAGCACATCATGCTGACCGAGATCATGATCGTGGCCGTCCCGGTGGCGCTGGGGATCATCATGTTCGGGCTGGGGCTCACCCTCGACCTGGCCGACTTCGTCCGGGTCGCCCGGATGCCCCGGGCCGTGGGGCTCGCGCTGCTGTGCCAGGTGATCGTGGTGCCGCTGCTCGGGCTGGGGGTGGTGCTCGCGCTGCGGCTGGAGCCGCTCGCGGCGGTGGGGGTGATGGTGCTGCTGGCCTCGCCCGGCGGCGTGCTGGCCAACCTGCTCAGCCACCTCGCCGGCGGGGACGTGGCGCTGAACCTGACCCTGACGGCGGTGAACGCGATCGTCGCGGTGGTCAGCCTGCCGGTGATCGTGCAGCTGTCGGTGTCCTACCTGGCCGGTGACTCACCGGAGATCGGGCTGCAGTACGACAAGCTGTTCGGCGTGCTCGCGCTGGTCGTCGTGCCGGTGCTGGCCGGGATGTGGGTGCGCCGGCGGTTCCCCGGGTTCCCCGAGCGGGCCGACCGGCCGTTCCGGGTGGGCACCGGCGTGATGGTGATGGTCGGGGTGGCGGCCAGCGGGGTGCAGTACCACTCGCTGCTGGCCACCGGCATCGTGGCGCTGGGCGGGGTGTGCCTGCTGATCGGCTCGATGAGCCTGGCCGTCGGCTACTGGGTGCCGAAACTGGCCGGGGTGCCCCGCCCGCAGTCCATCGCCTGCTGCATGGAGATCGGGGTGCACAACGTGGCGGTGGCGCTCGCGGTCGCATTCACCGCGCTGGGCAACCCGGCGATCGCGGTCGCCCCGATCGTCTACTTCGTCGTGGTGCTGGTCCCGGTGGGGGTTGCGCTCGCGGTCTTCCGGGTCGGCGAGCGGCGGGCGGTGCCGGCCGCCGAACGCTGACCGGTCGCCGCCGGCCGTGGGTTGCCCTACGGTCTGGGAGTGCCGGCGGCAGACAGGACCAGGTGGGGTGACGCGCTGCTGGCCGTGCTGGAGCGGATGCACCTCGAACCGGCGGCGACGGTGGCCGCCACGGTCGACGACGCGCTACGGCCGCTCGGGTTGACCGCCGAGGCGCTGATCGTCGATCTGGCGCAGGTGCTGATGCATCCGGTGCCCATCGGCACCGGCTCGTTGGTCGCCGAGCCGGTCGCGGTGGAGAACACCCTGGCCGGCCGCGCCTACCAGCTCGGCAAGGTGGTGGCCGGCACCGACGACGGCGGGACGCGGCTGCTCTGGGTGCCGATGGTGGCCGGCTCGGAGCGGGTCGGCGTGCTGCGGGTGCTCCTGGGGCCCCAGGTGGCCGACGACGCCGAGCTGCGCAGGTGGTTGCGCGCGTTGGCCGGCCTGGTCGGGCATGCGATGGCCGCCCGGCTCCCGCACAGCATCGGATTGCAGCAGCTGCGGGCCGGCGGGTTGTCACCGGCCTCGGAGCTGATGTGGCAGCTGCTCGGGACGCGGACCTTCGTCGCCGGTCCGGTGGTGATCTCCGCGTTGCTGGAGCCGTCCGACCAGGTGGCCGGCGACGCGTACGACTACTGCCTGGACGGCGGGGTGGAGCTGGGCGTGTTCGACGGGGCCGGGCACGACATCGCCGCCGGGCTGAGCACCACGCTGGCGGTGACGGCGATCCGCAACGCGCGCCGGCGCGGCATCGTCGAGCTGCCCGACCAGGCCCGCCAGGCCGACGCCCTGCTGGCCGAGGTGGGACCGCCGGGTTTCGTCACGGCGGTGCTGGCCCGGTTGGACACCGAGACCGGCGACCTGTCCTACCTGCTGGCCGGACACCCCGCGCCGCTGCTGATCCGGGAGGGCCGGGTGGTCAAGGAGCTGGCGCTTCCGCCCCGGCCGCCGCTGGGGATCGGCGGGCCGGGCGTGCCGATGCCGGCCGAACTGGTCGGCCACGAGCAGTTGCAGCCCGGTGACCGGCTGCTGCTCTACTCCGACGGTGTGGTCGAGGCCCGGGACGAGCAGGGCCGGTTCTTCGGCGAGCAGCGGCTGATCGACCTGACCGAGCGGGCCGAGCTCGACGCATTGCCGGCGCCGGAGACGCTGCGGCGCCTGGTCGCGGCGGTGCTCGCGCACCAGCACGGGCGGCTGCAGGACGACGCGACCCTGCTGATGCTGGAGTGGGCGTCCGACCGGGGCGACGGGCGGACGCTGGCCGAACTGTCCGCCGGACGGCCCGCGGTCACCCGGTGATGCCCGGCCAGCGCCGGATCGGTCCCGGCCGGCCCCGGCGCTGTTCCCTACCTGATCGGCGCCGGGGGTAGCCCTGCCACCCGCAGCGCAAGGCGGCCGCCGTGCTCGGGGTCACCGACGTGGAGTTCCTGGGTTGCCCCGACGGCCGGCTGACCGTCACCCACGAGCTGCGCCGCGACATCAGCCGGGTGATCCGCCGGGTGCGCCCGACCCGGGTGGTGCTGCAGTCGCCGCAACGCGAGCTGCGCAGCATGTACGGCAGCCACCCCGACCACATCGCGGCCGGCGAGGCGGCGATGTGCGCGGTGTACCCGGACGCGTGCAACCCGTTCGCCCACCCGGAGCTGCTGGGCGACGAGGGCCTGGCCGAACACGCGGTGGCGCAGACCTGGGTGATGAGCGGCGGCGAGGGCGCCGACCACTACGTCGACATCACCGCCACCTTCGACCGCAAGCTCGCCGCGCTGGAGGCACACGCCAGCCAGACCGGGCACCTCACCGACCTGGAGCAGCGGATGCGCGGGTGGGGCGAGCTGCAGAGTCGCGCCGCCGGCCTGCCGGCGGGACACCTCGCCGAGGGCTACCTCGTCCTGGACACCCGCTGAGACCTGGGGAGGACGATCCGGTGGCCGGCGTCGGTCAGACCGCCGCGCTCGTGGTCCGCCGCCGGCCCAGTCCCTCGGGCACCGGGGCGACGGCGGCGCACGCCGGTGCCGGCCGGGCCGGCGCGGCGGCCGGGATCGCGGTCGGGGGCGCCAGCGGAGCCGCCGCGGCCGCCCGGACCGGACGAGCCGACCTGGCCGGAGCCACCGCACCGGTGACCGGAGCGGGCAGCGGGCCGCCCTGCTCGGCGAGCAGGTCCAGGGTCAGCGCCGCCGACCAGCTGAACTCGTCGCTGCCCCGGCCCGCGCCGTCGACCGGGTCGAAGTACTCGCGGAAGCCGCTGCCCAGCACCGAGCGCAGCAGCGCGGTGCGCAGGGTGCGGGCCTCGGCCCGGTGGCCGTGCCGGCGCAGGCCCTGCAGCACCAGCCAGCTGGTGTTCACCCAGGCCGGGCCGCGCCAGTAGCGGTTGCGGTCGAACCCGTCGGCGGTGCGGTCGTGGCTGGGCAGCGGCACCTGGTCGTTGAGCGCGAACCGGGAGCCGGTGGCCGAGCGGACCAGGGCGTCGACCACGTCGTCGGGTAGGTCGAGCAGCAGCGGGACCAGGCCGGCCACCGAGTGGTCGAACGGGTCGCGGGTCGGGTCGGCGGCGTCGCGGGCGTGGAACACCCCGCCGGCGCGGTGGTAGAGCCGCTCCAGCATCGCGTCACGCACCCGGGCGGACCGCTCGCGGTGCGGCGCCGAGGGCTCGCCGAGCACCTCGGCGATGTCGGCCAGCGCCTCCTCCGACCAGCCCAGCAGCGCGTTGAACAGCGGGTCGACCATGACGAACGGGTGCTCCGGCAGCGCCTCGGCGTCGCGGTAGCCGAAGTCGCGGTAGCGCCGGGCGAGCGCCACGTAGCGCTGGTAGTCCAGGTCGGTGGGGCGCTCGTCGGCCCCGGCGTGGTCGAGGTCGCGGCGGCGCACCACCGCGCCGGGGGGCACCGGGACCTCGGCCAGCGCGGCGTCCCAGCTGGGGGAGTTGTCCAGCCCCGACTCCCACGGGTGCACGATCACCGCCAGCCCGGTGCCGTCGCCGCGCTCGCGGTGCAGGTACTCGTGCTGGGCGCGCAGCTTCGGGTAGACCCGGCGCAGGAAGCCGATGCTGCGGCCCGGGTCGGCCAGGTAGACCCGCCAGGCCGCGGCGGCGTGCAGCGGCGGCTGCACCAGACCCGAAGTCTCCCGCTCCGGCGCGCCGGGGACGCCGGCCGAGCCCCAGAAGTCCGGGCCGGGGAAGTACGCGTCGCGCGGGGTGTGCGGGTTGAACACGATCTGCGGCACCCGGCCGTCGGCCCACTGCGCGTCCAGCAGCGACTCCAGCTCCAGCCTGGCCCGCCAGGGCGCGACCCGGGCCCAGCCGATCGCGGTGAAGCCTGTGTCCCAGCTCCACTGGTGCGGGTAGAGCGTGCGGGAGGGCACGGTGTGGTCGTCCTCCCAGTTGCGGTGCAGGACTTCCACCGCGGCGCGCCACAGCGACGCGCGGCGGTCTGCCGGGACACCGGGGCGGCCAACAGGCTCGGGGTTCATCGGGCGGCGGTCTCCGCATCTTCTTTGTGGTGTCGCCGGTCAGAATTGGATGGACAGGTGCGTTATTATGCATGTCGTTCACCCAATATTAAGGAGGAGTAGTGCACCTCACCCGGCCGATCGGCCGGCCGACCGATCCGGGATCGGCCGGCCAGCTGTTCGCGCTGGTCCGGGGTGGGATCGCCAGCACCCGCCGGGAGCTGATCGAGGTGACCGGGCTGTCCCGGTCGACCGTGGCCGCCCGGGTGGATGCGCTGCTGGCCGCCGGGTTGCTGCGGGAGACCTCCGGGCAGGCCGCCGGGCGGGGCCGACCGGCGCTCGCGCTGTCCTTCGACGAGAGTTTCGGCCACATCGTGGTGGCCGGACTGCACCCCGACCGGGCCGACCTGGCGGTGCTGGACCTGGGCGGGCGGGTGCTGGAGCGCCGCGAGTACCCGGTGACCATCGCCGACGGTCCGGACCGGGTGCTCACCGAGGTGGAGAACCGGGTGGGCACCCTGCTGGCCGAGGTGGGCGCGGACGCCTCCGACACGGTCGCTCTCGGCGTCGGGTTGCCCGGCCCGGTCGATGTCGAGCTCGGGCGGGTGATCGCCCCGCCGGTGATGCCCGGCTGGCACGACTTCCCGGTCCGCGAGCGGCTCGCCGCGCGGCTGGGCGTGCCGGTGCTGGTGGAGAACGACGCCAACCTGATGGCCCTGGGCGAGCAGCGGACGAACTGGCCGGGTGCCCGCACGGTGCTGCTGGTGAAGGTCGGTACCGGCATCGGCGCCGGCATCGTCATCGACGGGCGGCTCTACCGCGGCGTGGACGGCGGCGCCGGCGACATCGGGCACATCCGGATGCTCGGCCACGACGACCCGTGCGCGTGCGGCTCCCTGGGCTGCCTGGGTGCGGTCGCGTCCGGCACCGCGCTGATCCGCCGGCTGGCCGCCGCAGGCAAGCCGGTGCGCCACGTGGAGGACCTGCGGGCCCTGGTGCAGCGCGGCGACGCCGACACGGTCGCCGCGCTACGCCACGCCGGACAGCTCGCCGGTGAGGTGCTGACCACGGTGATCTCGGTGCTCAACCCGGAGATCGTGGTAGTTGCCGGCGGCCTGGTCGACACAGCGAACACCCAGGGGCACTACGTCACCGGCCTGCGCGAGGTGATCTACCAGCGTTCGCTGCCCCGGGCCACCCGCAACCTGCGGGTGGTCACCGGCACGCTCGGCCGGCAGGCGTCGGTGGTCGGCACCGCCGCGCTGGTGGTCGATCAGCTGTTCACGCCGGCCGCCGTCGACGCGCTGCTGGCCGCGCGGGTGTCGTGCGCACCGTGATCTCCCGCATCGGTGGGCGTTCGCACGTGTTCACCGCGGTGTCCTGCGGCAGCCACTCGCCGCCGACCTGCACGAACTGGGTGAGTGCGGCGGCGCCCGCCGGCACCCCGCAGCGCGGCAGCGCGGCGGCCAGGATCTGCCGGGCCATCGCCCCCAGCTGGTTCAGCGGGCGGTTGCGGTGGGTGCGCACACCCAGGTTGACCTGGGCCAGCGCATCCATGCCGCGGGTGCCGTAGGTGTCCAGCAGCAGCGCGATCTCCACCCCGTAGCCCACCGGGAACGACACCGACTCCAGCAGCTCGCGGGTGCCGGCGTACTCCCCGCTCAGCGGCTGCACGATGCCGACCAGCTCGGGGCGCAGCGCGGCCAGCAGCGGGCGCACCAGCAGCTCGGTGACCCGGCCGCCGCCGGTCTCGGCCGCCTGACCGCTCTCCAGCCGCAACGGGCGCCGGTACATGCCCTTGACCAACTCGACGCCCGGCACGGTGAGCAGCGGGCCGAGCAGCGACGAGACGAATGCGGGGTCGAAGTCGAGCAGGTCGGAGTCGACGAAGCAGATGATGTCCGACGTGGTGGCGGCCAGAGAGCGCCACAGCACCTCGCCCTTGCCGGCCACCGGCTCCAGCTCCGGCACCACCTCGGTGCGCAGCACCACCCGGGCGCCGGCCGCCGCGGCGATCTCCACGGTGCGGTCGCCTGAGCCGGAGTCCATCACCACCAGCTCGTCGACCAATGGGTGCGGGCCGAGGGTGAACGGCACGATCGCGGCCACGATGGCCCCGACGGTGGCCTCCTCGTCGAGCGCGGGCAGCACCACCGCCACCCGGCGGCCGGCTTTCGCGGCGATCAGCTCGGGCACACTCCAGTCCGGCTGCTGCCAGGTGCGCCGGACGAACCAGTCCTCGGTACGGGTGTCCATGCCGTTCCCCTTCCGGTGGTGTGCGGACCGGCGCCGTTGCCGTTGGGCTGTATGGGTTACAGCGTGCCGATCGAAGTGCGGCAGTGGTGGTACCTACGGGTTACACCTGGGTTTCGCACCGGTCGGGATCGGGGGCGGCGTAGGGGCGGCCACAGGGATACCCCAGCGGGTAGCAGCTGAATCGGATCACCCGCCGGTTCACTCGGTCGTGGAGATCGGCGGCTCCTCGGCCAGCAGGGACATCCCCTGGTGCGGCTCCAGCTCGACGGTGAAGCTGTTCAGATCGTCGACCACCGCGACCGGCTTGCCGGTGAACATGTCCGACACCTGGCTGCCGGCGGGCAGCCGCGCCGAGCGGACGGTGCCGGCGACGTCCTCGGCGGCGAAGTTCAGCACGGTCAGCTGGCGCCGCCGCGGGTCCTCGAGCTGGTGGACCAGCACCAGCATGCCCCGGTGCGAGACGTCCGGCACGTCCACCTGCTCGCTGGTCGCGATGCCGTAATGTGCCCGCACCCGCAGGATGGCCCGCAGCTGCCGGGCGAAGCTGGCCTCGTCGGCCAGTTGCTCGGGCAGCGAACCGTAGAGGCTGCGCCCCCGGGGCATGCCGGCCACCGAGGCGGTAGCGCCCGGGTACACCCCCATCAGGTCGTGCGCCGCGCGGTGCACCCACCGGGTGTCGCCCTGGTCGAGCAGCGGGCCGACCCGCTCGGGCGGCAGGGTGAGCATGCCGCACAGGTCCCAGCCGGACAGCGCGAACACCCCGGGCTGCAAGGCGTTGAACATCGCCAGCAGCAGGTGCGCCCGGCGGATCCGGTCGACGTCGTCGATCTGGTCGAGGTCGCTCACCCCGAGCGTCGCGGCGATCACCGTGGCGGTGGTGCAGGCGATGCCGTTGGTGGTGAAGATCAGATTGTACGGGGCGGCCGGCCCGGTCAGCCGCTCGCACAGGTCGCGGCGCACCGAGTCGGCCAGCGCGCTGCCGGTGACCTCCTCGCCCCGGTAGGGGTAGCGGTCCTCGCTGTGCCCGGTCGACCAGTGCACCAGCTCGTAGGTCAGCTCGTCGTGGTTCTGCA
>JAJCYC010000194.1 GCA_029263115.1 Pseudonocardia sp. | reverse complement strand
ACGGTGGCCACGGTGGGGATGCCGAGCCGTTCGTAGACCTCGGCGCGGCGGGCGTCGTAGATCCGGGCCACCACCCGCTCGATGCCGAACGACTCCCTCGCCACCCGGGCGGCGATGATGTTCGAGTTGTCGCCGTTGGACACCGCCGCGAACGCCTCCGCCCGCTCGGCGCCGGCCCGGCGCAGCACGTCGCGGTGGAAGCCGATGCCGACCACCTGGTCGCCGCGGAAGTCGGCGCCCAGCCGGCGGAACGCGGTGGCGTCGCGGTCGATCACCGCGACGTCGTGACCCTGCCGTTCCAGGCTGGCCGCCAACGACGATCCCACCCGCCCACAACCCATGATCACGACGTGCACGGACCCTCCTCGCGGGACATTCGGACGCACGATACCGCCTGTCCGGCACCGCGACCTCGTGCGGCACTCGGGTTGCGCATACCCTTCGCGTGTGTCGAAGGTGGCGATTGCGTTCAAGCGGATCCTGGTGGGGCGCCCGCAACGCAGCGACAGACTCGGCGACACCCTGTTGCCCAAGCGTGTGGCGCTGCCGGTGTTCGCCTCCGACGCCATGTCGTCGGTCGCGTACGCCCCGGAGGAGATCTTCCTGACACTCTCGGTGGCCGGCATCACCGCGTACGCCTTCTCGCCCTGGATCGGGCTCGCCGTGGTGGTGGTGATGCTCACCGTGGTCACCAGCTACCGGCAGAACGTGCACGCCTACCCTTCCGGTGGCGGCGACTATGAGGTGGCCACGGTCAACCTCGGCCGGTACGCGGGCCTGACCGTGGCCAGCGCGCTGCTGGTCGACTACACCCTCACCGTGGCGGTGTCGATCTCGGCGACGGCGGCCAACGTCGGGGCGTTGGTGCCCTACGTCGGTACCCACAAGGTGGCCTTCGCCGTGGTCTTGATCGTGCTGCTCACCGCGATCAACCTGCGCGGTGTGCGCGAGTCCGGGACCGCGTTCGCGCTCCCCACCTACGCCTTCATGCTCGGCATCTTCTCGATGATCATCTGGGGACTGACCCGGGTCTACGTGTTCGGCGACGAGGTGCGGGCGGCCAGCGCGGACCTCCAGCTGATCGAGGAGGGCGACCACCTCACCGGGTTCGCGCTGGCCTTCCTGGTCGTCCGGTCTTTCACCCAGGGCTGCGCCGCGCTGACCGGTGTGGAGGCGATCAGCAACGGGGTGCCGGCGTTCAAGAAGCCGAAGTCTCGCAACGCGGCGACCACTCTGCTGCTGCTCGGTGGGATCGCGGTCACGATGATCCTGGGAATGATCGCGTTGGCGCTGATCACCGGGGTGAAGGTGGCCGAGGACCCGGCGGTCCAGCTGGTCGGCGCGCCAGAGGGCTACCAGCAGCAGACCATGGTCGCCCAGCTCGCCGCAGCGGTGTTCGGTGACTTCCTGCCCGGCTTCTTCTTCGTGGTGGTGGTCACCGCGCTGATCCTGGTGCTGGCCGCGAACACCGCGTTCAACGGGTTCCCGGTGCTCGGCTCGATGCTGGCCCAGGACCGTTACCTGCCCCGTCAGCTGCACACCCGCGGCGACCGGCTGGCGTTCTCCAACGGCATCCTGTTCCTCGCCGGGTTCGCGATCCTGCTGGTGATCGGCTTCCAGGCCGAGGTCACCAAGCTGATCCCGCTCTACACCGTCGGGGTCTTCGTGTCCTTCACGCTGTCCCAGGCCGGCATGCTGCGGCACTGGAACCGGCTACTCACCGGCGAGACCGACCTGACAGCCCGCCGCCGGATGCGCCGCTCGCAGGGCATCAACGGCTTCGGCCTGGCGATGACCGGGACCGTGCTGGTGATGGTGCTGGTCACCAAGTTCAGCAACGGGGCGTGGATCGCGATCGCGGCTATGGCCGGCTTCTTCGTGCTCATGCAGGCCATCCGGCGGCACTACGACCGAGTGTCGGTGGAGCTGGAGCTGGGTCCGGACAACCCGGTGCTGCCGGCCCGCAACCACGCGATCGTGCTGGTCTCCGGGGTCAACCTGGCCACGCTGCGGGCGCTGGGCTACGCCCGGGCCACCCGGCCGGACGTCCTGGAGGCGGTCACGGTGAACGTGGACGAGGCCGGCACCCGCCGGCTGGGCAAGGCCTGGGTGGATCGGAAGCTGCCGGTGCACCTGAAGGTGATCGAGTCGCCCTACCGGGAGATCACCCGGCCGGTGCTGGAGTACGTCAAGCGCATCCGCTCCGACAACCCACGAGACGTGGTGACGGTGTTCATTCCCGAGTACGTGGTCGGCCACTGGTGGGAGCAGTTGCTGCACAACCAGAGCGCGCTGCGGTTGAAGGGCCGGCTGCTGTTCCAGCCGGGGGTGATGGTCACCAGCGTGCCGTGGCAGCTCGCCTCGTCCGAGCGGCTCAAGCAGCGCCGTCCGGAGAGCGCGCCGGGAGCGGTGCGCCGCGGCTATCCCGGGCTGGGCACCGGAGCGGCGGGCACCACCGGTCCGGACGGCGGATCCGGGAGTGACGGCGCGGCGGGACGGGACGGGACGGACCCCCGACCCGCGTCCGCCCGGCCCCGATGAGCGTCGCGGAACCGGCCACAGCGGCCGGCGACTGGCTGGACCGCACGCTGGAGCTCGAGGTCGGCCCGGTGGCGCACGGCGGTCACTGCGTGTCCCGGCTGGAGGGCCGGGTGGTGTTCGTCCGGCACGCGCTGCCGGGGGAGCGGGTGCTGGCCGTGGTGACCGAGGACCGGCACGCCGCGTTCTGCCGGGCCGACGCGGTGACCGTGCTGGTGGCCTCGCCGGACCGGGTCGAACCGGCGTGCGTGTGGGCCCGCCCGGGCGGCTGCGGTGGCTGCGACTTCCAGCACGCCTCGCCCGCCGCCCAGCGGGCGCTGAAGGCCGACGTGCTGGCCGAGCAGCTGCGCCGGCTGGGCGGGTTGGAGCTGTCGGTACCGGTGGAGGAGCTGCCGGGTGGCCCGCTGGGCTGGCGGACCAGGGTGCGGTTGGCGGTCGGCCCGGACGGCGGCGCCGGGCTGCGGCCGCACCGGGGGCACGACGTGATCCCGGTGGACGGCTGCCCGCTCACCCCGGCCGGTCTGCTGGACGGCGCGCTGGAGCGGCACTGGCCGCCGGGCCGGGACATCGAGGTGGCCCGCGACTCCGACGGCTGGGCCTGGGTGGACGGGATCACCACCCAGGTGGTCGGCGGCCGGTCCTGGCGGATCGGGCCGGGCATGTTCTGGCAGGTCCACCCCGAGCTGGCCGAGACGCTGTGTGCCGTGCTGCGGGACTGGACGCCTGCGCTGCCCGGCGGGATCGCGTGGGATCTCTACGGAGGTGCCGGGGTGCTCGCGTCGGTGCTCGCCGAGCGGGTCGGCCCGGGCGGCTCGGTCACCGTGGTCGAGTCCGACGGCCGCGCGGTGGCCGCCGGCCAGGATGCGCTGGCCGACCTGCCACAGCTGCGGTGGCGGACCGGGCGGGTGGAACACGAGCTGGCGTCGCTGGACGGCCCGCCCGACGTGGTGGTCGCCGACCCGCCCCGGCGCGGCCTCGGGCGTGCGGTGGTGGACGCGCTGGCGCTGGCCCGACCGCGGCGGCTGGTCTACGCGGCCTGCGACCCGGCGGCGTTGGCCCGCGACCTGGCGCTGTTCGCCGAGCGCGGCTACCGGCTGGCCGAGCTGCGGGCCTTCGACGCCTTCCCGATGACCCACCACCTCGAGACGGTGGCGTTGCTCACCCCGACCGACTGACCTAGTGTCCCGTAAGCGTGCTGTCTTGGGTCTTGGTCGATCGTTGGGCCTTGGCGAGGATGGTGTCCGCGTTCTTGGTCCAGACGAACGGTTCGCAGCGGTCGTTGCAGCCGTCGATGAGTTCGCGCAGTGAGGTGTAGTTGCCTCGGCGGATGGCTTGTCGGGTGATGATTCCGAAGAAGATCTCCACCATGGTCAGCCACGACCCGGAGGTCGGGGTGAAGTGGATGGTGATCGTCGGGTTGCGCGCCAGCCAGGCCTTGACCTTGGGGTGCTCGTGCGTGGCGTAGTTGTCGCAGACGATGTGCAGCTTGACCCTCGGGTAGGTCGTGGCGACCTGTTTGAGGAACCGCAGGAACTCTTGATGGCGGTGTCGGTGCATGCACGCATCGGTGACCTTGCCGGTGGCCACCTCCAGGGCGGCGAACAGAGTTGTGGTGCCGTGTCGGACGTAGTCGTGGGTGGCCTTCTCCGGAAGCCCGGGACGCAGGGGGAGGATCGGCGCTGTCTGTTGCAACGCTTGGACCTGCGTTTTTTCGTCGCCAGCCCGGACAGCCCCTCCTGGGCGAACCGGCGCCGCCACAAAAAAAACACCGGGCGTGTCACGGGAGCTGTGGTGCGCCGCGAGGCGCTGTGTGTCCGGATGGAGGTGAGAGACCGTCCATGGCCTGGCCGTCGTAGCGGTTGGGTGAAGCTGGCGGCAGCCTGATCCACGGGTCGGTGGTGAGGGTGGGAGCAGCCGCGACGAAGTCGG
>JAJCYC010000193.1 GCA_029263115.1 Pseudonocardia sp. | reverse complement strand
TCAGACCCGAATCCGCGGATAGCTCTCGGGTGATCTTCAGTGTTCTTGGTTGGATCTTGGTCTGGCGCTGTTGGTAGGTGCGGGCAGCGCTGCGGCCCGAGTGGCGCCTCGGGTGGCGGGTTCCGGGGTGCTCGGGGGCCTGGGCGGCCGGGTCAGGACGGGTTCGGCAGTGCTCGGATGCGAGCGAGGACCTCGTCGAGGAGTAAGTGGCCCGGTGGTGGGCGCAGGGTGAGTGTGCCGGCGTGGCGGGTCAGCCGGGCGGGGATGCGGATCAGCCGGTGGCGCAGGGTGGCGATCATGGCTTGGCCGCCGCGCACGCCGTGGCCGATCAGCCCGGCGGTCCCGGAGGTGGCGGTGAGGTGGTGTAGCCAGCCGGCGAGGGAGGCCGCGAGCAGGGCTGACCACATCCAGGCCCGGTTGACCTGCGGATAGCCTGAGGGCAGGTGGCGCAGCGCGGCGCCGAGCTTGGTGTCGCGGAAGACGTTCTCGACCTGGGTGCGGCGCCGGTACCAGTGCTCGATCGCCCGGGCCTGCTCTGGAGTAGCCACTTCGAGGTTGGTCAAGATGAAGCTGTAGCCGTACACCGGCGCGGACAGCTCGGCGATGGGCAGTACCCGCTGGTCGGGGTGCAGGGTGCGACGTCGGCGTGCTCGCGGATCGATCGAGAGCTTGGTGGCCGGGTCGAGCCGGACCCGGCGGATCAGCAGTCGGGTGTCGAGCGGCCACCAGGCCGGGGTGTAGTCGGCGACGGCTACGGCCGCGCCGGGCATGTCGATCGCGTCCGTCCAGTCGTGCTCGGTCAGCCCGCCCAGCACCCGCCACAAGGGCGCGATGCGGTGCGCTCCGATGGCGAACCCGACGTCGGCGGCCAGGGCGGCTCGGGCCAGAGCGCCGGCGAAGTAGCCGCCGTCCGCGCGCAGCAGCACCCGCCCATCGCGGGCTTGGGCTGGTAGCGCGGCCAGTGCCCGATACAGCAGCCCGGCCGCGCCGGAGCGAGGGTCTTCGTTGCCGGCCAGCAGGTCCGCCGCGAGCACTGTGGCGGTGTCGGCCCAGGTCGCTACGTGCGGTCGACCGCAGCGCTGGCCCTGGTAGTTGTAGGCCACCCCGCGTTTCTGGCGGCCGTAGACCTCGACGTCGGTGGCGTCCAGGTCGATCGTGGCCGTCTCGGCCAGCGTCGCCGCCCGGGCCGGGGCGGTCCGGGCGAGGATGTCCAACATCGCGGTGTGCACATCACCGATCCCGGTCTCCACCGCGGCCCACTGCCCGGGCGAGAGCCGCCGCGCCAGGCCGGCGGCGGTGGTCGAACCCAACCCGGCCACCGGCGCCAGCAGCTGCCCGACCACGTCGGCGCGTTGACGGTCCAACCCGACCAGGAACTCCTCCCCGGCCAGCTGCGCGACCGCCATCCCGACCAGCAGCTGCCCACCCGAGAACCCACGCCGACGTTCCTTGATCGGCCCGATCGAGGCGTCCAACCGCTCGATGAGCCCCAGCCGATCGACCAACTCGGTCATCGCGAGCGTCCCCGCGACCGGGGTCAACCGAGGGTCCGGCGCGCCGATCCGCACCTGCCCAGCCGCCCGCCGGACATCCCGTAGCCTCTCCACCCGATAGGTGTCCTCTCACTGGGCTTGATTGTGTCTTCGCAAACATCATCATCCCAGGTCAGAGCGGCACCTATCGCCATCTCCAGCCCGTGTCGAGCAGCTACTCGCGGATTCGGGTCAGATCGGCGCGGCGGTAGCCGAGCCTCCACCATGTGTCGAGGAAGGCCTGGTGGTGCCTTCGTGGTTTCGCCTTCGGGTTGGCGTCCAGGCGCTCGGCGTTCTGCAGTTCCTCTTTGCGCGCAGCTTTCTCTCGCACCGGAAGCACCTCGCGGCGCAGATGCGAAACTAGGGTGGGCGCGTCTCGCTCGGCGTCCAGTAGGTCGTCATGGGGTAGATCGATTACCCACCGGTCGACGGTCAGCTCGTGGAGGAGTTCCCTGCCGCCCAGGAACGGGTGTATGAACTTCGCTGCGCGCCTGTCCCGGCGAACGAGTTCTTCGCGGGCCTCGTCGTCTACAACGAATCCGCTAGTCACCCCCGGGGTCTGCCCCTGGAAGCACAGTTTGGGGACCTGATTTACCTGAAGCGGCACAGCGCGTCGTACGTCGATGCCCGGCCGCAGGCTGGAGGGGATCTCGTCGAGCTCCAGACGAAGATCGGTTTCGTTGAGCCAGAGCACCCGTGGTCCGGCCGGCGTGGCGTTCTTGACCCAGTTGACGATGGAGACGTGTACGACAGCGTCGCCTGACCATGGTTGTGACGAAACCGCGTCGGTGATCACGCCGCCGTGGTCGGTGACGTAGTCCAGCGACGCGATCCGCGAGGTCGTTTCCCGGATTGTCTTGGTTGCGACGAGCCCAGCGCGGCCGCCATCGGGGAGGTGGTCGTGGGCGAGTGGGAACCAGTAGCAGACGAAGTCGGAGACCCCGCTTACATCGGGGTACCGCTGGAGGAGCCGATCGTTGTACGCGGCACCGAGTTCCTCAACCATCTTGCGGCGGCCCAGGTAGGGCGGATTGCCGATGATTACGTCGGCCTTGGGCCAATGGGTGAAAAGCGCGTCCGCCGCGACGATAACCTCGTCGAGGTTGTCCAAGGGTAGAACCTGCTGGTCATCGTCAAGTTCGTCAGCTGCGAGCTTTTTGGCCAGCATCATCGTGACCTTGGCAACCTCGACTGCGAAGGGGTTACGGTCGATGCCAGCGAAGTGGTCGGGGGTCACATAGGCGAGGCCACGTTGCGCGGCGACGTCGGCGGAACGCCGGCGCTCGGCGATCATGGCCAGTGCTTCGTGTTCGAGGCGGCGCATTTCGCGGTAAGCGACGTAGAGGAAGTTCCCGGACCCGCAGGCGGGGTCGAGCACGCGGAAGCTGTACATCGCCGCGAGCAGCTTCTCGATCTCGGGAATGCTGCCGGCCGCAGCGAGCCGCTCACGCCAGGGCGTGACAATGGTGGGTACGACGACGCGAGCGATATCGGCTTGGCTGGTGTAATGGGCGCCGTGGGCGTGGCGCTCGCCGGCGTCCATGGACTGCTCGAACAGGGTTCCGAAGATCTCGGGTCGAACCGCAGCCCAGTTCGTACTCGCCGCTTCGCGCAGGGCGTCCAGCTCGACGCCCGTCAGCTCGAACGGGGCGACGGTATCGAACAACCCACCGTTGAAGTACGGGGTGCCCTTGTAGCGGCCACCACCGGTAGTACCCGGCGTATTCATCTCACGAAATAGCCCGAACAACAAATCGTAAGCCTGCTCGCCTGTCGCCGAGTCCTCCAGGGCACGGGTGAAGAACCTGCCCGGGAGTAGGCGGATGTCCTCAGCGAACATCGCTACCACGCTCTGCAGTACGAACCGCTGAGCGTCCTCGCGGGCTACGCCACGTCCGTGCAGCCCCGCGAATACGCGGGCGACCTTGGCGGCTGCCTCACGCGTCACCAGGACGAGATCATTGCCGAATACCGGTGCAATGGGCTCGGGCAGTAAGAAACCAAGCGTGTCGAATCGCTGCGGGAGTTCGTCAATTCCAACGCGGTCCATAGGGGCGTCAAGCTGCTGATCGAAATCGTAGATCCAGAACTCGTCGAAATTGCACAGAACGACGTAGCGAGGTCGATCGGGCACGGCCTGGACCCAGTAATCGAAGGCCTGCCGATACACCCGACCGAGGTCGACTCCGGTTCTCTTCATCTCGATCAGACAGCGTGGCTTCCACATCAGGTCAGCAAACGCGGTGCCCTTGGCGTCTCGCCTCTTGATCCGCTGCTCCAACGTAGCGCCGGCCTGTCGGATCCCGGCATGGCCGAATGCGCGGAACAATGCCTCGCAGAAGATCTGCGCCTCGCCCTTCTCGTCACCGCGTAGATACTCGCGTCGGTATCGGACGAACTCGGCCAGTCGCTCGCGAAGTGACACTTCCGGATGCACGCGTGAAGCCTAGGAGCAACTGATGATCGACTCAGTCAACGCGCCGGAGCGAACACGATCCCGATGGTCGAGAACCGAGACGGCGGGTCGGAGGCCCTCACCAGCGGGTTCGCGTTGTCGGCAGACGTACCGCTTTCGCGCGGGCGCGGTCTAGCCAGAGCTGGGTTCGTGCAGCGACTCCTCGATCATCCGGCCGATCAGCTCCGCGGCTGCTCGATCGTGACCAGTGGACCTGTGTGAATAGAGCTGGAATGTCACGTTCATGTTGGCGTGACCCACCCGGTCGCTGAGGATCTTCGGCTCCACCCCCGAGTCGAGAGACATGGTCGAGTAGGTGTGACGCATGTCGTGCAGGCGGATTCTCCGTGCGCCAGCGAGGTCCACCAGCCGGTTGAATCGACTGGTGATGGTCGCCGGGTGCGGGCGGCTGCCATCCGGCCAGACGAGCAGCGCTCCGTGTGTCGGGTAGGCCGAGCCGAACGCCTGGCGTTCCTCGTCGAGCATGGCCAGGTGCTGGCGGAGGGCCGCGACGGTGAAGGCGTCCAGCGAGACGATCCGACGGCCGGCGTCGCTCTTGCCGTCCTCGTCCTCCACTCGGCCGTCGACTACTACGCGGGTGGGCTCGATCCGCAGCGTGCTGGCGTCTAGGTCGAGGTTCACGCGCAGGACTCCGGCCAGCTCCGAACGGCGCATACCGGTGGTCGCTGCGAGGATCCACATCCCGGCGAAACGGTCGTCACGCGCCACCTTGAGCCAGCGGGCCAGCTCGTCGAGCGTCCACGGTTCGGGACGTGCTTCGCGCGACCTCCGAACCCGGGGAAGGCTCGCGTGCTCGGCCGGGTTGAGCGCGATGTACTGCCACGCGACGGCGTCCTTCAGAGCACGGTGCAGCATCCGGTGGATGTTTCGGACGGACTTCGGTGCGAGTCCGGGCGAGTAGGCCGCCGGAATTCGACCACGCTGATAGCGACCGACGGCCTTTCGCGCTGCCAGTAGGGACGTTTTGCACGCGCGGCTGATCTCGGTGGGTCCGGGTCCCAGACCGTCGCGCATGGTCTCGCGCTCCTTCCAGTAGGCGTACATGCGGTGGTTGTCGTCACCCGCGATCCGTCCCGATTCGAGCAGCCGCACATAGAGGGCGTTGAGGACAGGGACGGAGATGTCGCGGAGCCGACGGTCTCCGATGGCCGGCAGGACGTAGGCCTCGGCGTTCTTCTTGTAGTTGGCGAACGCGCTCGGCTTGAGCGAGTGCTTCACGGCAGCGAGCCACTCGGTGAGGAACTTCTGGACAGTGATCGCTGAGATCCGTAGCACTCGCCCGGCCTCCAGCTCAGCCTTGCGTTCGAGCGCTCGGTTCCACGCATCGTCCTCGGTCAGGAAGCCGCCCTCGTAATGGCGAGCGGCTTCTCCGGTCACGATGTCGGGTTGGCCAGTGACCAGGTACGCCCACTTCTTGCGTCGCGGGTACACGCTGACCCCGGGCATCTGTCGGCGCGGGTTCTTCGCCATCAGGCAGCCCCGCCGATCACATCGTCGGCGTTGGTGATCAGTACGTGGAGCAGCGCGGTGACGATGTAGACCCGGCCGCCGAGCCGGCGGATCGGCAGCTCGCCGGCGGCCGCGTAGCGGTACGCGGCGGAGCGGCTGAGGCCCAGCACCTTGGCTGCCGTCGCCACCGGGATCAGGGGCGGGTGAAGTTGAGTACGTCGTTGGATTCCACTGTGGCCTCGTTCTTGAGCGAGCGGACGGTGTAGTCGACGGTCTGGCTCACTGGTCGCCTCCGACGATTCGCAGGGTGGGCGGGGGAGGGGTAGCCGTACCAGCCGTACCAGGGTCATTTCCGCTGGTCAGGCCGGTACGGGTCGTTTCGGTGGTACGGCTTTGCCGTACCGGGTTTTCCAGCCGTACCGCGCTGACCTGCGCTGATGAGGCTGGTACGGCTGGTACGGCTTCCCCCTCTGGTGGCGGGTCGGAGGCGGCCTCGGGGCAGTAGCGCGACCAGGCGTCGGTGAACTCGGCGCGGTGGTAGCCCTTGGCCTGGCCGAGGCCGGGGAAGCGGATGGTGGAGCTGCGGATGTCGTACTCGCGCAGCAGATTGCCGAGCTTCATCGCGGTCAGCCCGGTGGGCCCGTAGTCACCCCAGGGCGCTTCGGGGTCGCGGCGCAGCCGTTCGAGCAGGACAGCGGTGGGGATGGCGTCCTGGTCGGCGAAGGCGGCGCGACAGTCGATCAGCAGCCGCACCCGGGTGGAGACCTCGCCGCTGTCGGTGGCTTCGTTCTCGAACACCAGCACCGACGCGCGGGCCCGGTCGGGCCAGGACCCGCCGGCGTGATCAGCCACCGCCACGAGCGGCTCCCAGGTGTCGGCGGCCCGGTCCTCGACCGGCATGTCCGGCTCGGTCTGCTCCAGAGCCTTGAGGTCGGTCCGCAGCCACTCGGTGAGCCGCTCGGCCAGCGACCGCAGCGCCGGCCGGTCGCGGCGGTGGCGGTAGGGACTGACTGACTCGCCCGGTGCGCGGCGGCGCATCCGCACGACGACGGCCCGGTCTTCGATGGTGTCGGGCATCGCCCCGATCCCGGCCAGCGCGGCCATGGCGAACGTCGGGATCGACTCGACACGGTTGGACGCGGCGTCGTAGCGCTTGGCCGGTCGGTTGCGCTGGTGGCCGGCGTTGAGCAGGCCACGCAGATCCTCGTTCCCGTCCGCCTTGGGCCCGAAGATCGTGTCCGCTTCGTCGACGAGCATCGTGGGTGGATCGGCGGTGATCGAGCGGTACACCGCCGCCGGCGATGAGTTGACGGTGATGAACGGGTCCCGGCACAGCGCCTCGACCACGTCCAGCAGCCGGGACTTGCCGCAGCGCTTCTCCGGGCCCCGGATCACCAGCCGGGGCGCGTGCGCCCAGGCGGGTTGCGCGTGGCTGGCCGCGATCCACAGGGTGACCGCGTCGGCCGCGTACGGGGTGGGCAGGACTACATAGCGGACCAGAGCGGCGCGCACGGAGTCGAGCAGAGCGGCGCCGTCGACCAGTGCGGGTCCAGTTGGGGTGGTGGTCATGCGCTGTACCTCCGGTGTGTGTCCTCGAGCTGGGATAGGCGGCGGGGCCGGCGGGCGCCGTATGTCAGGCCGGAGTGGATCGAGGCGGCGAGCGCGCGGGGGGTGCAGTCACACGGACCGGCGGCGATCCGCGTGGCCGCTCGGGTGAGCAGCTGCTCGGCATGGTGGTGGTCGAGGGCGCCGGCGGCGGCGAGTTGGCCCAGGGCACGAGCGGCGGTGAACACCGCGCTGTTGTGCTCGCCTGGTCCGGCATTGTGGATCCGCTGTAGCTCCTCACCGACGATGTGATCGACGTAGCGGCTCGGCCAGTCGCCGCCGGCCCGAGGCCACTCAGGAGCCGCTGAGACGGCCGTGGCCCGGCGTTCGGTAAGGGCCCGGTGTATCCAGGTGGGCAGCTCGGCGGGGTCGGTGTCGTCGAGCAGTTCGTAGGACCCGCCGTGGTGGCCCGGCCGGCTGAGTCGGGCCGGGTTGGGAGCTAGCCGGCAACCGGGGGCAAGGACGTAGCCGCCGGCTCCTCTGGTGTCGAGTAGCGGTCCGAGGACTCGGGCTGTGTTGCCCAGCTCGGCGCCGGCGGGGCACCGGAAGTAGTGATGGCGACCGCCGGATGGTGTGGCCACCGTCCAGGTGGCGGGTAGTCCGCCGTGGGTGGCGGCCAGCTCGGAGAGGACCGCGATCCCGCCGCCGGGCGGGCCGCCGGCGCCGGGCTTGGGCATGTCGGCGTCGATCACGTACAGCCTGGACGGTCCACACGCGATTCCAGCGTTCATCGCGGGGTGCTCGGCGTAGAACCGGGCCAGCCGGTCGCGGTCGGCGGTCGCACGGTTGGGCCAGTCACGGATTGCCGGGCGCTTGTCCCCGGCTCTCACCGGGAACAGGTGCCAGCCCTGCGCGGCAAGTTGCAGCCAGCCGGCGATCCGGGCCCGGCCCGCCGGCGGCAGTCCGGCGAGGATGGCGCTGGTGGTGGTCATCGGGCACCCCCGGCGGTCGCTGTTGCGGCCGGGAGGTCGGGCAGGGTCGCGGTGAAGCTGGCCGTGCTGGTGTGACCGTCGGCCCGTAGGAGCGCGGCGAGTCGGCTGATCGCGCGGTGTTGCAGCGACTTCGCGGCGATGGGTGTGCAGCCGAGGTGTCGGCCGATCTGGGCTGAGCCGAGCTCGCCGGCGTAGCGCAGGTGTAGGCACCGGCGTTCCCGGTCGGGGAGCTGGGCGAGGTAGCGGCCCAGCTCGACACGGGCGGCGGCGCGGTTGCGCTGCTCGGGTACTAGGGCGTCGGGGCCGGACGCAAGGTCGACGACACCGGGGTCCTGGTGGCCGATCGGTTGGGCCGGCACGACGACCCGGGCCCGGCCGGCGGAGCGAGCGTGGTCGATGACCCGGCGGTGGGCGATCGCGATCAACCAGGACGACACGTCGCGGGTTTGATCGGTGACGCCGTCGAGCGCCCGCCAGGCTTTCAGAAACGTGTCGCTGGTGAGGTCCTCCACCGCTGTGCGGTCGGTGACCTTGCTGGCGATAAACCGGGCGACCTGGGGCCGGTAGTGGCGGTACAGCTCGGAGAACGCGTCGGCGTCACCGGCCCGGGCGGCCGCGATCAGATCCCACCCGGCGCGACCCAGATCGGCGCGCTTCTGCTCGGCGGTCATCGCGCACCGCCGGGGCAGGTGTTGAGCATGGCGACCAGCCCGGCCCGCACGGCCGGATCGACGGTCAGGCGGTAGGTGCGTTTGGTGGTGATGTAGGCGCTGGCGCAGCCGCACCAGGCGGCCCGGTTGGGTGGGCGCCAGCGGCCGGGGTCGTCGTCGCCTTTGCTGGTGTTGGCGTGCGCGGAGACGGTGATCAGGTTGGCTGGATCGTTGTAGAACCGGGCCCGCTGACCGGAGGTCCAGCCGCGTGCCCCGGACCGCTGCGCTTCGCGGACCGGTACCCGGTGGTCGATCTGCGCGCCGCGCGGGTCGGTGATCCGGGTCCGGTCGTAGCTCGACACCCAGACGCCGGCGGTGATCCGGCATCCGGGGCCGCGCCGGATCGAGCCAGGTGCGGCGTCGCGGGTGAGGACCCGGGCGCGGGTGTCGCACCCGCCGGCGCCGGCGGGCCGGGTCCAGCCGCCCCAGTCCGCGCGCCGGTAGTGCGCTCCGGTGTCCTCGGCCCGGACGGTCAGGGTGTCGAGCTGGGCACGCGCGGACCGCGCCTCGCCGGCGGCGGTGTCGGCGTGAGCGGTGGCGGGCTGGCAGGCGGTCGCGGCGAGCACGACCAGGGCGACCGCGAGGGCGCCGCCGGCGGGTCGGACGGTGGTCATCGGAGCCTTCCGGTGCTGGAGGGGGACGGGATGGGGGTGGTGACTGTGGGTGTTCATGGCTGCTTTCTGGTGGCCGGTTTTGGGCATGAGTCGGCCGTCGCGTGCACCCCTTGGGGGTGCCGCGTGGCGGTGTTTCCGGGTGTTTGCGCAGGTCGGGCGCTAGGAGCTAGCCCGCTGGTGGCGGTGGGTGTGGGGCGCTAGCGGGGGGTGCTAGACCTAGCACCCTGGGGTGCTAGCGCGGGCCCGCCTGCTAGGCCCACGGTCTGGTTACAACCCGTCACCGTTGTCGGTTCGGCGCTGCTGGTTGAGCGCCTCGACGATGTCCGCACGGTGGTAGCCCCGGCGGGCGGTGGAGGTGCCGTCGGCGGTGGTGCCCCACACGTCGCGCGGCTTGACTCCGTAGGGCTTGAGCGCGGCCGCCAGGGCGGTCTTGGTCCACTCCCCGTAGATCGAGGGCCACTGCTCGGCCAGCCGGGCGAGGATGTCCTCGGACCAGAGTTTGTCCTCGGTGACGACCACGGCCAGGTCGGACAGGATCGACCGGGCCCGGCCCTCATCCGGCCGGGGGGTCTCGCCGGCGGCGTGGCCGGTGATGGTGCCGGCCTTCTCCCGCAGGCCCCGGGCTCGGGCGGCGATGGCTTCGGCGCCGGGGGCGTCGATGTAGGCGGAGCGGACGATCTGCGGGTCATCCGAGGCGCCGACGAGGTAGCCGATGCCCTTGTCCCTCGGCCCGAACACGGTGGCCCGCAACCCGTTCTTGTAGCTGGACGTGCCCAGGACCATGTCGTTCTCGGTCTGGCCCATCACCCGCAGGCAGTACCGGATGCCCACGTTCGCCGACACCCCGGTGGGCAGGGACTTCGCGTCCGGGCGCTGCGTGGCCAGGATCAGCATGATCCCCATGGCCGGGCCGCGCTTGATGATCCCCTCGGACAGGCGGGCGGCTTCGTCTTTGAACTCGGGGTGGGAGAACAGTTCCTGGCACTCGTCGATGGCCAGCACGGTCAGCCACAACCCCAGCGAGCGACGGCGCGCGAGTTCGGGGGTGACCTTGTTCTCCGGGCACACCTCACGCGGCAGCGAGGCGATGACCTTGGAGCGGCGGACCAGCTCGGCGTACAGCTCGCGCAGGCTGGTCATGGCCTTGTTCAGGGTGTCGTCATCGGCGCCGGAGGCGTACCGGTGGCAGCACCCTTCGAGCATGGACAGGTCACCGGTGCCCTTGAGCTCGAAGATCCGCAGCTCGACGTTCGGGTCCAGGGCGGCCGCCAGGAGCAGTACCCGCAGGGCGAAGGTCTTGCCGACCCGGGGCATGGCGCCGATGAGCAGGTTCGAGAACACCAGGCAGATGTTCACGACGCGGCCGCGCTGGTCGTGCCCGAACGGCACCGGCGCGAACAGATCCGCCCGCCCGTGCTTGGCCAGCGGCCACGCGGGTGCCTTGGCCTGGGCCATGTCCCGATCTCCGACCCACAGCACCAGGCGGCCGGCGTGGGCGTCGGTGGCCGGCTCGGGCCACACACACCCCAGCGGGCGGCGTAGCCCGGAGGCGAGGGCGGGGCGGCGGTCGATGATGTCGACCGCCGTCACCCCGTAGGGCAGGTCCACCTCGGCCCGCCACCCGGGGCCGTCGCGGGTGATGGGGGCGGGGAAGGTGATCCCCGGCCCCTTGACCAGCGCCTTGTTGACCTCGGCGATCCCGAGCGAGCCCAGGGCGCGGATCACCACGTCGGAGGTGAGCCGGGTGGGCTTGTCCACGGTGACCGCGCGCCCGGTGATGGGCTTGTCCGCCGGGCTGCCGAGCCACCCGAGCCCGGCGACGGCCAGGGCGCCAGCGACCCAGCAGGCCCAAGGCGGGGCCCAGAACCAGCAGCCCAGACCAGCGGCGATGACCGCGAGGGTGGCGATGATGCTCAGCCCGACCCGGCGGCGGATCTTCGTGTCGCGCGACTCGGTCAGCTTGAGGTAGACCTCGGCGTCCCCGCCCCGGGCGAGCTGCCCGACCAGCGCGCGGCCTTCGGCGTCGTAGACCCAGCGGCGGGCCCGGCTGGCGCCGACCCAGATCCCGAGCGGGGCGCGGCCGGCGAGGCGGGCGGTGTAGAACGGCACCCGCACCGTGTGGAACCCGGTGGCGTGCCACACCAGCCCGCCGATCCAGCGGACGCCGGCGGCCAGGTCGGCCTTGGAGCGCAGCCACGGCGCGACGACTGGGCGGCGGGTCATCTCCCGGCCCGACCACGGCGCGGTCAGCGGATCACGCTGGCGCTTGGGCTCGGGCGGGTCGACGAACACCCGCTCGCTCTCGTCCTCGTCGGTGTCCGGGTCGGTCCCCGCAGCGGGCGCGTCGGCCGGTTCACCGGCCGGGCGGCGGTGCGGGAAGTCGATGACCCGACCACCGGGGCCCGCGTCGTTCGTCGGCTCGTTCACCGGGCCGTTCACGGCCTCGCTCACCGGGCCGTTCGTGAACTCCTCCGATGAACCCGGCTCGTGGTCCGGTCGCCCGGGGGTGTTGGTGGGCTCAGACATGACGGGTCTCCTGCCTGGTGCCGTGCTGGTGGGTGGACGAAGCGGGGCCGGCCCGGTGGAACGACGTGGCGGAAGGACCACCAAGGCCGGCGGACAGATGGGCGGTGGGCGGTGGGTCGGGTTCGTCCGGGTCGAGCGCGGCGGCGGCCGCCCGCAGCGCTGCGGTGACCTCAGTGGCGGTCCGGCCCGGGTGGTCGTTCCACACCGACACCTGCGCCGCCCGGGCGCACGGGTTGAGCTGGGCGGTCAGGGCGTCGGTGGCCGCGACCAGCTCCGGGCGGGCATCAAGCGCAGCGTCGGCCAGTAGGGCGTCGTCGTAGCCGGCGGCGACCGCGAGCGCTCCGAGCGCGCAGCACGGGTCACCCGGGATGTAGCCGGCGGAGATGCCGCCGGGGGTGATGGGCCAGTACTCACCCTGGAACAGGCCGTAACGGTCGATCCGGTCGGCCGCTGCCCGCAGCAGCGCCGCCGGGCGGTTGGTCGGCTCGGGCAGTACGGGATGGGTGGCGATCATCGGGCGAGCCTTTCGATGGTGGTCCGGTTGGGATCGAGCGCGAGCAGCCGCGCCACGTCCGGCGCGACGGTGACGGCCGCGTGGGTGGGGCGGTGCCCGGTGAGGGCGTAGACGGTGTTCTCGGCCTCGCGTCGGGATCGGCGTTCGTGGCTCCAGGCGCAGGCGAACGCGGCCGCTCCGATCAGCGCGAGCACCGCCAGCGCGATGACGACGGTGAGCAACACCGCCATCCCGCCATCGGCCGCTGGGGTGTTCACGACCACCGTGGTCGGCGGCGCCGGCGGGGCGGACTCGCAGCCAGTGAGCGCGAGCAGCGCCCCGGCCGCGATCACCGACGCGAGCGTGGCCTTTCCGGTCGTGGGTAGCGGGGTGGTCATGCCGCGTGCTCCTTGCGCTCGGGGTCCGACGGCGCTGCGGTCAGCGCGGCCGGCTTGGGGGTGTTGGCCAGCTCGGCGCGCAGGGCGGCGGCGAGCTTCACCGAGGTGCCGGCCGAGCAGCCGCTCACCCGCCGGCACCACGCCGGGGTGGGCTCCACACCCGGTTCGAGCTGGGCGCGGGCGTAGGCCAGGTAGTCGGCCAGCAGCCGGCGCCGGCCGGCGTGCTTGCGCGTCCGCTGCTGCTTCCGGGCCGCCGGCGCGGTCTCTGCCGCCGGTGGCTCGGTCCGGTGCTCGACCGGGCCGGCCAGCTCGGCCGCAGGCTGCTCGGCAGGTGTGAGGTCGTCGCCGAGCAGGTGGTGCAGCGCGGCGCCGGCGCCCAGCACCAGCACCGGCCGGCCGGCCACCACCACCCCCACCGCGACCGGGGCCCGGTGGTGGCCGGTGGTGGTCAGCACGTGGTAGACGACCTGGCCGAGCAGTCCGCGGGCGAGCGCGGCCAGCGAGGACCACGCGGCGAACCGGCGGGCGGTGGCCGGGATCGGCCGCCCGGACAGCCACGTCCCCAGGGCGTAGGCCGAGTACGCCTCCACCCCGATCGGCAGCGTGATCGCCGAGTTCAGGGTGAACTCGTCGGCGATCCCGGGCAGCGGGCGCACGATGCCGAACCCAGCCATCTGCCCGAGTTCGACCCACCCCGACCAGATCGCCACCGACGCCGGCAGCGCGAGCAGGACCAGCGGCCACCTCCGCCGCGCCGGCGTAGTCGTCAGGGTCGCGCTCATCGCCGCACCCCCGCCCGCCGGCCATGATGGCCGTGGCCGTGCCGGTGGACGGTGGTGACCGCGAGCAGCCGACCGACCGTCACCCCGGCCATCAGCGCCGGTGCGCCGAGCACCAGCACCCAGGCCGGGTTCGGTGCGGTGTTGGTGACCACTGCCCACTGGATGACCGCGATCAGTACGGCAGTGATGGCGGCGCCGGCGGCCACCCGCCCGAGGCGGGTGACCTCCCGCATCTGCCGCTCGACCTTGCGCCCGGCCCGGACTCCAGTGGTCCAGATGTGCACCACGCCGAGCACGGCGAGCAGCACCAGGGCGACGACTACGGTGGTCCCGGCCGACCACTCGGCGCTCATCGGGAGCCTCCGGCGGGCAACACCAGGCGCAGTAGCGGCCGGGCGGCGACCACCTGGCGCAGGGCGGCGGCGGTGTCCTCGTGATGCTCCGCCATCGCCAACATCAGGGCGTCGTCGTCGACCGGCCACGAGTCCTCGGTGACGGGCTGGGCCGCGTCTACCATCGGTTTCCCCTCACTGGTGTCGTGCTGGTGGGTGGATGAAGGCCCGGTCCGGTGGAACGACTTGGCGGAAGGACCACCGGGCCGGGACACCCCCGCCGCCGGCATCGCCGGTGTCAGGAGCCGCAGGCGGGTCATCGCGGCTCACCCGTACGGATGCCGGCCGGCGCGGACGGCCAGTTCGTACGGAGCCGGGCTAGCTCGTCGGCCGAGATCAGCCGCAACCGCTCGCCCGGCGGCAGGGCCTTGGCGGTGCTCGCCTGCCAGAGGGTCAGCCGCAGCCGGCCCCACGACTCCCCGAACCAGGTCAGCGCCTCGCCGGTCTCGTTGAGCAGGAACAAGGCGAACGCGCCGGCCCCGAACCAGGCCCAACGCCCGTTCGCGTCCAGCAAGGCCGGGAGCTGCCCGTCCTGGAATAGGTGGACGGCCGCCCAGACCAGGAAGCCGGCGAACGCCAGCCGGAAGGTGGCGAACAGTAGCCCGAGCACGCGCTGATTGACCCGCTGACGCGGGCAGACGTCCACGAGGAACAGGTCCTCGGCGGTGTCGGTGATGCGGTCCATCAGGTGGTTCTCCTCATCGGTGGTGGTGCTGATTTCTCGGTGGGTGGTGCTGGACATGCCGAACCTCTCTACTCGTTCCTGCTGCTCACTGCGGTGATCACGCGACATCGGGCTGGCCTTCCTCGGCGATGCCGGTCGTCCGGGGGCGGCGCAGCAACCGGAGGCGCTCCTGGGCCGACAGCCCGCCGAACACCCCGTGCGCCTCCCTGGTGTCCAGGGCGTAGGCGAGGCACTCGACCCGCACCGGGCACCCGGCACAGATCCGCTTGGCCGGAGCCGTCGGCGCACCCGGCTCCGGGAAGAACAGCTCCGGGTCGACCTCGGCACATCTGGCGTCCAGCCGCCATGACCGGCCGGCCATCACGCCGCATCCGTTCCGGCGCTGACCGGACGGGCCCGGTCGGCCTGCTCGACCTGGGCCACCGAAGCCAGCTGACGGCGCATCCGCCGTCGCGCCCGGCGCTCGTCCAGCTCGGCGAAGGAGGGAACTCGTGCCCGCTCAGCGGGAGGGACCCACTCCTCGGCCGTGACCCGGTTCCAGTACCGCCAGAGCGCCCGACGGTCGTCCTGGCTGAGCGGAGCGATGCACTCCGCGAGCGCTGCCGGGTCGTTGCTCCACTGCGTGCTCATCACTTCGCTCCTGCGGGGTTGATTTGGGTGCGGTCCCTGACGGTAGGCATGAGTACTAACACTGTCAACAGTGTGGCGCAGACATGCCTCTGGTGATGTGGGGTACGGTCTGCGCCGTGGCGACACGAGATCCGGACGACGACCGGGCGCCGTACCTGCAAGCGGCCGCCGGTCTCCGTGCCGCGATCCGTGCCGGTGACCTCGCGCCCGGCGCTCAGCTCCCGTCGCTGCCGGAGATCTGCGCCGAGTACGGCATTTCCCCGCAGACCGCCCGGAGTGCGGTGCGGGTACTCCGCGACGAGGGCCTGGTGGTCACGCGGCAGGGTGTCGGCACCTTCGTCCGCACCGCGCCGGCCGATCGGGAGCAGCCCGCTACCGCCGGAGACCTCGACGAGGTCCACCGGGCGATTGCTGAGCTGGCCGATCGGGTCAGCGCCATTGAGAAGCGTCTGCCGGGCTGAGGTCCCCGGATTCCCGGTTCGCTCTTCCCGGTGTCGGGTGTTTGTTGTGCTGTTCATGTGAACAGATAACGCCAAATTCGGCCCTCAAACTGGCTCGAATTCAGTCGGTATCGCGCTATTCCGGAATCGAATATTCGTCCGGAGACTAACTACTGGTCAGCGCTTTCCAGCCATCGGAGATGATGCGCGTCAGATCCGAATTTTCTGGCCGCCAGCCCAGCTCGGCGGTGATCCGCCCGCTGTCGGCGAGGAGTGCCGGCGGCTCGTCGACCGCCGGCGCGTATCGGCGGGGAACTCGATCTCCGGTCACCGATTCCGCCGCGTCAATGACGTCCTGAACGGTGCTGCGCCGGCCGCTGCCGACGTTGTAGACCGACCAGCGACCCAGCTCGCAGGCTTCGAGCGCCACCGCGAACGCCGCCGCCATGTCCGCGACGTGGACGAAGTCGCGGACAGCAGACCCGTCGCCGTTGACGACCAGCTCGGAGGCAGCGCCCGCGCGGACGGACAGGATCTTCGGAATGAGTCGGGTGAGGTCCCCGTCGCCGTGGCTGCCCTGGGCGCCGGCGACGTTGAAAGTGCGGAGGCTGACGGCGCCGATCGCGCCGGTGGCGGCCAGGTCAGCGGCGGCGTGGTCTGCCGCAAGTTTGGTCCGCGCATACGGGTTTCCCGGTGCCAGCTCGGCCGACTCCGTGAGCGGCTGAACTGCTCGGTCGCTGTAGACGCTGGCGGTGGAGGCCAGGACGACCCGGGCGCCGGTGTCGGCGCGCTGAGCGGCCTCCAGGATCGCCAGGGTGCCGCCAACATTGGTGCGCCAGTAGGGGAGCGGCGCCGTTCGGGAGTCCCGGACCCGGGCCAGCGCGGCGAGGTGACAGACGCCGGCTACGCCATCCATCGCGGCGGGCAGGGACTCGGGATCGAGCACGTCACCGACGTGACGGACGACGCCGGCGGGCAGCGGTGCACTCGGCGAGCGGGTGAGGCCGGCGACCTGGTGCCCGCGCTCGGCCAGGATGGAGGCCACGGCGAATCCAACGAATCCGGTGGCTCCGGTGACTAGGACCTTCATCGTCCGAGCAGCACCTGCCGGTTCTGCCACGCGAGTTCGATGCAGGCGCGCCCGATGGGGGAGAGGGGCTCCGTGCGCAGACGCTCACGGCTCTCCGAGGTGAAGGGGACGCCCACCGTCGGGCGCCCGGCCTCCGTGCTGATTGCGGCGCCTTCCTCGTTCACCGCGACCATCGAGGAGAACAGCTCATCGAACACCGGGGCCTCGATGACGGCGACGGTCAGCAGCTCGACCCACAACGTCAGCGGTTCGAGCACCACCGCGCACGCGAAGACTCGGAAATCGCCTGACTGGCGTGCTCGCTCGAATGAAGCGAACGGTTCCTCATTGGCGTAGTCGATGGGGTCGACGGTATTGCCGTCGTGCTCGGCATTCCCGAGGAACTCCTCAGAGAATTCGCGCTGGACGTTTCGCCAGAAGGAGAAGTCATTGGCCTGGTGTGCCGGCGCCAGGGCGGCCGGCTGGAACACGCCCGCCGGCGCCACGTGATACATCCCGCCGGCCGCCGCTACGGCCTTGGCGTCGCGGCGGTGCAGGTACATGCAATGGCCGTCGATCGGGTCGCGGCGGATCGTGAGCGTGTTGATGCTCGGCAGCATCGGCCGGGCGGGGAGGTCGAACGGGTCGACAATGGCGCGGCGAAACTGAAGATCCGCAAAGCTCGGTCGCCTCTTACCGGCCTTTTGCCAAGCGCGGACGAACTCGTGGCCAAGCGCTTCGCCCACGTCCAGCGCCTCGAAGTAGCTGGTGTAATTGAAGCCGAACGAGCCACCACTCCCGGTCCACTCGACATCCAGCAGCCGGTAGCTCACTCGGTTGTCGAGCAGCTTGGGCCGCGCCAGGTCCCGCAGAGCCCGCGAGTACCGGTCGTAGCGTGCGCCGCCGGTCATCAGCGGGCGGGCGACGGCGGACTCGGGCGCTTTCCCGGTGACCGTCGGGGCCGGCGACTCGGGCCGCCAGATCAGTTCGATGTCGGCCAGGTCGACCGGCTCGTCCGGCATCCACTCCGGGCGGGTGAGCACGCTCGTCCCGGCTACCCGTTGTGCCTTCGGGTACAGCTCGGCGGCGAGATCGCCCAGAGTGGCCCGGTGAGCGTTCAGCGTCCGCCGGTCCGATCGCCACCGCTCTTGGCTGGTGTGCACCCGGCCGGGGGAGTGGCTGACGTAGGCGGCCATCGGTACGGCGTCTTGGGAGTTGTCCGGCAGCACCCCGAGGCGCTCCGGAGGGATGCCCAGCGCGGCGGCGATGTGCCGCAGCTCGGCCACGTCCCGGAGCGCCTGCGAGCCCTTCTCCAGCTTGGACAGCCGCGACTGAGTGGTGCGAAGGCATTCGGCCGCCTCCTGCTGGGTCAGGCCTTCCCGGATCCGGTACCAACGGATTATCTCGCCGACATCAGAGCCGTCGGGCGGCGCGGACGCTGCAGGAGTTACGTGCAACCAGGCGCCTCCTTCGGCCGCTGAGACCACGACTTCTCCACTCGTCGCACCGGGGACTATGTAGAGGATGATCGCAGAACCGGCGTGCCAGCGGGTGCAGTTACGGTGACCTGCGGGCCGCCGGAGGCCAGTCGTCGCGGCATCGCTCGTGAACCTGTGCGGCCAGCGTCTCAGAATGACCGCGCTGGTACCTGCGATCTGGCTGAGTCCCCGCTCATGCTCCCATCGGGATGGTCGCGGTGTTGGTCACCATCGGCTCTGCGACGAGCGGGTGGGGTAACACCACCGCGAGAGGCTCCTGACCAGCAGGTTCAGGGAACTCTGGCCTCTCCGGGTTTCACGGGAGCGGCGACTCAGCACCAGTGGTCACGCTCGTGTTCATATCTGTGGTCCGACTGGGCTACCGCTCAGACACCCGGACGAGGTCCGGTGCTAACTGCGGGTAATCTCACGCCACGGTCAGAAGACCAGCGGATGCTGGATATGGCAACGGAGAGGGCGCCATAACGTGGAAACTGCGGATCTCCTGAAGGCTGTCCAGGAGGTCGAGCTGCGCGCCGACAGAGTCAGCAACCAGGACGTACTCCACACCTACGTCGAAGAAGGCACGCTTGTTGGTGCGCTGGGGTCGCGCAGCAACGGCATCATCTACGGCCGGCGCGGCACCGGGAAGACACATGCCCTCAAGTACCTCGCTGAGACCGAGAAGCACAAGGGCAACTTCGTGGTCTACATCGACATGGAGCGCGACCTCGGCTCCACCGAGGGACTGTACGGTGACCCTTGCCTCCCGGTCCCCGAGCGAGCCACCAGGCTCCTGGTGGACGTCCTCAACCTCATCCACGAGAAGTTGCTGGAAGATGCGTTCGCCGGGAAGTGCGACTCCCTCATCGAGGTGCTGGACAGCGTGCTCGACCACTTTGGTGAGATCGTCGTGGCCGAGCAGGTTGAACAGGAGTACACCTCCGGCGAGGAGCGCGGTTCCGAGTCGAGCCTCGGGGTGAAGGTCAGTCCGTCGGCCTCGCTGGACATGGGGAATAAGGCGACCGGCAAGCTCAGCGCGCAGAATCGTTCGAAATCGACCGGTCGGGTACGGCACCACGTCCAGTTCGGCGCCACGTCGCGGCTGTTCCAGAAGATCATGGACGACCACATGGCCAAGCGGTGCTGGCTACTGTTCGACGAGTGGAGCGGCATCCCGCTCGACCTCCAGCCCTACCTCGGCGAGATGCTGCGGCGGATCTTCTTCACCTCGCCCAAGGTCACTGTCAGGATCGCGGCCATCCCGCACCGTACGGAGTGGCGCATTTCCCACGCCCCCGGCCAGTACGTCGGCCTCGAAGTGGGTGCAGAGGTGTTTCCTCTGCTCGACCTGGACGAGTTCGTGGTGTTCCCCGCGCGGAACCGTGAGTTGCAGACAGCGCGGGCGGTCGGCTTCTTCAAGAACCTCCTGTTCCGTCACCTGTCTCATGTGCTCACGGATGAGCACGGGTCCCCACCGGACAGCCCCGACTCCCTGTTCCGTCAGTTGTTCACACAGAGCACGGCGTTGGAGGAGCTGATTCGCGCCGCTGAGGGCGTCCCCCGCGACGCGCTCAGCATCGTCAGTCGCGCGGCTCTGCGCGCCGGCAACACACGGATCGCAACCGAGCACATCACGACCGCTGCTGCCCAGGTCTACATGGCCACGAAGGCCGCGCTGCTCAATGCGAATAGCGATGCGCGCGCCCTGCTCGACTACATCGTGCAGGAGGTGATCTCCGGTCGGAAGGCGCGCGCGTTCCTGCTGATCCAGGAGTCGATGGACAACCGGCTCATACAGCAACTCATCGACGACCGCCTACTGCATGTGATCAAGAAGGGTTACTCCAGTAAAGACGACGTCGGCAAGCGGTTCGACGTCCTCCAGATCGACTACGGCTGCTACGTCAACCTCCTGAGAACCAGCAGTGCGCCGCAAGGAATGCTCAACATCGGGCTGGACGAGGACACCCTCTACGCGGTGATGTACGACGACTTGGAGGTCCCGAAGGATGACTACAGGGCGATCCGCCGGGCGGTCTTGGAGCTGCCGGACTGGGCCAGCTCTCGTCTGCCGGCGTGACGCCGCCCAACCACTCGATCCCTCCCTCGCTCTAACGCGCCGACGGCCAGGGCTGTGCGAACGTGTTGAACCGTCCCCGGGCCGCGGGTGCGCGGGTGCGCGGGCAGTCCCTATCGGATGTTCCAGGTGGCAGGTCGGGGTCTCGGCGGTAGCAGGATGTGTAGCAGGGACGCCCGTCGAGCATCCAGAACGCGTGGAACGGAGCGGGACACATGGGCCGGCCAGATGGGGATGACCTGCGTGGGATCGGAACCAGCCGACCGTCTGGGACTCTCCTGCCTGCACTCATAACCCAGAGGTCGTAGGTTCGAATCCTACCCCCGCTACCACCGCGAGAGGCCCCTGACCAGCAAGGTCAGGGGCCTCTCGCTTTGTTCGAGCATCACCCGAGTGCGGATTCCGGCCGGATGGTCACAGCCATGGTCACGGCGACGGCTTGTGCGCCGGCGCGTTGCTCAGGTCAATCAGGATCGGCCCACCGTCCTCGTCGGCATTTCCCCAGGCCCAACCGCGCACTTCTGGTCCGCCTCCGTAGGCCGCGACCGCGTTTTGGCGGAGGTCTGCCAGGCCCGCTTCGTACATTGGGTCAACGGGGACCTCCGAAGCAACGACCCATACGACGGCGCCGCTCGCCAAGGTCATTCGGCCCACATCCGCTGCTGCGTCCAGGATCGTGATGTTTTCGTCGCGCTCGGGGGCTCCGAGCAGGACATCGAAGCGCAGACCCCAGCCCTCAGCGGGGAGCGGGTAGAAGGACACCGCGCCACCGCCCTTCACGCGCTTCTCCGGGTAGCCTGCGCCAAGGTTCGACCGTGCGAAGACGATCGTTGCGCCCCGACGCCACCCTGGAAGAAGTTCGGGAGTGTGCTCCCATCGGGTCAGCACTCGATCAACACCTTCGGGCAGCCGGGCCTTCCGCCCCTGTTCGGTGTACGCCATCCGCCATTTGACGCTGTGGAGACTCAGCTTCACCTCGTGCATGCGCTCCCGGAGACCGATGAACACGTCGTCTGCAGTGGTGTGACCGACGAAGTTCCAAGCCATAGAGCGAGGGCCAGCCTCGGAGCCAACCGCCCATCGGATCGTGCCCGGCTTGTCGAGCACTTGCGTTGGCGGCACCGTCACGGTCGTCATCGCCTAAGCCTGGATCCGCGGACTGACCCTGTCTAGGTGATCTTGATTTTGAGGTTCCCCCCCAGGGGAACGTCAAAGTCCGTGAGGTTGGCGTGAGGTCGTCAGGTTGCTCGGATGGCGGTGGCGATGATCGGGAAGATCCTGGTCCGGTCGGCGGCGATGCGTTCGAGGGTGCGCTTGATCTGGGTGATTCCGGCC